>NZ_AP023439.1:6934239-7247620 GCF_014701095.1 Streptomyces tuirus | reverse complement strand
TCGTCGACGGAGTGGGCGAGGAAGTCGTCGACCATGCGGTGGAAGAGCGTCGCGAGGTGGCGCAGCTCCTCGGGCGACCAGTCCGAGAGGGCCAGCTGCATGCCGCGGACCCCGGCGTCGCGGACCTTGGCGATGGCCTCGCCGCCGGCGTCGGTGAGTTCGATGCGCTGGGCGCGGCGGTCGTCCGGGTCGGGGACGCGGGTGACGTACCCGGACTTCTGCAACTGCTGCACCGTGCGCGTGACGTGCGAGGCCTCCACGCCCAGCCGGACGGCGAGCTCCCCGGGCCGCAGCGGCTCGGAGTCGGCGATCTGCCGGAGCAGCGCGACGGCGGCACGGTCCAGCGGCACCCCCGCCAGGGCCATCAGCCGGTCGTGCTGCCGGGCGCGCGTGCTCAGGTAGGTGATGCGGGTGAGCGCGCGCTCGATCTCGATCACTTCCGGGGAGGGGGCGCCGGGGAGCAGTGGTGTGGACATGAGCACCAGACTACCATCTCGTTGCGTAACTCAACTAAATCGTCGCGGGGCGCCGTTCAGGGGAAACAGGCCGCGAACACGCGTGAGCGCCGGCCGGCTCGTCGACACCTCACCCGTGGACCTGCCGCTGATCCCGCCCATGCTCGCCACGTCCGGCACCCTGCCGCCCGCCGCGCAGGACACGCGCTGGGCCTACGAGACCAAGCAGGACGGCCAGCGCGTGGTGGTCTATCTGCCCGGGGACGGCAGCGTACGGCTGCGTGCCCGCTCCGGGGACGACATCACGGCCGCCTACCCCGAACTCCGGCCGCTGGGCACCGCGCTCGGCACCACATCCGCCGTGCTGGACGGCGAGATCATGGCGCTGGACGACCAGGGCCGCGCCAGTTTCCAGCTGCTCCAGTCCCGGATGGGTCTGGCGCACGCACCCGCGAGGGCCGCCCGGCGGGCCGCGGAGGTCCCGGTCCATCTCGTGCTGTTCGACGTGATGCACCTGCAGGGCCAATCCCTCCTCAGGGTCCCCTACGTACGACGCCGCGCGACGCTGGAGGACCTCGGCCTCTCCGGCCCCTCCTGGTCGACCCCGCGGGCCCTCGTCGGACACGGCGCCGAAGCCCTGCGCGCCACCCGGGAGCACGGTCTGGAGGGCCTGGTCTGCAAGCGGCTGGACTCGGTGTACGAGCCGGGCGTCCGCTCCCGGGCCTGGATCAAGATCCGCAACATGCGCACCGAGGACGTCCTGGTCGGCGGCTGGCAGCCGGGCAAGGGGCGGCTCACCGGCCTGCCCGGCGCGGTGCTGGTCGGGCAGCGTGCCGCCGGACGGCTGCGCTACGTCGGCAGCGTCGGCACCGGCTGGAGCGAGGCCGAACGCACGGAACTGGCCGGGCTGCTGCGGGCCGCCGCGACCGACGTGTGCCCCTTCGATCCCGCCCCGCGCGCTCCGGGTGCGCACTGGGTCCTGCCCCGCCTGGTCGGCGAGGTCCGCTACAGCACCCGCACCCGGGAGGGGATGCTGAGGCAGCCGTCCTGGCTGCGGCTCCGGCCCGACCTGGCACCCGAGGACGCGGCGGCCGACATCCCGGACGACCTGGCCTGAAACGGCGGCCGACGGCCAACTGTTGGTCTGTGATTCACCGTTGAGACCCGCCACCCCTCTTGGCATGGACGCGTTCAGCCTGGAAGCTGAACCTCCCTTTCCCCCACAGCCGTTGGGCTGCGCCCGGACCGAGGAGGACGCAGTGTCGTCACGCCCGTTCGCCCACCACCGCAGGAGATGGTTCGCCGGAGCGGCCGGTGCCGCCGCCCTCGTCCTCGCGGTCCCCGCCACGGCCTACGCGGCCCCGCCCTCGGCGCTGCCCGCCAACGCGGACACGCTGGAGCAGACGTACCAGCCCGCCTACGACTACGACACCGACGGCTGCTACTCCACGCCCGCGATCGGACCGGACGGCACCGTGAACGGCGGGCTCAATCCGACCGGCGCCCTGAACGGCAACTGCCGGGACGCCTCGGACCTCGACAACACCAACGGCTACGCGCGCTCCAAGTGCAACAACGGCTGGTGCGCGATCCTGTACGCGCTCTACTTCGAGAAGGACCAGGCCGTGGCCGGGAGCAGCATCGGCGGCCACCGGCACGACTTCGAGCACGTCGCCGTGTTCGTGCAGGACAACCAGGTCAAGTACGTGTCGACGTCCAACCACGGCTCGTTCACCGTGCACGCGGCGTCCGCGATCCGCTTCGACGGCACGCACGCGAAGATCGTCTACCACAAGGACGGCATCAGCACGCACTGCTTCCGGGCGGCCAACGCCAACGACGAACCGCCGGAGAACCACAAGCGCACCTGGCAGTACCCGGCGCTGGTCGGCTGGAACGGCTACCCGGCCGGGGTGCGCGACAAGCTCACGTCCCACAACTTCGGCAGCGCCAACTTCGGCCTGAAGGACGCCGGCTTCGCCAACCATCTGGCGTCGGCCAAGCCCTCCGGCATCGCCTTCGATCCGTACGCCTGACGCCTGCGGGCCCGGTCCGGACCTCCGGCCGGACCGGGTCTCCGCCGCGTGATCCACCCGTTCCGAACTGACGCCCGACGCCCGGCAGTCGGAGGAGGTACGGCACGAACGCCCCCGCGAAAGGGTCTATCGTGGCCGCATGTCCGTCCCCGAACTGATTCGTATCGTCTCCCGCGACTCCCCCATGGCCCTCGCCCAGGTGGAGCGCGTCCGGGCCGAGCTGGCCGCCGCCCATCCCGGAGTGCGCACCGAGGTCGTACCGGTGAAGACCACCGGCGACAAGTGGATGGGCGATCTCTCCCAGGTCGAGGGCAAGGGCGCGTTCACCAAGGAGGTCGACGCGGCGCTGCTGGCCGGCGAGGCCGACCTCGCCGTGCACTGCGTGAAGGACGTGCCCGCCGACCGGCCGCTCCCGGCGGGGACGGTGTTCGCCGCGTTCCTCAAGCGGGACGACATCCGTGACGCCCTGATCCACCCGGGCGGGCTGACCCTGGACGAGCTGCCGGCCGGGACGCGGATCGGCACCTCCTCGGTGCGCCGCGTCGCCCAGCTGGCCGCCACGCATCCGCACCTGGAGTGCGTGCCGTTCCGCGGCAACGCCAACCGGCGTCTGGCGAAGCTGGCCGCCGGGGAGGCGGACGCCCTGCTGCTCGCGGTGTCCGGCCTCGAGCGCATCGGCCGTGAGGACGTGATCAGCGAGACCCTCTCGACCGAGACGATGATGCCGCCCATCGGCGCGGGTGTCCTGGCGTTGCAGTGCCGCGAGGACGACGCCGCGCTGATCGACGCGGTGAGCGGTCTCGGCGACCCGGACACCTACCGGGAGACCACCGCCGAGCGCATGTTCCTGCATGTGCTCCAGGGACACTGCAACAGCCCCATCGCCGGGTTCGCGCAGGTGGACCGCAGCGGCGAACTGTCCCTGCGGGCCTGTGTGTTCACCCCGGACGGCAAGACGCGGCTGAACGCCCACGAGTGGGCGGGCCGCCTCGACCCGGCCACGCTCGGCACCTCGGTCGCCGTGGCCCTGCTGCGACAGGGTGCCCGCGAGATCATCGACGGCATCCCGCACTGACCTCCGCGACGCCCTGACGCCGGATCAGGCGGTGCCTTCCTCCGCCTGGTCCCGCAAAAAGACGCTCACCTGGTGCGCCAGGCTGTCCCGCACCGCGCCCTGCTGGCCGCCGACGGCTCCCTCGTGCGCCCCGATGCCGCCCGCCCACAGCCGGCGCTCGGTCCACTCCTCCTCGACGCGCAACTGCACCTGGACGTCGACGAGGCTCAACGCGGCCTCGGCACCCGCCGCGTAGAGCACGGCGGTGGCCCGGCGCAGCGGATAGACGTCGAAGCCCTCGATGAACTGTGAGTTGCGCCAGTCGATGAAGGCGCTCTCCCCGTCCGGGCCGAGCCGGACGTCGATCTGGCCGTCCTCGAGGTGGACGCCGAGATGGCGGTTGCCGCGGTTCTCGACCGTCACCCGGAGGCAGAAGTACGTCAGCCCGTCGGCGGCGTCGTCCCGGCCGCGGGGCGGCTCGGCCAGTTCCAGACGGTGGACGCGGACGCGCAGACCGGCATGCTCGTCGTACTCCTGCCAGTCCCCGACCACGTTCGGCTCGTACACGCTGCACCCTCTCGACCTCTGAAGCTGCTTCCTATCTGTGGTCTCAGCGCACTGTCAAATGAGCAGAATGCGCTGTGGCCAGGCAGTTCATCCTTTTTGATCGGTGATCAAGCCGTGCCCAGCAATTATCCGGAACCGGACGGAGAAAGCGCTTGCACCGGCGTGCCGCACATCACTTCCACGAGTGAAGATCCATGGGCCGGACAGCCCAGCGGCCGAGGCCAGGGTGACGCCGAGCGCGGCCGCGACGAACAGGACCCGGAAGTGGTGAGGGGTGCCGAGAAGGAGCCCGTGCAGGGCGTCGGCGGCCCGCCGGGGGGCCGCGGGCCGGGCGGCTGCCGTCGTAGGCGCCGCCGGATCGGCCGCCGGACGCCGGCGAGCGCGTCGGCCGGCTCGTCGGGGAAGGTCTCCGCTCCATGCGGCCGATCGGCTCTGCGGCAGAGCCGATCGGCCCGGGGTGAGGTCGAGCGAGGTCAGGAGGCGCCCCGGAATTGCCGCGACCGCGAGAGCGCCCACGTCCCCCAAATGCCGTATTGTCTGAATTACTAGTGCTTCGGACAGGAGGCACGTGCGTGGGGAGCCGGCCGCCCGGGCCCCCGGTGCTTTTCCGAGAAGTCCGAGGCCGCGTTTCCCACGGTGTCTGTCCATACTCAGCACCTGCTCAGGGAGGTACGCACCATGCGTATCGCCGGCAGCACCCGAACGCACCCCCACGACGACGCCCCCGACACCGCCGCGGCGTTCGCGCGCCTCGCGCGGCTGCCCGAGGGGCCCGAGCGCAAAACCCTGCGGGACGAGCTTGTCGAGGCCTGGCTCCCCATGGCCGAGCGGATCGCCGTCCGCTTCCGGGGCCGTGGCGAGGCCCTGGAGGACTTGTACCAGGTGGCGGCTCTCGGCCTGGTGAAGGCGGTCGACCACTACGACCCGGCCCGCGGCAACGCCTTCGAGGCGTACGCGGTACCGACGGTCACCGGCGAGATCAAGCGCCACTTCCGTGACCACATGTGGACACTGCACGTGCCCCGCCGGGTCCAGGACCTGCGCAACCGGGTGCGGCACGCCTCCAAGGAGCTGGCGCAGACCACCCCGGGGCGCTCCCCCACGATCGCCGAGATCGCCGAGTACGCCCAGCTCACCGAGGGCGAGGTGCGCACCGGCATGGAGGCCCTGGAGTGCTTCTCCGCGCTGTCGCTGGAGGCGGAGATGCCCGGGACCGACGGGTACGCCCTCGGGGACGCGATCGGCGGGCCCGACCCGGCCTTCGACACCGTCGTCAACCGCGTCGCCGTCAGGCCCTGTCTCGAGGCACTGCCGGAGCGCGAGCGGATCATTCTCTATCTGCGGTTCTTCAAGGGCATGACGCAGAGCCGCATCGCGGAGCAGCTCGGCATCTCACAGATGCACGTCTCCCGATTGCTCAGCAGCTGCTTCGCCCATCTGCGTGAGGAACTGCTGGCCGAGGCCCGGTGAAAGCGGGCGCCGCCGGGGATCACAGTTGTGGCGGCGAGCCCGGGATCTGCGTCGGTCCGGCGCGATCCAGGGCCTCTTCCAGGGCGGCCCGGATCTCCTCGGGCATCACGCCCGTGCGCCCCCAGACGAGGATCAGTTCCGCGACGTTGCGCAGCTTGATGTTGGTGTGCTGGGAGACCTCCTTCAGCACGGCCCACCCCTGGTCGGGGGAGATCCGGCCGAGCGCGACGACCATGCCGATCGCCTGGTCCACGACGGCGTGGGAGGCGACCGCCTCCTTCAGCTGCTGGACCTCCTCCTGCAGCGCGACGATCCGATCCGAGCCTCCGTCCGTGGGCATGGTCACCTCCGGGTCCGGTGCGCCGCTGCGCCGGAGGCCCCAGCGGGTGCTTGAGTACCTTGACGCAGTGTCTGTCCCATCCATCGTCGTCACTCGGCCCGCCCGGTGCCACCGGGGCGGACCAGGCCGGACGCCGTTTCGGCGCCCCCGCCGGGGTACTCGGCAGGCGCCCACAGGGGTTCCGGTTGGACACTGGTGTCAATCCTCCGGTGGCTGCCAGGCCGACGAGATCAGGACGCGACTGCCATGAACCACGAGATGCCCACCTCCTCCGGCACCAAGGACGTCGTCTCATCACAGTCCGTGTTCGGCGCGCCCTGTTGGGTCAGCCTGACGAGCCGTGACGTCCAGGCGACCGAGGAGTTCTACGGCGCCGTGCTGGGCTGGCAGTGGCGGCCGGCCAAGCTCGGCGACCGGTTCCGGATCGCGCTGGTCGACGGCTCGCCGGTGGCCGGGATCGCGGGGGTGGCGGCCATGTGGCAGATGGCCGTGGCGTGGACGCCGTACTTCGCGGTGCGCAGCGCGGACGCGGCGGTCGCGCGGGTGCAGGAGCGCATGGGCACGGTCGCGGTCGGTCCGATCTCCCTGCCGCCGGGGCGGGCGGCGCTGCTGGCCGACCGGGACGGGGCGACCTTCGGCATCTGGGAGGGCGACCTCTTCACCGACTGGGAGACCTGGCGCAACGCCCAGCCGGCCTTCATCACGCTCCACACCCGTGACGCCTTCGACGCGGCGATCTTCTACGGCGAGATCCTCGAATGGGCGACGGAGCGGCCCGGCTGCTGCGAGGTCCACTACGAGGGCGGGGAGGTGGTGCTGCGCAGCCGCGGGGACGTGGTGGCCCGGATCGAGTCCGGCGCCCTGGAGGCGGCCCCCGACCCCGCGATCCGGCCGCACTGGCAGGTGCACTTCTCCGTCGACGACGTGGAGGGCTGCGCCCGCGCGGCGGAACTGCACGGCGGCAGCGTCCTGTCCCAGAGCAGCGACGAGGCGGTGCTGCGGGACCACGACGGCGCGCAGTTCACGGTGACCGCGCGCCGCGAGCGCTGACCCGGGCCCGCTCCACGAGCGCCGGCCCGGGCCGCTCCCCTCATTCCGTCCCGCGCGCCGCCCGTGACGGCCGGGACAGCAGGACCAGGCTGCGGGCGTCGACAGTGAGGCCCGTCCCCGCCTTGTGCTCCGCCTCGTCGGGTGTGCCCTCCGGGTCGGCCGTGTCGATGAGGGCCGTCCACCGTTCGCCGTAGGAGGCCTTCGGAAGGCGGAAGTCGACCGGCTCCCAGTGGCTGTTGAGCAGCAGCAGGAACGAGTCGTCGACGACCGGGCGGCCCCACGGGTCGGGTTCGGCGATGGCGTCGCCGTTGAGGAAGACGCCGACGGAGTGCGCGTCGCCGCGCTGCCAGTCGTCGTCGGTCATCTCGCGGGCGTCCGGCGCCAGCCACATCAGGTCGGGCAGCGGCTGGTCCGCCCGGGTCAGGGTCTCGCCGAGGAAGAAGCGGCGCCGGCGCAGTACGGGGTGTCCCGTGCGCAGCCGGATGAGGTACCGGGTGAACTCCAGCAGGTCGCGCTGCTCCTCGGTGAGCCGCCAGTCGATCCAGGAGATCTCGTTGTCCTGGCAGTAGGCGTTGTTGTTGCCGCCCTGGGTGCGCCCGAGTTCGTCGCCGTGCGAGAGCATCGGGATCCCCTGGGACAGCAGCAGCGTGGCGAGGAAGTTGCGCTGCTGGCGCGTGCGCAGCTCCCTGACGGACGGGTCGCGGGTCGCGCCCTCGGCGCCGCAGTTCCAGGACCGGTTGGTGCTCTCGCCGTCCTGGTTGTCCTCGCCGTTGTCCTCGTTGTGCTTGTCGTTGTACGAGACGAGGTCGCGCAGGGTGAAGCCGTCGTGCGCGGTGACGAAGTTGACGCTGGCGCGGGGCCGGCGCCTGCTGTGCTGGTACAGGTCGGAGGAGCCCGTGAGCCGGGAGGCGAACTCGCCGAGGGTGTGGTCCTCGCCGCGCCAGAAGTCGCGGACCGCGTCGCGGTACATGCCGTTCCACTCCGACCACAGCGGCGGGAAGTTGCCCACCTGGTAGCCGCCCTCGCCGACGTCCCACGGCTCGGCGATCAGTTTGACGCGGCTGATCACCGGGTCCTGCTGGATGAGGTCGAAGAACGCCGACAGCCGGTCCACCTCGTGGAACTGCCGGGCGAGCGTCGCCGCGAGGTCGAAGCGGAAGCCGTCGACATGCATCTCGGTCACCCAGTAGCGCAGCGAGTCCATGATCAGCTGAAGGACGTAGGGGTGCCGCATCAGCAGGCTGTTGCCGGTGCCGGTGGTGTCGTAGTAGTGCTCCCAGTCGCCGTCGACCAGGCGGTAGTACGAGGAGTTGTCGATGCCCCGGAAGGACAGCGTGGGGCCCCTCTCGTTGCCCTCGGCGGTGTGGTTGTAGACCACGTCGAGGATCACTTCGAGTCCGGCCGCGTGCAGGGTCTTCACCATCTGCTTGAACTCGGCGACCTGGCCCCCGCGGGTGCCGTGGGCGGCGTAGCCGTTGTGGGGCGCGAAGAAGCCGATGGTGTTGTAGCCCCAGTAGTTGGCCAGGCCGCGGTCGTGCAGCACCCCGTCGTGGACGAACTGGTGGACCGGCATCAGCTCCACGGCCGTCACGCCCAGGGAGGTCAGGTGCTCGACCACCGCGGGGTGCGCCAGCCCGGCGTAGGTGCCCCGGAGTTCCCCGGGCACCTCGGGATGGGTGCGGGTCATGCCCTTGACGTGCGCCTCGTAGATCACGGTGTCGGCGTAGGGCCGGCAGGGCCGGGCGTCGTCGCCCCAGTCGAAGGCCGGGTCGGTCACGACGCCGAGCATGGTGTGCCCGGCGCTGTCGGCCGGGTCGGGGCCGTCGGGGTTGCGCTCGTAGAGCGAGGGGTGGTTGTCGATCTGTCCGTCCACCGCACGGGCGTACGGGTCGAGCAGGAGTTTCGCCGGGTTGCAGCGGTGCCCCGCGGCCGGGGCCCACGGCCCGTGCACGCGGTAGCCGTAGCGCTGGCCGGGGCCGACGCCGGGGAGGTAGCCGTGCCACACGAAGCCGTCGACCTCGTTCAGCGGCACCTGGGTGTGCCTGCCGTCGTCGTCCACGAGGACCAGCTCGACGCGTTCGGCGACCTCGCTGAAGAGCGCGAAGTTGGTGCCCTCCCCGTCGTAGGCCGCACCCAGCGGGTAGGGGCGCCCGCTCCAGGCGGACACCCCTTTCCGAGTCTGCCGGCGCGTCACCGGGCGTCCTCCAGGACGTCGCCCGGAGTACTGGCCGGTCCGGCGAGCTGCGCGACGCGCTCCTCGCGGGGCACGTCGAGACCCTCGCTCTCCCGCGGCGCGGGAGCGGTCGGCACCAGCGGGACGCGCTCACCGGCGCGGGCACGCTGCGAGAACCAGATGACCTTGCTGCCGGTCTCGGTCGCACAGCAGCCCCAGCCGTCGCTCATCGCCGCGAGGTGCTCCAGGCAGCCACGGAGCTCCTGGTCCGGGCGCAGGGCACGGTCGTTGTCCCCGATGGCGGTGATCAGGTGCTGCCCGTTCCACCACATCTCGATCGACGTGTTCTTGTCCGTGGCGTATTCGTCGATGGCCTTGAGCAGCATCTCGGCACCGCCGCAGACGGGCTGGACCAGGTTGTCCAGGTCCCAGAACTTCAGGTGAGCGGCCAGAATGCGGCTGACCTGTCCCACGCGTTCCGGGCTGACTTCCACGTCGAGGTGGTAGTAGCAGGGCACTGCGGTCTTCATCGGTCGGCTCCTCACCGCGAAGCTCAGCTCCTTCTCGCTCCCGCGGAGTGCGGGCGAGCCCCGAACACGGAACGTGAGCGCCTATCGCTTCTGAGTCACCCTCAGCCTGAGGGTGCTAGCCCGTTCGTGCAACACGAGCGCACGGTTGAGGCGGTGTGGCCCACAGGTGAGCGGTCGAGGCGGCCCGAACGGCGCAGCAGAGCCGCCACTGGTTGAAGATCCAACAAGACGCTGCGTCGTCACGCGTGCACCATGTGTGAAGAACTCGATCGCCGTTACGGAATCCGTGCCGCTGTGCGCACGGTCGCCGTCCGACCGTCGGGAGACCGTGCCCCTCGAGCCCCGAAAGGTGATCGGCGCCATGCTGCTACCCGCCAAAGCCGAAGTCGCCCGGCAGTTGCGGCGTTACCGGGCCTGGGAACGCGTGATGCTCGCGGCACCGAACGACCGCACGGTGCGGACCACGTTCGAGGACTCCGGCTACACGCTCTGCGTGCTGATGGGCAAGCGCTGCGCACGGGAGGCGGCGGACGCGGCCGAGCGGTACCTGCGCACCAACCAGGTCACGTATCTGGAGGAGCAGCAGATCACCTGCCTCCAGGAGCAGCACGTCACCTGTCTGCAGGAACCCGTGGAACGGCCTCGTCCGGCCGCGGCGGTCAGACGCAGACCTTCGGCGGCGGAGCGGAGACCTCCGGCAGCCGAGCGGAGATCCACCGCGGGGAGGTAGCGCCCTTTCCGCACTTCTTGTCCCCTGAACCGGGCCCCGCGGCCCGGCTTTCGAGCACGGTGGAGGTGAGGACCATGAGTAGGACCCGGGCCATCGGCCGTATCCCGGTACGGGACGTCCGCCCGGCCGTGGAGAGCGGCAACCGGCCGGCGAAGGCGGTCGTGGGTGAGACGTTCGAGGTCACCGCCACCGTGTTCCGGGAGGGGCACGACGCGGTGGCCGCCAATGTCGTGCTGAAGGACCCCGAGGGCCGTCCCGGCCCGTGGACGCCGATGCGCGAGCTCGCTCCCGGCAGCGACCGGTGGGGCGCCGAGGTCAGCGCGAACGCCGTCGGCCGCTGGTCGTACCGGGTGGAGGCCTGGAGCGACCCGGTGGCCACCTGGCGTCACACGGCGGGCATAAAGGTCCCGGCGGGCATCGACCCGGGCCTGGTCCTGGAGGAGGGCGCGGAGCTCTACGAGCGGGCGGCGGCCGGCGTGCCGAAGGAAGCCGGCCGCGAGGTGCTGCTCGCCGCCGCGGAGGCCTTGCGCGACGACTCGCTGCCCACGGCCGACAGACTCGCGGCGGCGCTGACGCCGGAGGTGGACGCGGTCCTGGAGCGGCATCCGTTGCGGGACCTGGTGACCAGCAGTGAGCCGCTGCCGCTGCTGGTGGAGCGGGAGCGGGCCCTGTACGGCTCGTGGTACGAGTTCTTCCCGCGCTCGGAGGGCACGCCCGAGCAGCCCCACGGCACCTTCCGCACCGCCGCCCGCAGGTTGCCGGCGATCGCGGCGATGGGCTTCGACGTGGTCTACCTGCCGCCGATCCACCCCATCGGGACGACGTTCCGCAAGGGCAGGAACAACACCCTCTCCCCCGGCCCGGACGACGTCGGCGTGCCCTGGGCGATCGGTTCGCCGGAGGGCGGGCACGACGCCGTGCACCCCGACCTGGGCACGCTGGAGGACTTCACCCGGTTCGTCGGGCGGGCGCGGGAGCTGGGCATGGAGGTGGCGCTGGACTTCGCGCTGCAGTGCTCACCGGACCATCCGTGGGTGCAGAAGCATCCGGAGTGGTTCCACCACCGCCCCGACGGCACCATCGCCTACGCGGAGAACCCGCCGAAGAAGTACCAGGACATCTACCCCATCGCCTTCGACGCCGACATGGACGGTCTGGTCGCGGAGACGGTGCGGGTGCTGCGGCACTGGATGGACGCCGGGGTGCGGATCTTCCGGGTGGACAACCCGCACACCAAGCCGGTGGTGTTCTGGGAGCGGGTGATCGGCGAGATCAACCGCACCGACCCCGATGTGATCTTCCTGGCCGAGGCGTTCACCCGGCCGGCGATGATGCACACCCTGGCCCAGATCGGCTTCCAGCAGTCCTACACCTACTTCACCTGGCGCACCTCCAAGCAGGAACTGACCGAGTACCTGACGGAGCTGTCGGGTGAGGCCGCCTCCTACATGCGGCCCAACTTCTTCCCCAACACCCCCGACATCCTGCACGCCTACCTCCAGCACGGCGGCCGTCCCGCCTTCGAGGTCCGGGCCGTGCTCGCCGCGACGCTGTCACCGGCCTGGGGCATCTACTCCGGCTACGAACTGTGCGAGAACACCCCGCTGCGCGAGGGCAGCGAGGAATACCTCGACTCGGAGAAGTACCAGCTCCGGCATCGCGACTGGGCGGCGGCCGAACGCGAGGGCCGCACCATCACCCCGCTGCTCACCCGCCTCAACACCATCCGGCGGGAACACCGGGCACTGCACCAGCTCAGAAACCTCCGCTTCCACCACACCGACAACGACGCGCTCATCGCGTACAGCAAGCGCAGCGGATCCGATGTCGTCGTGGTGGTCGCCAACCTCGACCCGCATCACGCCCAGGAGGGCACGGTCTCGCTCGACATGCCGCAACTCGGCCTGGACTGGCACGAGTCGGTGCCGGTGCGCGACGAGCTCACCGGCGCGACCTACCACTGGAGCAGGAACAACTACGTGCGGCTGGAACCGGGGCGGGCTCCCGCGCACGTCTTTCACGTCCAGTCCCCGCCCGCCGCACACGCGACCCCAGGGGCAGGAACGTCATGACCGTGAACGAGCCCGTGCTGGACACCTTCGAGGACACCCCCGCGAGGGACCGGGATCCTGACTGGTTCAAGCGCGCCGTCTTCTACGAGGTGCTCGTCCGTTCCTTCCAGGACAGCAACGGAGACGGCGTCGGCGACCTCAGGGGCCTGACCGCGAAGCTGGACTACCTCCAGTGGCTCGGCGTCGACTGCCTGTGGCTGCCGCCGTTCTTCAAGTCCCCCCTGCGCGACGGCGGCTACGACGTCTCCGACTACACGGCCGTGCTGCCCGAGTTCGGCGACCTGGCCGACTTCGTGGAGTTCGTCGACGCCGCCCACCAGCGCGGCATGCGCGTGATCATCGACTTCGTCATGAACCACACCAGCGACCAGCACCCGTGGTTCCAGGAGTCGCGCAAGGACCCCGACGGCCCCTACGGCGACTACTACATGTGGGCCGACGACGACAAGGGCTACCCGGACGCCCGGATCATCTTCGTCGACACCGAGACCTCGAACTGGACCTTCGACCCGGTGCGCGGCCAGTACTTCTTCCACCGCTTCTTCTCCCACCAGCCGGACCTCAACTACGAGAACCCGCGCGTCCAGGAGGAGATCCTGGCCGCGCTGAAGTTCTGGCTGGACCTGGGCATCGACGGGTTCCGGCTGGACGCGGTGCCCTATCTCTACGCGGCCGAGGACACCAACTGCGAGAACCTGCCCGCCTCGCACGCGTTCCTCAAGCGCGTCCGCCGCGAGATCGACGCGCAGTACCCGGACACGGTGCTGCTGGCGGAGGCCAACCAGTGGCCCGAGGACGTCGTGGACTACTTCGGCGACTACGCGAGCGGCGGCGACGAGTGCCACATGGCCTTCCACTTCCCGGTCATGCCGCGCATCTTCATGGCCGTACGCCGCGAGTCGCGCTACCCCGTCTCGGAAATCCTGGCCAAGACCCCGGCCATCCCCTCGGGCTGCCAGTGGGGGATGTTCCTGCGCAACCACGACGAGCTGACGCTCGAGATGGTCACCGACGAAGAGCGCGACTACATGTGGGCCGAGTACGCCAAGGACCCCCGCATGCGCGCCAACATCGGCATCCGCAGGCGCCTGGCCCCGCTGCTGGACAACGACCGGCACACCATCGAGCTCTTCACCGCTCTCCTGCTCGCCCTCCCCGGCTCGCCGATCCTGTACTACGGCGACGAGATCGGCATGGGCGACAACATCTGGCTCGGCGACCGGGACGCGGTGCGCACACCGATGCAGTGGACGCCCGACCGCAACGCGGGCTTCTCCACCTGTGACCCGGGCCGCCTCTTCCTCCCGGCGATCATGGACCCGGTCTACGGCCACCAGGTGACCAATGTCGAGGCGTCGATGTCGTCGCCGTCGTCGCTGCTGCACTGGACCCGCCGCATGATCGAGATCCGCAAGCAGAACCCCGCCTTCGGACTCGGCTCGTACACCGAACTGCCCTCCTCCAACCCGGCGGTGCTGGCGTTCCTGCGCGAGTACGAGGACGACCTGGTCCTGTGCGTCAACAACTTCGCGCGGTTCGCGCAGCCCACCGAACTGGACCTGCGCGAGTTCGCGGGGCGGCACCCGGTGGAGCTGTTCGGCGGGGTCCGCTTCCCCGCCATCGGCGAGCTGCCGTACCTGCTGACCCTCGGGGGCCACGGCTTCTACTGGTTCCGGCTCACTCGAGTCGCATCCCGCATCGGCCGGCGACTGTGAGCCTGCGCCGAGACAAGGAGGCGTGACCATGCCGAAGACCGCATCCCTGCGCCCGGACCTCCCGCGTCTGGCCGAGCCCATGGAGTCGCTCGGCGCGCTGCTCCGCGACTGGCTGCCCCGGCAGCGCTGGTTCGCGGGCAAGGACCGGCCGGTCACCGAGCTCGGCCTGCTGTCGATGACCGAGCTCTTCCCGGGCTGTCTGCATCTGCTGGTCCACGCCGGTCATGCCGGCCACACGGGCGTCCCCTCGCCCGGCGGTGCTCCCCCGGCCGGTGACTGCTACCAGCTGCTGCTCGGCGTGCGCGAGCACCCCTCGCCGCGGCTCGGGCGGGCGCTGATCGGGCGGGTGCAGGACGGGTCCCTGGCCGGCCTGACCGTCTACGACGCGCTGCACGACCCCCGGTCGGCCCAGCTGCTGCTGGAGCGGCTGCGGCAACCGGGCACCGCGGGCCCCCTGCGCTTCGACTGCGACCCGGACCAGCGGGTGCCCGCCGGACTGGTGCCGCGGCTGCTGGACGCAGAGCAGTCCAACTCCTCGCTGGTCTACGGCGACGAGTACATCCTGAAGGTCTTCCGGCGCATCCAGCCGGGCGTCAACCCGGACCTGGAGGTGCCGGGCGCGCTGGCCCGCCAGGGCTGTCACCGCGTGCCCGCGCCCGTGGCCTGGTTCCAGACGAACCATCCGTTCAAGGCCACCCTCGGCGTGCTCCAGCCGTATCTGCGGGACGCCTCCGACGGCTGGGCGCTGGGGCTGAACGCGCTGGCCGCCGGGGACGACTTCACGGTCCAGGCCCGGGCGCTGGGCGCGGCCACGGCGGAGGTGCACCTCGCGCTGGCGTCGGCGTTCCCCGTCGGCGGGCCCGGGGAGAACGGGCAGACGGCGGCCGCGATGACCGAGCGGCTGGACGCCGCCGCGCACTGCGTGCCCGCGCTCCAGCCGTTCGTGCCGGGGCTGCGGACCGCGTTCGCGGCGCTCACCAGCTGCGACCCCGGGCCGCCCGCCCAGCGCATCCACGGTGATCTGCACCTGGGTCAGGTGCTGCGGGCGGGGCGCGAGTGGTTCGTCATCGACTTCGAGGGCGAGCCGTCCCGGCCGCTCTCCGAACGGCGCAGCGCCCACTCCCCCGTGCGGGACATCGCCGGGATGCTGCGTTCCTTCGACTACGCCGCCCGGCAGCGCCGCCCCTGGCGCCCGGAGTGGGCCCGCCGCTGTCGCGAGGCCTACTGCGCGGGCTACGCGGCCCGCGCCGGATGGGACCCACGCAAGAAGCACGGCCTGCTCCGCGCCTATGAGACGGACCGGGCCGTGTACGAGGTGCTGTACGAGGCACGGCACCGCCCCGACTGGCTGCCTGTACCGATGGCGGCGATCGAGCGCCTCGCCGTGAGAGGAGACTGAGCCGTGGCCCTGCGCGACACCTCAATCCCGGAGCCGTCCGGCCCGGTCCCGAGCACGACCGCCCCCGCCCTGAGTACCGAGGACCGCGGGCGGCTGCTGGCGGGCGCCCACCACGATCCGCACGCGCTGCTGGGTGCCCACCCGGTGCCCGGCGGGATCGTGTTCCGGGCGCTGCGCCCCTTCGCCCGCGCGGTGAGCGTGGTGATCGACGGCAGACGCACGGCGCTCGTCTCGGAGGGCGACGGCCTGTTCTCGGGCGTCCTGCCGCTCGATGAGATCCCCGCCTACTCGCTGCACGTGGCGTACGAGGGCGGTGAGCAGGAGACGCACGACCCGTACCGCTTCCTGCCCGCGCTCGGCGAGCTCGATCTGCACCTGATCCGCGAGGGCCGGCACGAGGAGCTGTGGACGGCGCTCGGCGCGCAGCCCATGACCCATGAGGGCGTGAGCGGCACCCGGTTCACGGTGTGGGCGCCGAACGCGCAGGGCGTGCGGGTCGCCACGGACTTCACCCACTGGGACGGCACGCAGTTCCCGATGCGGTCCCTGGGCGCCTCGGGCGTGTGGGAGCTGTTCCTGCCGGGCGTCGGCGAGGGGACCGCGTACAAGTTCGAGATCCACTCCCGGTACGGGCACCGCTTCCTGAAGGCCGACCCGATGGCCCGGCGCTGCGAGGAGCCGCCCAACACGGCGTCGATCGTGACGGCCTCGCACTACGAGTGGGGCGACGCCGAGTGGATGGCGCACCGCGCCGACAGGCCCGTGCACGAGGCGCCGTTCTCGGTGTACGAGGTGCACCTGGCGTCGTGGCGGCCGGGGCTGACCTACCGGCAGCTCGCCGAGGAACTCCCGGCGTACGTCAAGGACCTGGGCTTCACGCACGTGGAGCTGATGCCGGTCGCCGAGCACCCCTTCCACGGGTCGTGGGGCTACCAGGTGACGGGGTTCTACGCGCCGACGTCCCGGCTCGGCACGCCGGACGACTTCCGGTTCTTCGTCGACGCCTGCCACCGGGCCGGGATCGGCGTGATCATGGACTGGGTGCCGGCGCACTTCCCGAAGGACGACTGGGCACTGGCCCGGTTCGACGGGGAGCCGCTGTACGAGCCCGGTGACGACCGGCGCGCGGAGCACCCGGACTGGGGCACGTACGAGTTCGACTTCGGCCGCACCGAGGTGCGCAACTTCCTGGTCGCGAACGCCGTGTACTGGTGCGAGGAGTTCCACATCGACGGGCTGCGCGTGGACGCGGTCGCCTCGATGCTCTACCTGGACTACTCGCGCGAGGACGGCCAGTGGGAGCCCAACGCCTACGGCGGCCGGGAGGACCTGGCGGCCATGGGGTTCCTCCAGGAGATGAACGCGACCGTGTACCGGCGGGCCCCGGGCGTGGTCACGATCGCCGAGGAGTCCACCGCCTGGGGCGGCGTGACCCGGCCGACCGACACCGGCGGGCTCGGGTTCGGGCTGAAGTGGAACATGGGGTGGATGCACGATTCGCTGGAGTACATCGCCCACGAGCCGGTGCACCGCAAGTACCACCACCACGAGATGACGTTCTCGATGGTGTACGCCTACAGCGAGAACTACGTGCTGCCGATCTCCCACGACGAGGTCGTGCACGGCAAGCAGGCGCTGGTGTCGAAGATGCCCGGCGACTGGTGGCAGCGGCGCGCCACCCACCGTGCCTACCTCGGGTTCATGTGGGGCCACCCCGGCAAGCAGTTGCTGTTCATGGGGCAGGAGTTCGCGCAGGGGGCCGAGTGGTCGGTGGAGCAGGGGCCGGAGTGGTGGCTGCTCGACGACGGCTACCACTCGGCGGGTGACCACCGGGGCGTGCGCGATCTGGTGCGCGACCTGAACACCGCTTACCGGGAGATGCCGGCGCTGTGGCAGTGCGACACCCGCCCGGAGGGCTTCCGTTGGGTGGCGGTGGACTCGGCCGACGACAACGTCCTCGCGTTCCTGCGCTACGACGCCGAGGGCACCCCGCTGCTGGCGGTGTCGAACTTCTCCCCCGTGGTGCGGCAGGACTACGGCCTGTGGGTGCCGGGTGACGTCGTCGCCTGGGAGGAGCGCCTCAACACCGACGACACACGCTACGGCGGCAGCGGCGTCACCAACCCGGATCCGGTCAAGCCGGAGGACGGCCGGGTCCACCTCACGCTGCCTCCGCTCGCCACGGTGTGGCTGACGCCGTTCGCGATGTGAAGTCCTGCCGCCCCGGCAGGTGTCCCACCCGCCTGTGAGGGGCACTGGGGGTCGTACCACCGGGAACACCCGGTGGTACGGCGCGGCAGGGCACAGAAGGGCGGGCATCAAGTGCGCACCGTGGGAGTGGAGGAGGAACTCCTCCTGGTCGATCCGGAGACCGGGGAACCGCGGGCGCTGTCCGCAGCGGTGCTCGCCCGGGCGGAGAAGGTCGACGCGGATCAGGACGTCTTCGAGAAGGAACTCCACGAGCAGATGCTGGAGTTCGCCACCCATCCGCAGTCGTCCATGGAGAGCCTGCGCGCGGAGATCGTCCGGTGCCGCAAGGAGGCCGCCCGGCACGCGGAGGAGATCGGCTGCACCGTGGCGGCGCTCGCCACCTCACCGCTGCCCGTCAGCCCCGCTGTCAGCGTGAACCGGCGCTACCGGTGGATGGCGGAGCAGTACGGCATCGCCACCCGGGAGCAGCTCGTCATGGGCTGTCATGTGCACGTGTCGGTGGAGTCCGACGAGGAGGGCGTCGCCGTCGTCGACCGGTTGCGGCCGTGGCTTCCGGTGCTGCGGGCGCTCAGCGCGAACTCGCCGTTCTGGCAGGGCGAGGACACCGGGTACAGCAGCTACCGCAGCCGGGTGTGGCTGCGCTGGCCGTCGGCCGGCCCGACCGAGATCTTCGGCTCGGCCGAGCGGTACCACCGGCTGATCGCGGACATGGTGGCCACCGGGGCGATCCTCGACGACGGGATGATCTACTTCGACGCCCGGCTGTCTCGGCAGTACCCGACCGTGGAGCTCCGGGTCTCGGACGTCTGTCTGCACTCCGGCACGGCCGTGCTGATCGCCACGCTCGTCCGCGGGCTGGTGGAGACGGCCGCGCGCGAGTGGCGGGCCGGGCGCGAGCCGCTCGGCCACAGCGTCAGCCTGTTGCGGCTGGCCGACTGGCAGGCCGCCCGGTCCGGCCTCTCGGGCGAGCTGCTGCACCCCGAGACCATGCGGCGGATGCCCGCCGAGGCCGTCGTGCGTGCCCTGCTGGACCATGTCGGGGAGGCCCTCGACAGTACGGGCGACCTTAAGCCGGCCGGCGCGGCCTGCGAGGAACTGCTGCGGGAGGGCAACGGCGCCCAGGTGCAGCGCGCGCTGATGGAGCGCACGGGGAGTCTGCGGGACGTCGTCACCGAGTGCGTCCGCCGGACGCAGACGTAAGCGTTCCGCCCTGCTCGGGCCGGGGGTTCAAAGGATCAGGACGAGGGCGTAGGCCAGGAAGAACGCCGCGATCAGCACCGTGATGACGATGATCACGGCCAGCGGGGCCTTGGCCCAGCCCTTGGTCGGATTGTGGGTCTCCCGGGGCAGCGTTTCCGGCATGCTGCTCTCCGCGGGCGGTGTCTCGCCCGGCGGCACACCGCCGCCGGGCTCCAGACCGGGGGTGCGTTCTGGTTCGGGATCGGGGCTGATGTGAGTCATGTCGTCCGGGTCCCCCGATCACGCCGGGATCATCAGCGGGTCCACTTCCGTATTTTCCGACCCCGAAGGGTCCTGACTCGACTACATTCGAGCACCGCCGATGACGGTACCCGTCGGCAATGTCACACCCCGTACACGTCAGGAGCAGTGCATGCGCGACCTCGCCCTCGCTCCCCCGGCCGTGGCGCCCCTGACCGGCGGGCTCGCCGACAGCGTCTTCGAGACGGCGGACCGCGAGCCGGCCCGGCCGATGCTCGCCCGCCGGGCCGACCCCGTCGCCACGACCTGGGAGGAGGTGACGGCGATCGAGCTGCGCGACCAGGTGGTGGACGTGGCCAAGGGGCTGATCGCCTCCGGGATCGCTCCGGGCCACCGCGTGGCGATCATGGCGCGCACCCGGTTCGAGTGGACGATCCTGTGCTACGCGCTGTGGGCCGTGGGCGCCGAGGTGGTCCCGGTCTACCCGACGTCCTCACGCGACCAGGTGGAGTGGATCCTGCGGGACGCCGGCTGCGTGGCCGTGGTCGTCGAGGACGAACAGGGCGTCATGACGGTCGGCTCGGTGTGCGCGTCCTTGCCGCTGCTGCGGCACGTCTGGCAGCTGGACGCCGGCGCCCTGGAGGAGCTGGCGACCCGCGGGGAGTTCATCCCCATCGCCACGGTCGACTCGATGCGGCGCATCGTGCTGCCGGACTCCACGGCCGTCATCGCCTACACCTCGGGCACCTCCGGGCACGCCATGGGCTGCGCCCTCAGCCACCGCAACCTGGCCGGCCCCTGCGACACGCTGCTGGCGGGCTGGGGGCACACGGCGGCGCCACGCGGGGAGCAGGGCTCCGTCCTCGCGTTCCTGCCCTTCTCGCATGTGTACGGGCTGATGATCCAGGGGCTGTGCGTGCGCGGCGGGCTGCTGATGGGACACCAGGGCGATCTGAGCGGGGAGGCGCTGGCGTCGGCGCTGCGCACCTTCCGGCCGACGTACCTCTACGCGGTGCCGTCGGTCCTCGAGAAGATCTACAAGAACTTCCTGCGCACGGCGCAGCAGGGGGGCCACGGCGGACTGTTCGAGCGGGCCGCGGAGACGGCCCGGGACTTCGCGGCCGCCCTGGAACGCCAGCGGCTGGGCCGCGGCCGCGGGCCCGGCTTCGACCTGCGGATCCAGCACGCTCTGTACGAACGCACGGTGTACCGCCGGCTGCGGGCGGCGCTGGGCGGGCGGGTGCAGCGCGCGACGTCCGGCGGCTCCTCCCTCAGCCGCGACCTGACCCTCTTCTACGAGGGCATCGGCATCTATGTGCATGACGGGTACGGCCTGACGGAGACCGCCGGCGGGGTGACGATGCAGCCGCTCGGCCGGGAGAAGTCGGGGACGGTCGGGCAGGCCCTGCCGGGCATGCAGATCCAGGTGGCCGAGGACGGGGAGATCCTGGTGCGCGGCCCGTCGGTGTTCCAGGGGTATGTGGGCGACCAGGCCGCCACCCGGGCCGCGCTGCGCGGCGGATGGCTCGCCACCGGGGACCTCGGGCGGCTGGACGCGGACGGCTATCTGACCATCACCGGCCGCAAGAAGGACATCATCATCACCAGCAGCGGCAAGAGCGTCGCCCCGCTGGCGCTGGAGCAACGGCTGCGGATGCACCCGCTCATCCACCAGGCCGTCGTCGTGGGGGACAACCGGCCCTGTGTCGGCGCCCTGATCACGCTGGACCCGGAGTTCCTGGCGCACTGGCGGGCCGGGCTGGCGCTGCAGGGCGAGATGCGGGAGGCCCGGGAGGAGAACGCGCTGCGGGAGGAGGTCGCCCGGGCCGTGGCCGCGGCCAACAGCGTCGTGTCGCCGTCGGAGTCGATCCGGGTCTTCCGGGTGCTGCCGGAAGCGTTCGACGTGACCAACGGGCTGCTCACGCCGTCGATGAAGCTGCGCCGGGACGAGATCGTGCGGCACTACGCTTCCGAGATCGACGCGATGTACCAGTCACGCAGGCGTCCGGGGCGGCCGGGCGCCCCGGACCAACCTTCGAGCTGGGACGATTCGGACAACGTGTTCCGGTGAGCCCGCGGACTGACGCGTAGGCCACGCCCACTCGGGAACACGCAACAGTGGCGACGCAAGAGAAAGGACGACAGCCCTGACGACAGCCCTCGCTGACGCCCGGGCCGGAAAGGCGATATGTCAACCGAGCCGCGTGGGGACGACGCCCTGACCTCCGAGGAGATCCCGAGCCGCACGAACAGCTTCGTGGGCGAGCCGCACGACGTGACAGGTGCGCGGCTGGCCGCGGAGGAGTTCTTGCGTGACCTGGCACGCTCCGCCCCGCCCTCTGCCCCCGAGTACTGGGACGACATCCTGCTGGTGGTGACGGAACTGGCCGCCAACGCGGTCCAGTACGCCCCGGGTCCGTTCGCGCTGCGGATGCGCCGGACCTTCGACGGGGTGCATGTGGTCCTGCACGACACCAGCAGCACGGAGCCCGCCCCCCGCCCCTTCGATCCGCGCAGCGGCGGCGGGGGCATCGGCTGGCACCTGATCCACACGCTGTGCGACCAGGTGAGCGTGGTGGCCGACGACCGCGGCAAGGACGTGCACGTCTTCTTGCCCTGGTGAGCTTCGCACCCTGACGAGCCGGGAGCGTCACGGGCGCTGTGCGCCCGTGACCGGCTCAGACCGAGGCCGTCTCGTACGGCGGCAGCCGGTCGTAGTAGTCCCCCACCGCCCGCAGGTACTCCTGGTCCCTCGTCTCGCTGTCGGTCTGGAAGCGGGGCGCCGCCTTCGCGTCCGCTCTGCTGCAGGCCAGTGTGACCTTCCTCCCCTGTGGGTCGATGCCGGTGACCACTCCGGCCGGTATCAGGACGCTGCGGCCGAACACCCAGACGCCGGTGTCGACGACCAGATGCCGCATGCCGTGCGGGGCGGCCTCCCGGTCCACGTGCCCGATCGTGCCGTCGGTCGCGGCGACGGCGTACCCGGTCAGGTCCTGCCCCTCGGTGTGACCGCTGTCCGGCCCGTACGACCAGATTCTGTCGATGGCCACGCTGCTCCATCCTCCCTGGCGATGCGCTGATCGCGATCGTTCCGCCGGACGCCTCGCGCCCGGCCCGTTCCACAGCAGCAATTACCCTGCTGCCGCAAGCGCATTCGGCGCACACACCTGCGACCGCGGGCGGCTTCCGCGGGGCCGGTCCCGACGATGTTTCGGAGGGCGGTGCATGGAGGGTGGTTTCCGGGGTAATCGCGGGTGCGCGGTGACATCCGAAGCCCGTCAGTGAAGGGAGACGCATGAGAATCGGCACTCGAGTCCGGAGAACGACCGGGATCCCCTCGCACCGCGGTCATCCCCAGAGGTGACCAGCCCAGGCCGTAGCACTTGTTGGAGGTATCCGTGCCCCTCGCCCAGAACCCGCTGTCCGTGGAAGTCGAACTGCCCCGTGAGGACGTGGCCCTGATCACGGTCGACGGCTACCTGGACGTCGACACCGCGACCGAGTTCCAGGCCCATCTGGCCAACCAACTCCACCACGGCCGACGGCATTTCCTCATCGACCTCTCGTCCGTGCCCTTCATGGACTCGTCCGGGATGAACATCGTTCTCCGGGTGTACCAGGAGACCCGCAAGACCGAGGGCAGCGTGCACGTCATCAGCCCGACGCCGGCCGTGCGGCGCATCCTCGATCTGACCGGCGTGAGCATCACGGTGCCGATATCGGAGAGCGTCGACGAGGCCCTGGCCCGTGTCGACGCGGGGCCGGACCTCCCCCAGGAGCCGAGCGTCTGACGGTCCGGATCCCCTCGGGCACGGCGCCGGCGAAGACCGGTGGTCCGGTGCCCTCGCTCCGCCGTGCCCGGACGACGGCTCACCCTCCGCACGCCGGAAACGGCGGGCGCCCATCGCCGTTCCGCCGAACCGGATCGCTTGCCCCGGAGCAGGTGTCGTGCGAGGTCGGCGCATGGTTAGAGTTGTCGCCCGGCAAGTGTCACATCGCCGTCTCGTTGCCAGAAGCGGGCTCGGTCGACGCAACGCGGATGAGGAGAGAACCAGGTGCCGGAGCACGAAGCGGACGGACAGCTCGCCACGCCCACCGACGAGGTCAGGGACTTCCTGCACCGCCGGCGCGAGCAGATCGCCCAGCGGTGGGCGGACGAGCCGTTGTTCCGCACCGTGTTCACCGTCTCGCGCGACGAGGCGGTGGAAGCGGGCAAGGCCGTCGTGGACGCGCTGGCCCAGGTGGCCGACTCGGGCCAGGTGGAGGACCCGGACGCCGCCGGATTCAGCACCGTGCGCGAGCAGCTCGGCCGGATGGGCGCGGCCCGCTCCCGTGCCGGGCTGAGCAACACCCAGGTCTCCAGCGAACTGGCCGCTCTGCGGCCGCCCGTGGAGAACCTGCTGGCCGCCGATCTGGAGCAGGCGCCACCCGAGCACCTGCGGGCCTGTTCGACCGCGCTGACGGTGCTGACGGGCACCCTGCGACTGGTGGCCATGCAAACCGCGCTGAGCGAGTGGCAGGCGCTCAGCGACCGGCAGCGGATGCAGCTGATGGAGGTGGCCACGCCCGTCATCCGGCTGTGGGACGGCATCGTGGCCGTGCCGCTCATCGGGACCCTCGACAGCGCCCGCAGCCAGATCGTGATGGAGACGCTGCTGAACGCCGTCGTCGACCAGCACGCGCGGTTCGCGATCCTCGACATCACCGGGGTGCCGACGGTCGACTCGCTGGTGGCGCAGCACCTGATGAAGACGGTCGCCGCGGCGCGCCTCATGGGCGCCGAGTGCATCGTCTCGGGCATCCGCCCCGCCATCGCGCAGACCATCGTGCACCTCGGCCTGGATCTGGACGTGATCACCCGCGCGAGCCTCGCCGACGCGCTGGGGTACGCGCTGCACCAGCTCGGCGCGGACATCGTGACCCCGGGTGCGGGTCAGCGGTGAACGACGCCCATCCCCGTCCCGTGACCGGCCATGTGCCGGTCCTCCGGCTCGGCGACGTCCTGCTGGTCACGCTCCAGGGGGACCTGCACGACAGCACGGCGCAGCAGCTCCAGCAGGATCTCGCCGAGACGATCTCCCGCACCGGGGTGCGCGGGGTCCTCATCGACATCTCGGGGGTGGAGATCGTCGACTCCTTCCTCGGCCGGGTGCTGGCCGAGATCGCCGCGCAGGCCGGACTGCTGGCCGCGCGCACCGTGGTGGCCGGCATGAACCCGGCGGTCGCCATCACCCTGGTCGAGCTGGGTCTGACGCTGCCGGGGCTGAGCACCGCACTCAGTACCGAGGCGGGCATGGAGCTCCTCGCGCGGCAGACCCCGGTGCCCCGTCCCGGCAGTCCGCGTCAGGAGAGTCCGTGATGCACACCGCCGCGGGCGTCGAGGCCTGCCTGCCCATCCGGTCGGACATGGACCTGGTGTGGGTGCGACAGCACGTACGGCAGGCCGCCGCCCGGCTCGGCTTCGGTCTGGTGGACCAGACCAAGCTCATCACCGCGGCCAGTGAGCTGGCCCGCAACACCCTGGTGCACGGCGGTGGCGGACAGATGGAGGCGACCCAGGTGGGCGGGGCCGGTGCGCGGGGGCTGCGGCTGGTCTTCACGGACGAGGGGCCGGGCATCGCCGACCTCGACCTGGCGCTGAGCGACGGCTACACCTCCGGCGGCGGTCTGGGGATGGGGCTGAGCGGCGCGCGGCGGCTGGTGCACGACTTCGACATCGACACCACGCCGGGTTCGGGCACCACGGTGCGGGTGACCTGCTGGGTGGGCCGGCCGCCGCGTCCGCGCGAGGAGGTCTGATGCCGCGCGTGTGGGACGTGCCGGTGCGCGACTCGACCCGGGTGCGCGACGTGCGGGTCGCGGCGGAGGAGGCCGCCGCGCTGGCCGGGCTGGACGAGCGGCGCGCCGCGGCGGCCGCGCTGGTGGCGACCGAGCTGGCCACGAATCTGCTGAAGCACGCCGAGGGCGGGCAGGTGCTCATCGACGTCGTGGCTCCGCCGGTGCTTCGGGAGGGCCGGGAGGGGTCCCGGACGGTGCAGATCGCGGCGATCGACCACGGCCCGGGCATCGCGGACGTGCCCGCGGCGCTGCGCGACGGCTTCTCCACGAGCCGCTCGCTCGGCGCGGGCCTCGGCACGTGTGTGCGCCTCTGCGACGACTTCGCCCTGCACAGCGTCCCGGGCCGCGGCACGGTCGCGGTGGCCCGCGTGGGCACGGCGCCCTGGGGCGGTGAGGCGTCGGTGCGGCCGGAGGACGGGGTCGCCGCCGGCGGCCGGTGGCCCGGCGGCGAGCCGCCGTTCGGCGCGGTGGCGTGCGGCGGTCTGACCGGCCACGCGGCGGCGGGCCTCGCCGGGCAGGCTCAGGGCGCCACCGGCGCTCTCGCACCTGCGGCAGACCGTGCGCAGGGGCCGTACGGAACGCCGGGCCATGCCCACCCCGGTACGGGCGCGCCGGTCCCTCCGACGACACCGAACCACGCCCTCCGGGACACCGGCACGCCGCCCCCTCGTACGGCATCGGCTCACGGCCTCGCAGACGCGGGCACGCCCCCGGCCCCTCGGGTCGCGTCGGCTGAGGGCGTCGCGGGCGCGCCGGCCCCTCCTGCGGCGTCGGGTCGCGGCCTCGCGGACACGGGCACGCCGCCCCCTCGTACGGCATCGGCTCACGGCCCCGCGGACGCGGGCACGCCGCCCCCTCGTACGGCATCGGCTCACGGCCTCGCGGGCGCGGGCGAGTCGGCCCCTCGTGCGGCGTCGGCTGAGGGCGTCGCGGGCGTGGGAACCCCGGGGGCGGACCGGGCTTCCCGGACGGCAGGGTCCCACGGCCTCGCGGACGCCGGGGCCGGCCCGGTCCGCCGTGCGGCACCGGCCGGCGGCGCCCCGGGCCCCGGCGCCGGCCCGCAGGACCGTTCCTTGCCGGTCACCGGAGTACGGGCCGGTGGGGTCAACATCCCCTACGGCGGAGCCGAGTACTCGGGGGACGCCTGGGCCTGGGTCCGGGCCGGGGACCGGGTGACGCTGCTGCTGGCGGACGGGCTGGGGCACGGGCCGGAGGCCGCGCGGGCCTCGTCCGCCGCGGTCGCGGCACTGTACCGCTGGGCTCACCTCTCCCCCGCCGAGTCGCTGGGGCGCCTGCACGACGCGCTGAAGGGCACGCGCGGCGCGGCCGTCGCGATGGCCCAGCTCGATCTGTCCGCCGGACGGCTGCGCTTCGCCGGCATCGGCAACGTGGGGGCACGACTGCACACCGCCGGCACCTGGCATCACCTGCTGTCGCGGCCCGGCATCGTCGGGGTGCACCGGCCCGCCACCCTCCGCGAGGAGGAGGCCGACTGGACGGACGACCCGCTGCTGATCCTGCACACCGACGGCCTGCCCAGCCGCTGGACGCCGCCGTCCGGCCCGGGCCTGCCCGCGGCCGACCCGGCCGTGACGGCCGCCGTGACGATACGTGACGCCAGCAGTCCCGCCCTGCCGGTGCGGGACGACACCGCCGTGGCCGTGCTGACCTCGACCCCGCCGGAACGCCCATGATGCGCACTTGGCAGATCACCACCGTCACCGACGCGGCCCGCGCCCGCATCTCACTCGCGCGTCTGGCCGCCGCGTACGGTGTGCCCACCGTCGAACGGACCCGGCTCGCCGCCGCCCTCAGCGCCCACCTGCGCCAGTGCCTCACCAAGGGCGGCACCTGGCGCCTCACCATGGACCTGGCGGGCTCCCCCACCGAGGAGGGGCTGCTGCACGTCGTGGTGACCCCGTCGCCGGAGGCGTGCGCCGCCGGGGAACCGCTCTGGGAGGTCACCGTCCCCTGCCCCGAGGCGGCCGAGGCCGCCGAGGACGGCACCGTCGCCGACGACCCCGCCGCCCTGTCGGAGGCGCTCCTCGGCGCCGACGAGGACACCGCCGTGGTGCTGGACAAGCTCACCGAGCAGGAGGACCTGGTCCTCTTCCACCGCGAGGAGCTGCACCAGACCAACCAGGGCGTCTTGGCCCTGCACGCCGAGCTGGACGCTGCCGGGCGGGCCCAGCGCGAGGCCTTCGCCGCCGAGCGCACCGCCCGCAACGAGGCGGAGAGCGCCCGGCGCAGGCTGATGTTCCTCGCGGACGCGAGCGCCGTGCTGACGGCGTCGCTGAACCACGAGGAGATCGTGCGCCGGCTGCCGGACCTGCTGGTACCGGAGTACGCGAGCAGCGTCGACGTATGGCTGTTCGACCACGAGGAGGACAGACACGGCTCGGCGCCGCATCCGGCCGCCGCCGTGGTCGCGGCCCGTACCGGGCGGCCCCAGTACGCCGCCGGCCATCCCGGCAACCTGCCCGGCGTGGACGACCAGCCGCCGTCGGCGCTGGAACCCGGGCGGCCGCTGCTGTGTGTGCCGCTGCCGACGCGGCGTGCGCCGCTGGGGGTCCTGACGCTGTCGCCGCCCGGTGCGCGCTGGGACCCGGACGACGCGGTGATGCTGATCGAGCTCACCCGGCGGGCCAGCATCGCGATCGACAACGCCCGGCGCTTCGAGCACAACCGCGACATCGCCGAGACGCTGCAGCGCGCCCTGCTGACGGACCTGCCGACCACGCCGGGCCTCAGCCTGGCCGCACGGTACCTTCCGGCCACACACGGGCTGAACATCGGCGGCGACTGGTACGACGCGTTCCCCCAGCGGGACGGCGGTCTGATCACGGTCATCGGCGACGTGACCGGCCACGGTCTGCACGCGGCGGTCATGATGAGCCAGTTGCGCACCGCGCTGCGGGCGTACGCCGTCGACGGCGACAGCCCGGGCCGGCTGCTGACCCGGCTGCACCGGTTCCTGCACCATCTCCAGCCGGACCTGTACGCCACCGCCGTCATCGCCCGGTTCCACCCGGACGAGCCCACGCTGACCTGGGCCGCGGCGGGGCATCCGCCGCCGGTGCTGCGGCTGCCCGACGGCACCGTGCGCACCCTCGACGCCAAGCCCGGCGCGATGCTCGGCATCCCGCTCACCCAGGAGATCGCCGACCACACGGAGCAGCTGGCGCCCGGTTCGACGCTCGCGCTGTACACGGACGGGCTGGTGGAGCGGCGTGCGCAGGGCATAGACCCGGGGATCGAGCGGCTGGCCACGGCGCTCGGCGGGTTCCGTTCCGCGGAGCTGGACGCGGATCTGGAGGGGTCGGCGGACCGGCTTCTGCATCCGTTGCTGAGCGATTCCGAGCGGGACGACGACGTGTGTCTGCTGCTGTGTCATTTCCAGGGCGGCGCCGACTCCTGACGGCGGCTCCGGCCGGCCCGGTCTGCACGCGTGATTCACTCCCGCCCGGTGCTTTTCGGCCACGGTGCGGGCAGGGTGGTGATCGACGCGTTCGTCTGCCTGCCGCGTCCGACTGGCGCACCGGCGGGACACACGGTGGGATCGAAAGGGTGCGAACCGGCGATCCAGGGGCAGTCGGAAGGCGTTCGAGGCAGACCGCCTGGAGCCGCAGAAAGGGATGAACACCGTGACACGACCCAGGATCCTGGTGGTTGGCGCAGGCTTCGCCGGCGTGGAGTGCGTCCGCCGCCTGGAACGGAAACTCTCCCCGGAGGAGGCGGACGTCACGCTGGTGACGCCGTTCGCCTACCAGCTCTACCTGCCGCTGCTCCCCCAGGTCGCCTCCGGCGTGCTGACGCCGCAGTCGATCGCCGTCTCCCTGCGCCGCAGCAAGAAGTACCGCACGCGGATCATTCCGGGCGGCGCCATCGGCGTGGACCTGAAGTCGAAGGTCTGCGTCATCCGCACCATCACCGACCAGATCATCGACGAGCGGTACGACTACATCGTGCTGGCGCCCGGCAGCATTACCCGGACCTTCGACATCCCGGGGCTGACGGACCACGCGTTCGGGATGAAGACGCTCGCCGAGGCGGCGTACATCCGTGACCACGTCATCGCGCAACTGGATCTGGCCGACGCGAGCCCGGACCCCGTGGAGCGGGCCTCGCGGCTGCAGTTCGTGGTGGTCGGCGGCGGTTACGCGGGCACCGAGACCGCGGCGTGCCTGCAGCGGCTGACGCACGCCGCGGTCAAGCGCTATCCGCGGCTGGACCCGGGTCTCATCAAGTGGCACCTGATCGACATCGCCCCGAGGCTGATGCCGGAGCTGGGCGACAAGCTCGGCAGCAGCGCGCAGGAGATCCTGCGCCGGCGGGGCATCGAGATCTCGCTGGGTACCTCCATCGCCAAGGCGGGCGCCGAGGAGGTCACCTTCACCGACGGGCGCGTGGTCCCGACCCGCACGCTCATCTGGACCGCCGGCGTCGCCGCCAGCCCGCTCATCGCCACGCTCGGCGCGGAGACCGTCAAGGGGCGGCTCGCGGTCGCCGCCGAGATGAACCTGCCGGGCGAGGACGGGGTGTTCGCGCTCGGCGACTCGGCCGCCGTCCCCGACCTGGCCAAGGGGGACGGCGCCGTGTGCCCGCCCACCGCGCAGCACGCCCAGCGGCAGGGCAAGCACGTCGCCGACAACGTCATCGCCTCCCTGCGGGGCCAGGCAATGAAGCCGTACGTCCACAAGGACCTCGGGCTCGTCGTCGACCTCGGCGGCACCGATGCGGTGTCCAAGCCGCTGGGCATCGAACTGCGCGGGCTGCCCGCCCAGGCCGTGGCCCGCGGTTACCACTGGTCGGCGCTGCGCACCAACGTGGCCAAGACGCGGGTGATGACGAACTGGCTGCTCAACGCCGTCGCCGGCGACGATTTCGTACGGACCGGGTTCCAGACCCGCAAGGCCGCGCGGCTGAAGGATTTCGAGTACACCGACGCCTATCTGACGCCGGAGCAGGTGCGGGAGCGGGTGGCGGGATCCCGGTCGGAGTAGCGCCGGGCCGGGCGGAAGCCTCCGCTCGTGGCATGTCATGCTGAGATGCGGATCTTGGTGTGAGTCGGGAGAGAGTGCGGCGGCGTGAGGGCAGCGGGACGCGCGGTGCGGGCACGACTGCGGGACCGGATCGCGGCGTCCGACCCGGGCCTGCTGCGTCTGACGGCCGGGCTGCGAACGGTCGGCGCGATCGCACTGACCGTGGCCGTGCTCTCCCTGCTCGGCGCCGACGTGCACATTCTGGTGGCGGGGGCCATCGCGGCGATGGTCGCCACCTTCGCCATCCGGGAGAAGCAGCTCGGGCCCCAGGCCGTGACGCTGGCGCTGGGACTTCCGGTGGCCCTGGCCTCGGTGTCCCTGGGGGCGGTGCTCAGCTCGCACGTCGTGGTCGGTGACGTCTTCTTCGTCGTCCTGATCTTCTGCGCGGTCTACAGCCGCCGGTTCGGCGACCGGGGCACCGCGCTGGGGCTGATCGGCTTCCAGGTCTACTTCCTGTCGCTGTTCGTCGGCGCCACCGTCGAGAGGCTGCCCGAGCTGTGCGGTGCCATCGCGCTGGCGTTCTGCTCCAGTGCCCTGATGCGCTTCGCGGTCGTGCCCGCGACGCCGACGGGTGTGCTGCAGCGGCTGCGCCTGGCCTTCCGCGCCCGGCTGGCCCAGCTGGTGTCGGCGCAAGCAGAACTCCTCGACGCCCCCGCGGAGGAGATGGACAAGGTGCTGAAGGCGCTGCGCGACGGCACCGCGCGGCTGCACGAGACGGCCATGATGATCCAGGGGCGCCTCGAGGAGGGCACCCCGGACGAGTCGGCGGCACGGCTCGTGCAGCGCAGGATCGCCGACGCCGAGATCGCCGCCGAGCGGCTCGGCCTGCTGCTGCTGACCGCCCGCACCGCCGAACGGGCCGACACACTGACCCTGCACCTGCCGGGCGCGCCCGCCCCGGCGATCGCCGGCCCGGACATGCCGGACGAGACCGGCGCCACGCTCCGCCGCGATCTGCTGGCGCTGCACACCCTGGTGCTGCGGGCGGGCAGCGGCGACGCGGGCACCGGGCTGGCCCATGTGCGCAACCGGCTCCTCGGCTACCGGGACGAGGAGAACCTGCCGCCCGCGTCGGCGGCGCTCCAGGACGTCTTCCGCGGCATCGGCGAGTCGGCCCGTTCCGTGCTCGGGCTGCGGATCGCGCTGGACGGCCCCCAGGACGAGTCGGACGACTCCCCGGCGACGGCCCGTTCCCGCGAGGAACTGGACGCCGAGGACGCCGCGATCGACGGCGGCGGCGAGGAGGCCGGGCAGGAGGACCAGACCGGACTGCGGCGGCTCACCACCCGTGCCGCCGTGCAGGTCGCCGTCGGCTCGTCACTGGCGATCGTGGGCGGCGAGCTGCTGTCCACGCAGCGCTGGTACTGGGCGGTGCTGACGTGCTGGATCGTCTTCATCAACACGTCGTCGACGGGCGAGATCCTGGTCAAGGGGTACCGGCGGCTGCTCGGGACGGTGTTCGGCGTCGTGGCCGGCATCGTGCTGGCGGGTCTGGTCGGCAACAACACCTGGACGGCGTTCGCCCTGGTGCTGGTGCTGATCTTCGCGATGTTCTACTCGGCGCCGCTGTCGTACACCCTGATGTCGTTCTTCGTCACGGCGATGCTCGGGCTGCTGTACACGCTGCTGCACACCTACAGCCCTGATGTGCTCGTGCTGCGCATCGAGGAGACGGCGCTCGGCGTGGCCTGTGGGGTGGTGGCCGCGGCGCTGGTGCTGCCGGTGCGGACGGACCGCCGTACGAACGAGCTGCTCGGCACCGTGCTGGAGCGGCTGGCCGAGGTCACGGAGGCCGCCGTCGGCCAGCTCAGCGGAGGGCCGGCGGCCGAGCTGCTGGACAAGGCGCGCGACCTGGACCAGGCGCTGGCGGATCTGCGGGCCGCGACCCAGCCGCTGACCCACCCCGTCACGCCGCTGCGGACCCGGCGCGACACGGCCCGGTACGTGGTGGCGCTGCTGGAGACGTGCGCGTATCACGCGCGGACGCTGGCGGCGACCGCCGAGCTGCTGCCCACGCATCCCTCGATCGCGGCGGATCCGCGACTGCGCGGGGCCGCCGGGCGTACGGTGCGCAACATCCGGACCATCGCGGCCCGGGTCGCCGACGAGCACGCGGGCGCGCAGGTCGAGGTCGGGCCGACCATCGCGTCCCTGCTGGGATCGGACGCCGGCGAACCGCGCTACGGCCGCATCACCGACCGCGTGCTGCGGCATCTGGAGCGGCTGGACGAGGCCGTGGTGGGTCTCGCCCGGCCGCTGGGTGTGCCGGTGGCGGCGCCCCGGGGGTGAGGGCCGTTCCCGGAGTACGGGCCGCGGCCCCTCAGAAGTCCGTGGGCAGTCCGCTCACCTTGGCGATGCCCCGCAGCTCCTCGGTCTGCTTGTGCCGGTCCCGGATGTAGTCGGCGATCTCGCCGAGGCGGACGGGGTCGGACGCGGTGGTGGCGTCCGTGACGATCCTGACCGGGCCGGTGTCGTCGACGTCGAGTTCGACCACTTCGTTGTCCAGGCGGCCGGTGACGGCGGTGGCGATGACGAGGGCCACCTCGTCACGCACCTGCTGGGGCAATTCGTCGTCGCCCTCGGGATCGAGCGCGAAGTCGAGGCTGGACAGGCGTTCCTCTTCGATCGCCTCGAGGACGGGTTCCACCGCGCGCATCAGAAGGCGGTAGTCCTCCGTGTCCATCCGGATGCGCAGGAGGTCCAGGTACGCGTCCACGGGCCGGCCGTCGCCATGCGGAATCTCGGAATCGCTCATTGGCTTCGTGTTCCCCGCAGAACGCGGCTCAGACGCGTCGCCACCGAGCCATGGCGAACGAGAACAGCCCGAAGAGCACCAGCCCGGCGGCGACGCAGACCAGCAGCCAGGGGCCGAGCGGGGTGTCGGCGAAGGTGCGCAGGGTGTCGTCCAGGCCCTTGGCCTTGTCGGGTTCGTAGTCGATGGCGGCGCGCACGGCGAAGACCCCGGCCACGGCGAACACCAGCCCGCGGGCGGCGCCCCCGGCCACGCCGGTGACGTCCACCAGCTGCCGCGTCCGCCGGCCCATCTGCCCGAGCCGGAGCTTGTCGTGGTACTTGCGCAGCACCGCGCGTACGGCGATCCAGCCGCCGGCCACGACGATCCCGATGCCGGCGGCGCCGACCAGCCACTGTCCGGCGGGTATCTCCAGGGCCCTGGCCGTGGCGTCCCGGGACTGCTGGTCGCTGGATCCGCCGCTCTGGTGGCGGCTGACGGCGAACGACAGCACCGAGTAGGCGACGAAGACGTAGAAGGCGAAGCGGACCGTCGCCATCAGCCGCTTGCGGGCGCTGCGGCCGTCCTTGCCCACCGAGCCGAAGAGCGCTTCGGACAGCCTCCACAGGGCCATGCCGACGAGCCCGGTGCCCAGGGCCCACAGCAGCACCGCGCCGAAGGGCTTGTGCGCCAGTTCCTGCAGGGCTCCCCCGCGGTCGGCCTGCCGGCCGGTGCCGCCGAAGGCGATCTGCAGGGCCAGCGCTCCGACGAGCAGATAGATCACGCCCCGGGCGGCGAACCCCGCCCGTGCCGCCCCCTCGGTCACCGAACCCCGTGCCATCCGCCGGGCCCGGAGACGACCGCTCTGTGCCATCGCACTCGTGTTCATGTCGACCTCCCGGCAGTGCGGATGCCCCGGGTCGCCGTTCACACACCCTCCACAGCCCCCGGACCAGGCGGTTCCGGTTCCTGTTCCGCCTCGGGCCCGCCGGAGCGTCACTCCGCGGCCGGCGCGGCCGAGGGCGTGTGCAGGTGCTCCTGTGTCGCCGACGGTGACGCGAAGGGGCCCGGCCGTGGCTTCTGCCGTCGGCCGGGCCCTCGTTCTGCCTCGCCTTCCCCGTGGTGTCAGCGGTACGCGCCTCAGGCGGGCTCGGGGGTCGGCATGCGCTGTCCGGTCGCCGGAACGGCCGTGTCGCGGGCCGGTGCGGGTGCGGCCGCGAGCCACCGGTGGGCGGCCTCCAGGGCGTGCTCGACATCCCGGGTGCCGGTCGAGACGCACAGCGTGTACGCCAGGTCGCGTGCCCTGGGACTCAGCTCCGCCGGTCCGCGCGCGGCCTCGGCGGTCACCAGGGCCTCGTACTCGTCGACGAGTCGGCGCAGCACGGCGGGGTGGGGCCTCAGCATGGTCGTTCGCTCCTCGTGGGGTCGGATGGTCAGGCCGTCGTGGAGGGGCCGCCGCCGCCCCGGTTGCCCGTCCGCTGCCCCAGGACCTCGTTGCGCACCCGGGCGCAGCTGCGGCTGATGAGGCGGGAGACGTGCATCTGCGAGATGCCGAGGTGGTCGGCGATGCGGCTTTGGGTCATGTCCTCGAAGAAGCGCATGTAGAGGATGGCCCGTTCCCGCTCGGGCAGCCGGCGCAGGCCTTCCTTGGCGGACTCGCGGTCCACGACGACGTCGTAGGAGGAGTCGGCCGCGCCGAGGGTGTCGGCGAGGCTGTAGCCGTCGTCGTCGGCGGAGAGCTCGGCGTCCAGCGACAGGGTGCTGAAGCTGTCCAGGGCCTCGAGCCCGGCGTTGACCTCTTCCTCGGTCAGGCCGGTGTGGGTGGCGAGGTCGGCCACGGAGGGCTCGGGGCTGCCCGGGTGCTGGGTGAGTTCGCGGCGTGCCACCCGCACCTTGTTGCGCAGTTCCTGCACACGGCGGGGGACCCGCAGGGCCCACATGCGGTCCCGGAAGTGCCGCTTGACCTCGCCGGTGATGGTGGGGACGGCGTAACTCTCGAAGGCACCCCGGCTCGGGTCGAACCGGTCGATGGCCTTGACCAGGCCCAGTGCGGCGACCTGCCGGAGGTCCTCGATGGACTCGCCGCGGTCGCGGAAGCGGCCGGCGATGCGGTGGGCCATGGGCAGCCACAGGGTGACCAGTTCGTCGCGGACGGCCTCCCGCTCGGGGCCCTCTTCCAGTTCCGCCATCCGGACGAAGAGGGCGGCGGTGTCGGGGGCGTCGTCGTGACGCCGCCGGGGCGCGGTGGTCGTCGTTTCGGGCGTGCCGGGACGATGGGTGGGCGTTTCGATGAGCATGCGGATTCGCTCCTGAACGGTGGTTTCAGGGACTGACCGCGGGAAGGTCGCCGCCCGGACCGCCTGGAGGCCTCCGGGGTAGCGATACCGCTCCCGCTGGGGCGCCTCCGGTCCGAAGCACGAATGTGCGTCTGCCCTTGACCCGGTGGAACAAACTCCGCTTTGCAGTGCAATTTGTCGGGCACCGGCTCACGGGCGTTCAGGACAGGGGTACGACAGCGGTGATGCACTTGCCCCCGGCGGGCAGATCCGACACCCGCACGTCGCGGGAGAGCCGGCAGACGATGGGCCAGCCGTGGCCGCCGTGGCGCAGCCGTCCGTGCGGGTCGGTGCGTGGCGCGACTACGGGCAGCGCGTCACTGCGGTCGCTCACCGAGACCCGCACGCCGGGTCCGTCGACGTCCACCTGGAAGTCGGTGACCCCGCCGCCGTGCAGCATCGCGTTGGTCGTGAGCTCCGAGACGACGAGCAGCGCGTCGGAGAGGGCGTCGGTGTCGCACGGGGTGTGGGTGGCCCGGCAGCGTTCGGCCACGGCCCGCTCCACGGCCCGGCGCGCCTCGGCGGGTTTGCACGGCCGGTGAGCGCCGGGCGGCTCGAATACCGATTCGATCATGTGCTCCTCGCACATTCTGCAGCTCCCTGACAGCACTGACAGCACAGACGGATACCGGGTCCGGACCGCGTTTCGCGGGCCGTTCGCACGGGCCTGGCCGGGGCTCACGGACCCCCTGCTCGCTGGACCCGCCACGGCGTCCGGGGGGCGCACCGCGCGAGCGCCGCGGTCATACTCTTCGGCTCACCCCTCCCCGCAACTGCAAACCTCGGGTGCGGCCGCAAGGCTCAAAAAGACCTCGAACGGTCGTGGGGCGGTGCCATCTCCGGCCACTGGGCGGGTACGCGGTGTGCATGACCGATGTGGTGGATTCGGACGAGTTGCTGCGGCGCATCCAGCGTGCGAGGGAGTGCGCGATGCAGGAGGAGCGGACCTGGCGGACCCGGAGCGAGGAGCTGGACGCGACCGACCCGCAGGGAGCGCGGGACGCGGCCGTGCGGCAGATCTCCTACGAGGCCGTGCTGCGGGTGCTGGACGAGATCGTGGCCCCGGGGAAGCAGGTACCGGAGGAATGACCGGGCCTGACGGCCGGCAAGTGGCCTGCGGAGCACCGGATCGCGGGGCCGGTGCCCGTGCGGGCGGAGCCGGATTGCGGGGGCACACGCCGGGAACCCGGCGCGCATGACTGCCGACCACACGCGAGCACCGGTTCTGGAAGCCCTGGACGAGTACCGGCGCAAGGGGCATCTGTCGTTCACTCCCCCCGGGCACAAGCAGGCCCGCGGCGCCGATCCGGCGGTCCGGGAGATCCTCGGTGACGCGGTGTTCCACGGGGACGTGCTGGCCTCGGGCGGTCTGGACGACCGGCTCACCCGGGGCCGGGTGCTGCAACGGGCCCAGGAGCTGATGGCCGACGCGGTGCACGCCGAGCACACGTTCTTCAGCACATGCGGGAGTTCCCTGTCGGTCAAGGCCGCGATGCTGTCGGCCGCGGGGCCGCACGAGAAGCTGCTGATCGGGCGCGACGCCCACAAGTCCGTGGTGGCGGGGCTGATCATCTCCGGTATCGAGCCGGTCTGGGTCGAGCCCCGGTGGGACGCCGAGCGGAACCTGGCCCATCCCCCGTCCGCCGAGGAGTTCGACCGGGCCTTCGAGGCGCATCCGGACGCGCGCGGCGCGCTGGTCACGAGCCCCACGCCGTACGGAGGCTGCGCGGACCTGGGGGCGATCGCCGACGTCTGTCACGGGCGCTCGCGGCCGCTGATCGTCGACGAGGCGTGGGGCGCGCATCTGCCCTTCCACCCGGATCTTCCGTCCTGGGCGATGGACGCGGGCGCGGACATCTGCGTGACCAGCATCCACAAGATGGGCAGCGGTCTGGAGCAGGGTTCGGTCTTCCATCTCCAGGGCGACCTGGTGCCGCCGGAGCTGCTCGGGATGCGGGCGGACCTGCTCGGCACCACCAGCCCCTCGGTGCTGATCTACGCGGGCCTGGACGGCTGGCGGCGGCAGATGGCGCTGCACGGCGAGGAACTGATGGGCGGTGCGCTGGATCTCGCCGCCGGGGTCCGCGCCGCCATCGAGGAGATCGACGGACTGCACGTCAACGACCGGGACGACTTCTGCGGCCCCGGCCTGGCCGACGACTTCGACCCGCTGCCCGGCGTCATCGACCTCACCGGACTCGGGATCACCGGCTTCCAGGCGGCGGACTGGCTGCGCGAGCACCGGCACATCGACGCGCACCTGGTGGACCACCGCCGCATCGGCGCCCAGATCACCCACGGCGACGACCGGGAGACCACCGGGCAGCTGCTGGAGGCGCTGCGGGACCTCGTGCGGGCCGCACCGGACCTGCCCAGCGCTCCGCGGGTGGAGGTGCCCTCCCCGGCGGAGCTGCGCATGGAGCAGGCGGTGCTGCCCCGCGACGCCTTCTTCGGCGCGGCCGAGTCCGCGCCGCTGGGCGAGGCGGCCGGGCGGATCGCGGCAGAGATGATCACGCCGTATCCCCCGGGCATCCCCGCGGTCCTCCCGGGCGAGCGCCTGACGGAGCCGGTGCTGGCGTACCTGCGGACGGGGCTGGACGCGGGCATGAACCTGCCCGACCCGGAGGATCCGGAGCTGGAGACGATCCGGGTGCTCGCGGAGTGACGGTGGAAGTGAAACGGGTCACGCCACCGGGTCCCGGGTGCATACACCCGCCAGATGGTTTATCGTTCACTCATACGTGGTGACGGAGTCGACCCCTCGTCCTCCGTGCATCACCGCAGTACGGCCCTGGCTGGTCTCCCCCGTCCAGCCAGGGCTTTTTCATGCCCGGACGGTCCGTCGCAAGAAGTCTCGTACGCCGAGGTGCCCAGGGCCCCACCAGCCGCTGAAATGGGATGGGGACAGCACCGCAGTCGACCGCCCGGCGAGGAGCTCCGCATGACCAAAGCGATCAAACTCCTGACCGCCCTGCCTCCTCCGCAGCGGCAGCGCCTGATGACGCTGGCCCGGGAGGTGTCCTTTCCCGAGGACGCCCGGATCTTCGAGGAGGACGGCCCGGCCGACCGCTTCTGGGTCATCCGCTCCGGCGCGGTCTCCCTCGACCAGCAGGTGAACTCCTTGCAGCGGGTGACCGTGGCCAGCCTCGGCGCGGGCGACCTGCTCGGCTGGTCGTGGCTGTTCCCGCCGTACGTCTGGGACTTCGGCGCGGTGGCCTTCAGCCCGGTGCGGGCCTACGAGTTCGACGCGCGGGCCGTGCTGAAGCTGTGCGAGGAGGAGCCGGAGCTCGGGGTGATGCTGCTGCGCAACGTCGCCGAGGTGCTCGCGCACCGGCTGGAGATGACCCGGGGCAAGCTGATGGAGCAGTACACCCTGCACCGGCGCGGCGTGCTGTGAGACGTCAGACGCGGTAGCGCCGCAGCGCCGGTACGGAGGCGGCCAGCACCAGCATCGTCACGACGACCAGGAGCCCGCCGCCCGCGACGGCGGTGCGGGGGCCGAAGGCGGATCCCGCGGTGCCGTGCAGCACATCGGCGAGACGGGGGCCGCCCGCGACGACGACGGTGAACACGCCCTGCATGCGTCCGCGCATCTCGTCGGTGGCGGCGGACAGCAGGATCGCCCCGCGGAAGACCATGGAGACCATGTCGGCCACCCCGGCGAGGGCGAGGAACGCCACCGCGACCCAGAGGTTGCGACTCAGCCCGAAGCCCGCGATCGCCACGCCCCAGGCGACCACCGCCCCGATCACCATCCAGCCGTGCCGCCGGGCCCGGGAGAAGGTGCCGGAGAACAGCCCGCCCAGCACGGCCCCGATGGGGATCGCCGCGAACAGCAGGCCCAGCGCGAGGCCTTCGCCGTACGGGGCGTAGGTCTGGGAGGCGAGCTGCGGGAACAGGGCGCGCGGCATGCCGAGGACCATGGCGATGATGTCGGCGAGGAACGACAGCAGCAGCACCGTGTGCCCGGAGATGTAGCGGAAACCGGCGGCGATCTCCTTCACCCCCGCGCGCCGCACCGCCGAACCGGCCAGGGGCGGCAGCGCCGGCAGCCGGTACACCGCCCACACCGTCACGCACAGGGCCAGGGCGTCGATGAGGTACAGCTCGGGCAGCCCGATGACGGGGATGAGGGCGCCGGCGAGCAGGGGGCCCGCCACCTGCCCGGTCTGCATCACGGTCGAGCCGAGAGCGCCCGCGGCGGGCAGTTCGTCCTCAGGGACCAGCCGGGCTATGGAGGCAGTGCGGGCCGGCGCGTTCAGGCCCCAGAAGGCCTGCTGCACGGCGAGCAGCAGCATGAGCGCGCCCACCGATTCCAGCCCCAGGAAGGCCTGGAGCCAGAACAGCAGGGAGGTGACGGCGATGCCGCTGTTGGTGATCAGCAGCAGCTTGCGCCGGTCCATGATGTCGGCGATCGCCCCGCCCCACAGCGCGAACACGATCAGGGGCACGAGCCCGGCCAGGCTCGCGGCGCCGACCCATGCCGAGGAGCCGGTGATGTCGTAGATCTGCTTGGGGACGGCGACGGCGGTGAGCTGGCTGCCGACGGCGGTGACGATGGTCGAGACCCACAGCCGCCGGTAGGCGGGGCGGCGCAGGGGGCGGGTGTCCATGGCCCAGCGCCGCCGGCCCCGGCGGTGGGGCGCCCGCGGTTCGGGTTCCCCCTCTTCGGTCGTGCTCTCGCTCGCGTCCACGCGCCGCTTCCTCGATGCTCGCTACATCTTTCCGGGCGTGGATCACTATCGCACCAGCCTGCCGGGGCCCCGCAGCCGAGGTGTCAGCTTCCGACGACGAGCACGGCGCCGAGCACGATCATCGTGGCGGCGACGAGGCCGTCCAGGACGCGCCATGCGGCCGGCTTGGCGAGGAAACGGCCGAGCATCCGGGCGCCGAACCCGAGGGCGGTGAACCAGCACAGGCTCGCCAGCACCGCGCCGAGACCGAAGGTCCAGCGCAGCTCGCCGTGGTCGGCTGCGACGGAACCGAGCAGCAAGACGGTGTCGAGGTAGACGTGCGGGTTGAGCCAGGTCATCGCCAGACAGGTGAGCACGGCCCGGCGCACCGATCCGGCCGCCTCTCCCTCCGTCCGCAGCCCGTCCCCGCCGGGCCGCAGCACCCGGCGGACCGCCAGTGCGCCGTAGACCAGCAGGAACGCGCCGCCGATCCAGCCGACCGCGGTCAGGGCGCCCGGCCACCTCACCACCACCGCGCCGACCCCGCCGACCCCGAGCGCGATCAGCGCCGCGTCCGACAGGGCGCAGATGGCGACCACGGCGAGGACGGCCTGGCGGCGGATCCCCTGGCGCAGGACGAAGGCGTTCTGGGCGCCGATGGCGACGATGAGGGACAGTCCGGTGCCGAATCCGGCGGCGCCGGCGGTGAAGGTGCTGGTCATGGCGTCGACGCTACGGACGCGTCTCACCAGGGTCCAGCTAAAGATTCTTACGTATCATCAGCACGCGTGATGATGACCGATCTCCCGCTGGACCAGGTGCGGACCCTGCTCGCCGTCGTGGACGAGGGGACCTTCGACGCGGCGGCGGCCGCGCTGCATGTGACACCGTCGGCGATCAGCCAGCGGGTGAAGGCGCTGGAGCAGCGCACGGGCCGGGTCCTGCTGCTGCGGACCAAGCCGGTGCGGCCGACCGAGTCGGGCGAGGTGCTGGTGCGGCTGGCCCGCCAGGTGGCACGGCTGGAGCACGACGCCTGCGCGGAGCTGGGGCTGGCCGACACCGGCGAGCCGGTCCGGGTGTCCGTCGCGGTGAACGCGGACTCGCTGGCCACCTGGTTCCTGCCCGTGCTCTCGCGCGTGCCGCAGGAGCCGCGGCTCTGCTTCGAACTGCGCCGCGAGGACGAGGACCACACGGCGGCCCTGCTGCGGGAAGGTGTGGTGATGGCCGCGGTGACCTCGTCGCCCGACCCCGTGCCGGGCTGCTCCGTGCGGCCGCTCGGGCGGATGCGCTACCTCCCCGTGGCCGCGCCGGACTTCGCCGCGCACCACCTCGGCGGGCCCCTGGCGCAGGTGCTGACGGAGGTGCCCGTGGTGGTCTTCGACCGGCGTGACGACTTCCAGGACGGCTTCGTCCGCAGGCTCACCCGGGGGCGGAGCGGCGCGAGCGCGCTCCGGCACTATGTGCCGACCTCGGAGGGGTTCGTCGAGGCCGTGGCCGCCGGGCTGGGGTGGGGGCTGGTGCCGGAGCCCCAGGCGGATCCGCTGCTGCGCGACGGCCGGCTCGTCGGCATCACCCCGGGCCGCCCGGTCGACGTGCCGCTGTACTGGCAGCAGTGGAAGCTCGACTCGCCTGCGCTGGCGCAGGTGGCGGACACGGTCACGGCGACGGCGGCCGAGATGCTGCGGGGCTGAGGTCTCAGTCGCGGATGCCCTCCAGCCGGGCCGCAGCGCTGTCCAGCAGCATCTCCAGGGCCGTCGGGTAGGCGCTGGTGAGCATGCGGGTGGCGAGCAGGGGCGCCGCCTCGGCGATGCGGGGATGGGTGGTGGCGGGCAGACGGGCGTACGTCGAGCGCCACATGTCCTCGTCGGCGTGCAGCGAGTCGCTGGGCAGGGCCAGCGAGGCGGCGTCCAGCGCGGCGAAGGCCAGGGTCTGGTCGATGAAGGCGTGGTAGATGCGGACGGTGTCGGGCAGCGGGAAACCGGCCCTGCGCAGGACGTCCAGGACGGCCTCGTCCGCGGCCAGTTCGTGGGCCCGGCCGGTGACGCGGTTGGTCGTGAGCAGGGCGGCCTGCGGATGGGCGAGGTACGCGGCATGGATGCGCAGCCCGAACGACCGCAGGTCCGCCCGCCACTCGCCCGTGGGCCGCCAGCCCTGAAGGGCCTGGCCGATGAGCGCGTCGCCGATGGCGAGGGTCAGGTCGTCCATGCCGCGGAAGTACCGGTAGAGCGTGCTGGGGTCGGCGTCCAGGGCGAGACCCAGCCGGCGGGCGGTGAGTCCGGCGCTGCCGTGTTCGCGCAGCATGCGCAGCGCGGTCTCGACGATCAGCTCCTCGGACAGCACGGTGCCGCTCTTGGTGGGCCGGCGCCGGCGGCGTTTCTCCTCGGGCACCACGGGCTTGGGCACGACGTCTCCCTCCTTATGCCAACGCCATTGACCTTATGACACGGGGCGGCGTTTCATCGCTGCAAGGACGCGTCATGTTCTTCGCATATAGGGAGTTTCTGTCATGCGTGTACTGCTCGTGGGTGCCGGTGGTGTGGGCGGGGCGATCACCCGGATCGCGGCCCGGCGGCCGTTCTTCGAGGCGATGGTGGTGGCGGACTACGACCCGGACCGGGCCGAGGCGGCGGTCGCGGCCCTGGGCGGCGACGCGCGGTTCACCGCGGAGCAGGTGGACGCGGCCGACGAAGCGGCCGTGGCCCGTCTTCTTCAGTGGCACCGCTGTGACGTCCTGCTCAATGCCACGGACCCCCGCTTCGTGATGCCCCTGTTCCGCGCGGCCCGCGCCGCGGGCGCCACCTATCTCGACATGGCGATGTCGCTGTCCCGCCCGCACGCCGAGCGGCCCTACGAGGACTGCGGGGTCAAGCTGGGCGACGAGCAGTTCACACAGGCCGCCGACTGGGAGAAGGAGGGGCTGCTGGCGCTCGTCGGCATGGGAGTGGAGCCGGGCCTGTCGGACGTCTTCGCGCGGTACGCCGCCGACGAACTCTTCGACGAGATCGAGGAGATCGGCATTCGCGACGGCGCGAACCTGACCGTCGACGGCTACGACTTCGCGCCTTCCTTCAGCATCTGGACCACCATCGAGGAGTGCCTCAACCCGCCGGTCGTCTACGAGTCGGGCAAGGGCTGGTTCACCACCGAACCGTTCAGCGAGCCCGAGGTCTTCGACTTCCCCGAGGGCATCGGCCCGGTCGAGTGCGTGAACGTGGAGCACGAGGAGGTGCTGCTCGTGCCGCGCTGGGTCGACGCCCGCCGGGTGACCTTCAAGTACGGCCTGGGCCGGGAGTTCGTCGAGACGCTGAAGACGCTCCACCTGCTGGGCCTGGACCGCACCGACCCGGTGGCCGTGCCCGGGCCGGACGGACCGGTGAAGGTCTCGCCGCGTGACGTGGTCGCCGCGTGTCTGCCCGACCCGGCCGGCCTCGGCGATCGGATGCACGGCAAGACGTGTGCGGGCACCTGGGTGCGGGGCGTGAAGGACGGCGAGCCCCGTGAGGTGTACCTGTACCACGTGGTCGACAACCAGTGGTCGATGGCGGAGTACGGCTCCCAGGCGGTGGTCTGGCAGACGGCGATCAACCCCGTCGTCGCGCTCGAACTCCTCGCCACGGGGGCCTGGTCCGGTACGGGCGTGCTCGGCCCGGAGGCCTTCCCGGCCCGGCCGTTCCTGGACCTGCTGACGGACTACGGCTCTCCCTGGGGCATGCGGGAGCAGTGAACGACTGTCCGGGAACGCCCTGTTTCAGTGCGCATCGACAGGTCACCCGAAAGGGAGTAAGCAGACGAGAGAGCACGTTTCTACTGCGATGCAGGTGACTTCGATGGACAACTGGCGAGACCACGCTGCCTGTCGGCACGAGGACCCCGAGCTCTTCTTCCCGATCGGCACCTCCGGCCCGGCTCTGCTGCAGACGGAGCAGGCCAAGGCGGTGTGCCGGCGACGCTGCCCCGTGCAGGAGCAGTGTCTGCAATGGGCCCTGGACACGGGGCAGTCCATCGGCGTGTGGGGCGGGACGAGCGAGAACGAACGGCGTGCCCTCAAGCGCCGCACGGCCGCCCGCCGCCGCTCCGGCTGACATCGGCCCGCACCCCTGGGGATCCTCGCCGCGACCCGGCGGTCCCCAGGGGTGCGGGCGTCCGGCCGGGGGTTAGGCTCGCGGCACGCGTCCGTATCGCCGCGGAGAGGAGCCGACCATGAGTGTGCGCGTGCGCCGTGTCTACGATCCCGCCGAGCCGGAGGACGGGGTGCGGGTGCTGGTGGACCGGCTGTGGCCGCGCGGACTGGCGAAGGACGCGGCCCGGGTGGACGAGTGGCCGAAGGCGCTCACCCCGTCGACGGAGCTGCGCCGCTGGTACCACGCGGACGAGGGCTCCTACGAGGAGTTCGCCGAGCGGTACGAAGCGGAACTGGCCTCCGGCGAGGCCGCCGAGGCGCTCGACAGCGTGCGTGATCTGGTCCGCAAGGGCGACGTGACCCTGCTGACCGCGTCGAAGACGCCGGAGCGCAGCCACGCCGGCGTGCTGGCCCGCCTCCTCGAAGGCTGAGGAGACGGGCCCGCGTCCGTCAGGCGGTCTGCTGCGCCGCCGCGCGGCCCGCCGCCCGGCCCGAGAAGAGGCAGCCCCCGAGGAAGGTGCCCTCCAGGGCGTTGTAGCCGTGGACGCCGCCGCCGCCGAAACCCGCGACCTCGCCGGCCGCGTACAGCCCCTCGACCGGCCGGCCGTCGGTCCCGAGGGCGCGGGAGTCCAGGTCGGTCTGGATGCCGCCGAGGGTCTTACGGGTGAGGACGTGCAGCTTGACGCCGATCAGCGGGCCGACCGCCGGGTCGAGGATGCGGTGCGGGGTGGCGACCCGGCCGAGGCGGTCGCCGATGTAGCGGCGGGCGTTGCGGATGCCCTGCACCTGGGCGTCCTTGGCGTAGGGGTTGGCGATCTGCAGGTCGCGCGCCTCGATCTGGCGCTTGATCCCGGCCGCGTCGAGGAGCGGCTTGTCGGTGAGTTCGTTCATCTTCGCGACGAGTTGTTCGACGGTGGACGCGGTCACGAAGTCGGCGCCCTTGCGCAGGAACGCGTCGACGGGGCCGGGCGCGCCCTTGCCGAGGATGCGTTCCTTGAGGAATCCGGCGCGGTCCTTGGCGGTGATGTCGGGGTTCTGCTCGGAGCCCGACAGGGCGAACTCCTTCTCGATGATCTTCTGGGTGAGGATGAACCAGGAGTGGTCGTACCCGGCGATGTCCTCGGTGGTGCGCAGGTGTTTCAGGGTGCCGAGGGTGTCGTAGCCGGGCAGGAAGGGCCCGGGCAGGCGGCGGCCGAGCGCGTCGAACCACATCGACGACGGTCCGGGCAGGATGCGGATGCCGTGGCCGGGCCAGATCGGGTCCCAGTTCTGCAGGCCCTCGGTGTAGTGCCACATACGGTCGCGGTTGACCAGCCGGACGCCCGCCTCGGCGCTGATGTCGAGCATCCGCCCGTCGACGTAGGCAGGAACGCCGGTGACCATCTCGCGGGGCGGGGTGCCGAGGCGCTCGGGCCAGTGGCGGCGGACGATGTCGTGGTTCGCGCCGATACCGCCGCTGGTGACGATGACGGCCTGGGCGGTGAGTTCGAACGCGCCGATCGCCTCGCGGCTGGAGGCGACGCCCCGGGGTGCGGGGTCGTCGGCCAGGACCGTGCCGCGCACGCCCCGGGCGGTGCCGTCCTCGACGACGAGTGCGTCGACGCGGTGCCGGTGGTGGAAGGTGAGCAGGCCGTCGCGGGCGGCCTGCTTGGCGTAGTGCACGAACGGTTCGACGACGCCGGTGCCGGTGCCCCAGGCGATGTGGAAGCGGGGCACGGTGTTGCCGTGTCCGTGTGCGGTGAGGTCGCCCCGCTCGGCCCAGCCGACGGTGGGCAGGAACCTGATGCCGTGCCCGTCGAGCCAGGACCGCTTCTCCCCCGCGGCGAACTCGACGTAGGCGCGGGCCCAGCGCACGGCCCAGGAGTCCTCGTCCTCCAGCCGGTCGAAGCCCGCGCTGCCCCGCCAGTCGCTCCAGGCGAGGTCGAAGGAGTCCTTGATGCCCAGGCGGCGCTGCTCGGGCGAGTCGACGAGGAACAGCCCGCCGAAGGACCAGAAGGCCTGGCCGCCGAGGTTGCCGGCGTTCTCCTGGTCGACGAGGGCGACCCGCCGTCCCCTGCTGGTCAGTTCGTGCGCCGCGACCAGGCCGGCGAGGCCCGCTCCGACGACGATGACATCGGCATCCATGGCGACCGTTCCCTTCTTCAGTGCTTGGTGTGATCGAGGGTGCCGCTGCCATCGGTCAGCAGGGCCGTGAGCAGTTGCTTCAGCCAGCCGCGGGCGTGCTCCAGGTCCCGGTCCAGCAGCAGTTGCGTGGTGACGCCGTCGTACGCGGCGACCACGGCGTGGGCGGCGCCGTCGGTGTCCCCCACTACGGCGGGCAGCGCGGTGTGCCCGCGGGCCCGGCCCAGCCGCTCGGCGATGGCCTGGCGCAGCCGCGCGCGGTGTTCGAGGAGACTGCGCGCCACCTCCGGGTCGCGGGCGGCGTGCACCAGGAAGTCCGTCTTCACCAGGAGCCAGTCGCGGTCGAGCAGCAGCACGTCGGTGACGCGGTCGACGGCGGCCGGCACGTCGAGGTCGGGTCCGTCGAGGGCGAGGGCGCCGGAGACCTGCTCGGCGATCAGGTCGGCCCGCTCGCGGTAGAGGGCGAAGAAGAGCTCGTCGAGGCTGGAGAAGTTGGAGTAGAAGGCGCCCCTGCTGTAGCCGGCGGCCTCGCAGACCTCCTCGATCGAGACGTGCCCGAAGCCCTTGGCCGCGAACACGGAGAACGCGGCGTCCAGGAGGTTGGCGCGGGTGTGGGCTCGACGTCTCGTCACGCGCCCGGTCCTTCCCTCGGCAGCCATGCCCGGCCCCCTTTCGATACGGGACTGTATTGGATACACCGATGTATCGAAAGAGTGGGGCAGAGACTTTCGATGGAACACATTTTCGATTTAGAGGTACGCTGACTGCATGCACCACCTCCAGGGCTCCCTCTTCGACCAGGCCGACGAGCTCCGACTCGGCTCTCTGGACGGGATCAGCCGTACCCACCTCGGCTTCGGCGCTTGGCTCGACGTGCTGCCCGGCTGGCTCGGCGGCTCGGACGAACTGTTCGAACGACTGGCCGCCGAGGTCCCGTGGCGGGCGGAACGGCGCACGATGTACGACAGCGTGGTCGACGTCCCACGCCTGCTCGCGTTCTACGGCGCGGACGACCGGCTGCCGCACCCCGTGCTGGACGAGGCACGGGACGCGCTGAGCGCCCACTACGGCGAGGAGCTGGGCGAGCCGTTCGCCACCGCCGGGCTGTGCTACTACCGCGACGGCCGGGACAGCGTCGCGTGGCACGGCGACCGGATCGGACGCGGGGCGCGCGCGGACACCATGGTCGCGATCCTGTCGGTCGGAGCACCCCGTGACCTGCTGCTGCGCCCGATGCGAGGCGGCCGGGACACCGTGCGCCGTCCACTGGGCCACGGCGACCTCGTCGTGATGGGCGGCTCCTGCCAGCGCACCTGGGAGCACTCGATCCCCAAGAGCGCCCGGGCGACGGAGCCGCGCATCAGCATCCAGTTCCGTCCGCACGGCGTGCGCTGAGGGCGGCCCGAACGCCCCCGCCGCCCGGCTCCGTTAAGGCGGACCCGGCGCTTCCGCCGGCCGCGGGATCTGCTTTTCTTCTCCCGTCGGGCCGGTACCGGGACCACACGAGGCGGGCGATCATGCGGGCGGACGTACGGCAAGTCGCGGACGGCACCTACCTGGTGCACGGCTCGGACACCAACTGGGTGATCCTCACGGAGGGGGACACCCTCACGCTGGTCGACACCGGTTACCCCGGCGACCGGGACCAGGTCCTCGCCTCACTCGCGCAGGTGGGCGGCTCCCCGGAGGCGGTGGCGGCCGTGCTGATCACGCACGCGCACAACGACCACCTGGGCAGCGCCGAGTACCTGCGCGCCGCGTACGGCACGCCCGTATACCTGCACGAGGCCGAAGTGCCGCACGCGCGCCGGAAGTTCCTGCACCAGGTGTCCGTCGGGACGGTGCTGCGCAACGGCTGGCGGCCGGGGGTGCTGCCGTGGGCGGTGCACGCGCTGCGCTCGGGCGGCACGACCCCCGTGCCGGTGACGTCTCCACAGGCGTTCCCGACGGCGGGGGCGCTGGACCTGCCCGGACGGCCGGTACCGGTGCACACCCCGGGTCACACCGACGGGCACTGCGCCTACCACCTGCCCGGCACCGGAGTGCTGATCTCCGGGGACGCCCTGGTCAGCGGGCACCCCACCTCGCGGGTCGAGGGGCCGCAGCTGCTGCCGGACATGTTCCACCGCGAGCGGCCCCGTGCCCTGGCCTCGCTGGACGTCCTGGCGGAGCTGGACGGCGACCTGCTGCTTCCCGGACACGGGCCGGTGCACCGCGGCCCGGTGCGGGACGCCGCCCGGCTCGCCCGGGAACGCGCCCTCTAATCTGAGGTGACGACCGGCGGCGAGACAAGGACACCCGTCCCATGGCACTGCAGATCAGCGCGACCAATCCCGAGCACCCCGCGCTCCTGCTGGAACTGCCGTGGGACGTGCCCCTGGAGGAGTGGCCGCAGGAGTACCTGGTGCCGCTGCCGCGCGGCATCTCCCGGCACGTGGTGCGCTACTCCCGGGCCGGCGACGAGGTGATCGCCGTCAAGGAGCTGGCCGAGCGCCCGGCGCTGCGCGAGTACGACATGCTGCGCGACCTGGACCGGCTCGGCATCCCGTCGGTGGATCCGCTGGCCGTGGTCACCGGCCGCACCGACGCCAGCGGCGCCCCGCTGGAGAGCGTCCTGGTCACCCGGCACCTGGGCGGCTCGATGCCGTACCGCTCGATGTTCGAGACGACCATGCGGCCCGCCACCATGCACCGGCTGATGGACGCGCTCGCCGTGCTCCTGGTGCGCCTGCACCTGGCCGGGTTCGCCTGGGGCGACTGCTCACTGTCCAACACCCTCTTCCGGCGCGACGCGGGCGCCTACGCCGCGTATCTCGTGGACGCCGAGACCGGTGACCTGCATCCGCAGCTCAGCACGGGGCAGCGGGAGTACGACCTCGATCTCGCCCGTGTGAACATCAGCGGGGAGCTGCTGGACCTGGAGGCGTCCGGGGCACTCCACCCGTCCGTGGACCCGATCGAGTTCGGCACGGAGATCTGCGCCCGCTACCGCGGCCTGTGGGACGAGCTGACCCGGGCCTCCGTCTACCCGGCCGGCGAGTACCACTACATCGAACGCCGGATCCGCCGCCTCAACGACCTCGGTTTCGACGTCGCCGAGATGCAGATCGAGCACGCCACGAACGGCGACACCGTCAGCTTCGTGCCCAAGGTCGTCGACGCGGGCCACCACCAGCGCCAGCTCCTGCGCCTGACCGGTCTCGACACCGAGGAGAACCAGGCCCGGCGGCTGCTGAACGACCTGGAGAGCTGGATGGCGACCCAGGACGACTACGCGCCCGGCGACCCTCCCCCAAGTTCTCGGCTTCGCTCGAACAGGGGGGACCCCCAGGGCGCCCGGCCCGAGGTGCTGGCCCACCGCTGGGTGCGGGAGGTGTTCCGGCCGACCGTGCGGGCCGTGCCGCTCGAACTGCGCGGTGCGATGGACCCGGCGGAGATCTACCACCAGCTCCTCGAGCACCGCTGGTACCTGTCCGAGCGGGCCCAGCACGACATCGGCCTCGACGCGGTGGTCGAGGACTACATCCGGACCGTCCTGCCCACGGCCGGCAGGACACTGCAGCCGACGGCGGAGTGAGGGGCCGGAGCCCTCACGCGTGGGGCACCACCGCCACCGGGCAGTCGGCGTGGTGCAGCATCCCGTGGGCCACCGAGCCGATGCGGGCCCCGACGGCCGTGCGGTGGGCCCGGCGGCCGACGACCATCAGCTGGGCCGTCCCGGCCACCGACAGCAGCACCTGGCTCGCGCTGCCCATCTCCACGTGCTCCTCGACCGGCACGTCGGGGAAGCGTTCCCGCCACGGCCGGACCGCGGCGGCCAGGCTCTTCCTCTCGTACGGCTCCAGCCCGCCGGCCTCGTCGAGGAGCTTCAGCGAGCCCGGGCTGTAGGCGAAGACGGGCGGCAGGTTCCAGGCGCGTACGACCCGCACGGTCGCCCCGCGCGCGGCGGCCGTCTCGAAGGCGAAGCGCAGCGCGTCGGCGCTGTCCTCCGGGTCGCCCTGCTGACCCACGACGACCTCCCGCCCGGCGGCCTCGGACGACGGCTGGTCTCCGGCCCGGACGAGCACCACGGGGCAGGTGGTCGCGGCGATCACCTGCTGGCCGACCGAGCCGAGCAGGAAGCCGACGATGCGGCCGTGCCCGCGCGAGCCCAGGACCAGCATCTCGGCGTCCGCCGCGGCGGCGACCAGGGTGTCGGCCACCGGACCCTCGACGACATCGGTCGTCACCGCGAGGTCCGGGTGCCGTGCGGTGACGGTCCCGACGGCGTCGGTCACCGCGCCGTGCACCCACTCGGCCTGGCTGTCCGCGTCCCCGCCGATCCCCGCCTCGATCACCTCCTGGGCGTGGACCCGCCAGGCGTGCACCACCCGGAGCGCCAGCCCGCGCCGCACCGCCTCCCGCGCCGCCCACGCCAGGGCGGCGAGGCTCTCCTGCGATCCGTCGACCCCTGCGATGATCGGGCGTGTCATCCGGCTGTCTCCCCTCATCGAAATCACTACGTGCTCATGATCAGTCTTCACTAAACTGCCCGCATGTCACTGGACTGGGAGCAGGTAATGGTGGACTCGGCCGACCCCGAGGCCCTGGGCCGCTGGTGGGCGGAGGCTCTCGGCTGGGTGGTGGTGAACGACGAACCCGACGAGTTCGAGATCCGGCCCGCCCCGGACCGGACGCCGGGACTGCTCTTCACTTCGGTGCCGGAGCGCAAGACGATCAAGAACCGTCTCCACCTCGACTTCCGGCCCGACGACCAGAAGGCCGAAGTGGCCCGGCTGCTGGCGCTCGGTGCGCGGCACGCCGACATCGGGCAGGGCGAGCAGCCGTGGGTGACGCTCGCCGACCCGGAGGGCAACGAGTTCTGCGTGCTGGGCGCCTCCCACGGCTGAGTCCCCGTGTCCGGGCACCGCGCCGCTATCGAACATACGATGGGCGGAGGTCGGCGCGGTGTCCCGGGGCGCCGTGCCGTGAACCGACCGCCCGGTGTGGGGGACGTATGGCACAGGCCGCCGATACGGCGCGGACCGTGATCATGACCGTGGACGACGACCCGGGTGTCTCCCGGGCGGTGGCCCGGGACCTGAGACGGCGGTACGGCGCGTCGTACCGGATCGTGCGGGCGGAGTCCGGCGCGTCGGCGCTGGACGCGCTGCGCGAGCTGAAGCTGCGCGGCGATCTCGTGGCGGTGATCCTGGCCGACTACCGGATGCCGCAGATGAACGGCATCGAGTTCCTCGAACAGGCCCTGGACGTCTACCCGGGCGCGCGGCGCGTGCTGCTGACCGCGTACGCGGACACGAACGCGGCGATCGACGCGATCAACGTCGTCGACCTCGACCACTACCTCCTGAAGCCGTGGGACCCGCCCGAGGAGAAGCTGTACCCGGTCCTGGACGATCTGCTCCAGGCCTGGCGGACCAGTGACTTCCGGCCCGTGCCCAGCACCAAGGTCGTGGGGCACCGGTGGTCGTCGCGCTCCTCGGACGTGCGGGAGTTCCTGGCCCGCAACCAGGTGCCCTACCGCTGGTACTCCTCCGACGAGCCGGAGGGGCGGCGGCTGCTGGCCGCGGCCGGCGAGGACGGGCTGCGGCTGCCGGTGGTGATCACGCCGGACGGGACACCGCTGGTGGAGCCGGAGGCCGTGGACCTCGCCGCCCGGGTCGGGCTGGCGACGACCCCGACGGCCGACTTCTACGACCTCGTCGTCATCGGCGGCGGCCCGGCCGGGCTCGGCGCGGCGGTCTACGGGGCCTCCGAGGGGCTGCGGACGGTGCTGGTGGAGCGGTCGGCGACCGGCGGGCAGGCCGGGCAGAGCTCGCGCATCGAGAACTACCTGGGCTTCCCCGACGGCGTGTCGGGGGCCCAGCTCACCGACCGGGCGCGGCGGCAGGCGGCGAAGTTCGGCGCCGAGATCCTCACCGCGCGCGAGGTGACGGCCCTCGAGGTCAACGGCGCCGCGCGGATCGTGCGGTTCTCCGACGGCTCGGCGGTCGCCGCGCACAGCGTGATCCTCGCGACCGGCGTGTCCTACCGGCAGCTGGAGGCGCCCGGCTGCGAGGAACTGACCGGCTGCGGCCTGTACTACGGGTCCGCCCTGACGGAGGCCCCGTCCTGTCAGGGCCAGGACGTGTTCATCGTCGGCGGCGCCAACTCCGCCGGGCAGGCGGCGATGTACCTGTCCCGGGCCGCCAAGTCGGTGACCCTGCTGGTGCGCGGGGAGTCGCTGTCGGCGTCGATGTCGCACTACCTCGTCCAGCAGATCGAGGAGTCGCCCAACATCCAGGTCCGGGCCCGCACGGTCGTCGAGTCGGCGCACGGCGACGGCCACCTGGAGCGGCTGACCCTGCGGGACGTGGACGGCGGGCAGACCGAACAGGTCGACGCGCAGTGGGTGTTCGTGTTCATCGGCGCGGCCCCGCTGACCGGCTGGCTGGACGGCACGGTGCTGCGGGACGGGCGCGGGTTCATCCTCGCCGGCCCCGACCTGAGCTTGGACGGCCGTCCGCCGGAGGGCTGGGAGCTGGACCGGCCGCCGTACCACCTGGAGACCAACGTGCCCGGCGTGTTCGTGGCGGGCGACGCCCGCTCGGAGTCCGCGAAGCGGGTCGCGTCCGCCGTCGGAGAGGGAGCCATGGCCGTGATGCTCGTCCACCGGTATCTGGAGCAGTCATGAGCGGGCAGGCGGCACCCTGCAACCCGCAGGAGATCGGCTCGCTGTTCCTGTTCGAGAAGCTCACGCCCGAGCAGCTCGGCAGACTGTGCGGCGAGGGGCGTGTGGAGCGGTTCGAGCCCGGCCCGGTGTACACCGAGGGCGAGCCCGCCACCTGCTTCTACGTCATGCTCGAGGGCTCGGTGGTGCTCTACCGCCGGGTCGGCGGGGACGACGTGGAGGTCACCCGGACCTCCCAGCGGGGGGTGTACGCGGGGTCCATGCAGGCGTACCTGGGCGACCGGGTGCGGCAGGTCTACAACAACTCCATGCGCGTCACCGAGCCGACGCGGTTCTTCGTGCTGCCCGCCGACACCTTCGCGGGCATCATGCAGGAGTGGTTCCCGATGGCGGTGCATCTGCTGGAGGGGCTGTTCTTCGGTTCGAAGAGCACCCAGCGGGCCATCGGGCAGCGTGAACGGCTGCTGGCGCTGGGCTCGTTGTCCGCCGGCCTCACGCACGAGCTGAACAATCCGGCCGCCGCGGCGGTACGGGCGACCGCGACGCTGCGGGAGCGGGTCGGGAAGATGCGCCACAAGCTGGCGGTCATCGCGCAGGGGTCCTACTCCCCCGAGGTCATGGCGAACCTCATCGACATCCAGGAGCGCACGGCCGAACGGGTCGCCAAGGCACCGGTGCTGAGTCCGCTGGAGGCCTCCGACCGGGAGGACGCCGTGACGGACTGGCTGGACGACCAGGGCATCGCGGAGGGCTGGCGGATCGCGCCCACGTTCGTGCAGGCCGGGCTCGACGTGGACTGGCTGGACCAGATCGCGGCGGCGGTGGACGAGGACATCCTGCCCAGCGCGATCGGATGGCTGAACTACACTGTCGAGACCGAGCTGCTGATGGACGAGATCAACGACTCGACCACCCGCATCTCGCACCTCGTGGACGCGGCGAAGCAGTACTCCCAGCTCGACCGGGCGCCCTTCCAGAACGCCGACGTGCACGAACTCCTCGACTCCACCCTGCTGATGCTGTCGGCCAAGATCGGCAAGCACATCAAGGTCGTCAAGGACTACGACCGGACGCTCCCGAGGATCCCCGCGTACCCCGCCGAGCTCAACCAGGTGTGGACGAACCTCATCGACAACGCGGTCGCGGCGATGAACGGCGCGGGCGGGGAGGGGACGCTGACCGTGCGGACGGCCGCCGACCACGACCGGCTGCTGGTGGAGTTCCGTGACACGGGCGTCGGGATCCCGGCGGAGGACCGGGGCCGGATCTTCGATCCGTTCTTCACCACCAAGCCGGTGGGTCAGGGGACCGGGCTCGGGCTCGACATCTCATGGCGGATCGTGGTCAACAAGCACCACGGGAACATCCAGGTGGAGTCGGAGCCGGGGGACACGCGTTTTCAGGTACTGCTTCCGCTGACGGCGGTCGAGGAGGAGTCTGCATGAGTGGCGTGAACGGCATCGACCCGAGCGTGCCGCCGAGCGGCAGCGGGTGCGCGGAGTGCGATGCGGCCGGGGGGTGGTGGTTCCACCTACGGCGCTGTGCGCAGTGCGGGCACGTGGGGTGTTGTGACAGTTCACCGGCCAAGCACGCGACGGGACACTTCCGGGAGACCGGGCATCCCCTGGTGCAGAGCTTCGAGCCGGGTGAGGACTGGTACTGGGACTATGCGACGAACGAGTTGTACGAGGGCGGCCCGGAGCTGGCCGCGCCGGTGAGTCATCCGGCCGACCAGCCCGCGCCGGGGCCGGCGGGGCGCGTACCGGCGGACTGGGCGAAGATTCTGCGGGCCTAGGAGCTCCAGGCTCGCTGTCCGGTGGCGGCCGCGGGTTGTGTCTGGTTGATCGCGCAGTTCCCCGCGCCCCTGAAGCAAGAAGGTTGGTTCTGTGCAGCAGGCTTCATCGGCCACGCCCGTCGTTGGACGGGACGCCGAACTCAAGCGACTCTCCGGCGTACTGGATCGTGCGCGAGGCGGTGAGGCCAGGGCCGTGTTGATCGCCGGGGACGCCGGCGTCGGCAAGACCCGGGTGCTCGACGAGGTCGGGAGTAAGGCCGCCGCGACGGGCATGACCGTGGTCACCGGGCACTGCGTGGATCTCGGTGATGTCGGGCTGCCCTATCTGCCGTTCACCGAGGTGCTCGGGGTGCTGGCCGCCGACGAGCGGTTCGCCGGCGCTCTCGCCGCTCATCCCGTGGTCGAGCGGCTGCTGGGGGCCGGATCCGACTCCGTGCGGGACGTGGACGGGCGGTTGCGGCTGTTCGAGGGGATGGCGGGGCTGCTGGCCGGGGTCGCCGAGGTCGCGCCGCTGCTGCTCGTGCTGGAGGACCTGCACTGGGCGGACCAGTCCTCCCGTGACCTGCTGCGCTTCCTGCTCGGCCGGGGCGTGCTGCGGCACCGGCTGGCGGTGTTCGCCTCGTACCGGGCCGACGACCTGCACCGCCGGCATCCGCTGCGGCCGCTGCTCGCGGAGCTGATCCGGCTGCCCCCGGTCGAGCGGCTGGAGCTGCGGCCGCTGGCCGATGCCGACGTGGACCGGCTGGTGCGGGCCCTGGAGCCCGGGCCGCTGCCGGACGCCACGGTGCGCCGGATCGTGGAACGGGCCGAGGGCAACGCCTTCTACGCGGAGGAGTTGCTCGCCGCGACCGACACGGAGTCGGGCGGAGTGCCCAGCGGACTCGCCGATGTGCTGCTGATCCGTTTCGAGCAGCTGTCCGAGACCGGGCAGCAGGTGCTGCGGACCGCAGCGGTCGCCGGACGCCGGGTGGAGCACGACCTGCTGCGGGAGGCGGTGGGGCTTCCCGAGACGGAGCTCGAGTCGGCGCTGCGCGAGGCGGTGGGACGGCAGTTGCTCGTCGCCCGGGACGACGACACCTACTCCTTCCGGCACGCCCTCGCCCGTGAGGCCGTCTACGCCGATCTGCTGCCCGGAGAGCGGGCGCGGCTGCACGGCGCGTTCGCGCGGCTGCTCGCCGGGCGCGGGAGCCTCGCCGAGAGTGCCGCAGAGCGCGCCCACCACTACCGGGAGAGCCACGACCTGGCCGAGGCGCTGGCCGCGTCCCTGGAGGCAGCCGATCACGCCCAGGGCGTCGGGGCACCGGCCGAGGAGCAGCGGCACCTCGAAGCGGCCCTGGACCTCTGGGCCGCGGTGACCCCCGAGAGCCGGCCCTCGGGCGGGGGCGTCGACCGGGTCACGCTGACGCTGCGGGCGTCGGCGGCCGCCGCCCACGCCGGCCGGCAGCACCGCGCGGTCGCCCTCACCCGGTCCGCGCTGGCGGAGCTCGGCCAGGACGCCGACTCCGAACTCGCCGCGCGGGTCCGCTACACGCTCGCGGGCAACCTGCTGAGCGTGGACAGCCAGACGGCGGCGTTCGCCTACAGCAGCGAGGCGCTGGCGATGATCCCGGAGGATCCTCCGTCGCGTACATGGGTGTGGGCGGCGGCCACCCATGTCCTGGCCGCACGCCACGTCGGGGAGAACGAGACCGCGCTGCGGGTCGCCCGCCGTGCCCTGGGCGTGGCGGAGCGACTGGGGGTGACCGACGCCCAGGCGGACCTGCTGATCTCCCTGGCCGTCTTCGACGGCGCCGGGCGGCGCGGCCCGGAGGGCCGTGAGCGGCTGGTCAAGGCGCGTGACCTGGCACGGAGTTCGGGCAACGCGCCCGTGGAGCTGCGGGCCCTGTTCAACCTGGCCATGGGCTGCTACGAGTCCGGTGCCCTGTCGGAGTGCGTGCCCTGGCTGACCGAGGGCCTGGACCGGGCCCGGCAAGCGGGGCTGCTGTCCTCCACGTACCCGCTGGAGATGCGGTACCTGCGGCTGCTGGTGCTGCATGTGCTGGGCCGCTGGGACGAGTGCGTGCGCGCGGCGGAGGCCGACCCCGAGCAGCCGCCGGCCGCCGGCGGCTACACGGTCGGTCCCGCCCTGTACGTGGCGCTGGCGCGCGGCGATCTGGCAGCCGCCGACCGGGCACGTGCCCTGCTGGAGGGTCCCTTCGACTGGATGGCCACCCTGGTCGCGGGCATCGTGCTCACGGACGCCGCGGCGCTGCGCGGCGATCCCGAGGACGCGGTGCGGTGGATGCGGTCCACGGTCACGGCCCTGGCCGACGAGGCGGTCCCCCGCCCGGGGGTCACGGTCCGGCTGGCCGCACTGGCGCTGTCCGCGGTGGCCGACGCTGCCGCCGGGCTGCGGCTGACCGGTGACGAGGCGGGGGCCCGCCGCTGGACCGGCACCGCGGCCGAACTGGTGGAACTGGCGCGGGCCGTCGCCACCCACGGCGAGGACGGCACACCCCAGGGGCCGGAGGGGCAGGCCTGGCTGGCCCGGGCGGAGGCGGAGTGGGTCCGGGCCACGAAGGGACCGGACGCGGCGGCCTGGTCGGAGGCGGTGACGGCGTTCGGCTACGGCGACGTCTACGAGCTGGCGCGCTGTCGTGTGCGGTACGCAGAGGCTCTGGTGGTGGCCGGGCGCCGCGAGGAGGCGGCCGCCGAGGCCCGGGCGGCCCGTGAGACCGCCGACGACCTCGGCGCCACCCCGCTGCGGGAGCAGGTCGACGCGTTGGTGCGGCGCAGCCGGCTGTCGGACGCGTCGGGCGACGCCGACCGGGCCGGCACGCTCACCGCGCGCGAGCAGGACGTGCTGCGGCTGCTCGCCCTCGGCCGCAGCAACCGGCAGATCGGCGAGGAGCTGTTCATCAGCGGCAAGACCGCGAGCGTCCACGTCTCCAACATCCTCGCCAAGCTGGGCGCGTCGAGCCGCGGCGAGGCCGTGGCGATCGCCTACCGCGAGGGCCTGATCACCCCGGAGCCCTCGACGTCCGGCTGACGGCTCAGCCGGTCCCGCAGTCGAGGCTCTGCAGGTCGACGGCGTCGGCCATCGCCCGCATGCCCTTGTCGTTGGGGTGCAGATGGTCACCGCCGTCGAAGGCGGGCAGGATCCGCTCGGGGTCGTAGGGGCTGCGCAGGACCCGGTCGAAGTCGGCGACCGCGTCGAACTCTCCGCTGCGGCGGATGAAGGTGTTGACCCGCTGCCGTATCGCCTCCCCGGCGGGGTCCCACTCCTGCCAGCCCTTGTAGGGGGCGATCGTGGCACCGACGACGCACTTCCCTGCCGCGTGCGCCCGGTCGATGAGCCGGCGGTACCCGGCGATCAGCCCGGCGCTCGTGGCGCCGGGCTCGGCCTTGATGTCGTTGACGCCCTGGAAGAGGAAGACCGTGCGCACGCCCGGCAGGGACAGCGCGTCGCGCTGGACGCGGTTCAGGGCGCTCTCGCCGGGGCCGTCGAAGAGGACCTTGTTCCCGGCGATGCCCGCGTTGGCCACGCCCTTGACCGAGGTGCCGGAGGCGCCGAGCCGGCGGGCCAGGTAGTCGGGCCAGCGGCGGTTCCGGTCGACCGTGGAGTGCCAGCCGTCGGTGATGGAGTCGCCGAGGGCGGCCACGGCACCCGTGCCCTTGCGGGGGCGCACGGTGACGGCGTCGAGGTAGACATAGGAGCCGGTCCGCTGTTTCCAGTGGGCCGCGCCCTCCTCCGCGGTGTGGTCGCCGTCGGTGGTGTACGACGTCTGCATCGCCATCCAGTGCCCGGTGAGCGTGTCGCCAGCCCGGGGGACGTACAGGCTGACGGCGAGGGTGCGCCCGGCGGGGACGTGGCCGGGCAGCGGGTCGCTGTAGACGATGCCGCCGGCGGGGACGGTGACGGAGCGGGCGCCGCCGAAGGTCAGGCGCCTGTTGCTGCCGGGGACGAGGGCGGCGCCGTCCCGTTGCAGGCCCGCGTGGACGTTGCCGAACGTCACCGGCTCGTCGCCGAAGGCGTTGGTCAGCCGCACCCTGAGGCCGCTGCCGCCGACGCTGGTGTGCACCATCAGCCGGTAGCCGCGGCCGTCGGCCGCCTCGCCGATGTGGCCGGCGGAGGAGGCCCAGGTGACCACGCCGTGCCCGGCTGCCCCGGGGGCGCTGGACGGCGGGCTCGGCCGGTCCCCCTGCGGCACCGTGCCGGTCCCGCAGCCCAGTGCGACGCAGCAGGAGAGGGCGGCCAGGGCGGCACGGGGACGTGCGGTGCGGGACATGCGGCGGCGCTCCTTCGGCCGGTCGGTCGGGTGCGGGAGGGGGTCGTCCCGGCGTAGGCCACCGTAGTGGTGCGGTCGGCGGCGCCGCGCAGGTGGGCCCGACGGGCCGGCCGTCCGTGCCGGTCAGGGCGGCTTCGGGACGTCGACCGGGAGGTGGCGGGGCCTCCCTCCGCGCAGACCTCGAACGGGCGGGCCTCGCCGCTGACGTGGGTGATCTGGGCCTGGTCGGTACCGGGTTGACGCCCGGCCGCTTCACGGCCGGGACTCCTGCGCGATCCTGGCGGAGGGAATCGCTCCGGGCGAGGATGCCGGTATGAAGGGTGACCTCTTTTCCAATGAGCACATGGTGCAGCCGGCCGTGGCGCCGGGCATGGCGGTCGAGAACGCCAAATGCATCCGGTACACGGTGAACGGCGACATGCTCGCCCGGCAGGGCGCGATGATCTCCTACCGCGGCAACCTCCAGTTCGAACGCAAAGGCCAGGGCATGGGCGGCATGCTCAAGCGCGCCGTCACCGGCGAGGGGCTGCCGCTGATGGCGGTGCGCGGGCAGGGTGAGGCCTGGTTCGCGCACGAGGCGCAGAACTGTTTCATCGTCGACGTCGAGCCCGGCGACGAGTTCACCGTCAACGGCCGCAACGTGCTGTGTTTCGACGCCACGCTGTCGTACCGCATCGCGACGGTGAAAGGCGCGGGCATGACCGGCGGCGGCCTCTTCAACAGCGTCTTCACGGGGCACGGCAAGCTGGGCCTGGTCTGCGAGGGCAGTCCACTCGTCATCCCGGTCTCGCCGCAGTACCCGGTGTACGTCGACACCGACGCGATCGTCGGCTGGACCGCGGGTCTGCAGACCTCCCTGCACCGCTCCCAGTCCATCGGGTCGATGCTGCGCGGCGGTTCCGGCGAGGCCGTGCAACTGCTGCTCCAGGGCGAGGGGTACGTCGTCGTCCGGCCGAGCGAGGCGACACCGCACAAAGCGGGGCAGCACTGAACACCTCTCAGGTGATCTGCGCCTCAGAGGCAACCCGGTCCGTTCCGCCGACGTCTTGATCGGCAACAGGTGCTGCCCTGGCCCCAGTGGCCAGGGCAGGTTTTCACCCTTCTATGCACACCATGTATACGCGCTATGTATAGATGGGGTGCATACGGACCGAAAGGCATCGATGTACGGCAAGGCATTCGCCCCGGAGTACCAGGGCGCGCTCACCACTCTGTCCGTCAACTCCTCCCTGACCGACGTCCTGGCCGCCGGTACCGAGCAGTTGAGAGCGGCCGAGCGGGCCGGACAGCCCGGGGAGGCGGCGCGCTCCGGACTCGCGGTGGCCGAGGCGCACCGCCGGCTGGGCCGGGTCGAGGACGCGGACCGGGCCTGGAAGGCGAGCTACCGCGCGGCCCGGCGGGCCGGGGACGTCGGGGCGATGGCCTGGGCCCTGTGGAGCGGCGGCACCCTGGCCCGGCAGCGCGGCGCGCTCCGGCTGGCCCGCAGACTGCTCCAGCTGGCTGCCGACCTCGGCGACCGCGGCGGGGACATCGTCGTCCGCGGCTACTCTCTGGCCGGCCTGGCCGAGACCGGCCGCATCCAGGGCGACTACGAGGCCGTCGGCCGGCTGCACGAGCAGCTGCTCGCCGAGGCCCGGCGGCGCGGGGAGGCGCGGCACACGGTGTGGGCGCTGGAGGGCATCGCCCAGATGCACCGCAACACCGGGCGCTACGACACGGCGTACGCGCTGTTCGAGGAGGCCGCCGAGATCGCCGCTCGCGCGGACGACCGGCGCGGTCACGCGTGGGCGCTGCGGGGGCTGGCCGACGTGGTGTCGGTGCGCGACGGGGACACCGGGCGGGCCCTGGAGCTGCTGAGCGAGGCGGAGACGGCGTGCCGTGCGATGCGGCTGTCCAGCGCGCTGGCCTACAACCACAAGATGCGCGGCAACGTGCTGTACCGGGCGGGGCGTTACGCCGAGGCACGGGAGCTGTACGAGCAGGCGCTCGCGGAGTTCCGCGAGATGAGCGAGCCGCGCGGGGAGGCCCTGTCGCGCCTGGGACTCGCCAAGTCCCTGGCCCGCCTCGGCCGCGACCGTGCCGAGACGGCGGCCGAACTGGCCGACCTCGCCGGACTGCTGGAGCGCATCGGCCTCCAGCACGCCCGCCGGATGGTGGCCCGGGCCCATGAGGAACTCGGCATACCGGCCACCGAGCCGGCGGCGACGGAGGCGGCACGGTGACGGCGCCGCCCACGACGGTGGACACGGCACGACGGGCCGCCACGACGGCGTCGCCCCCGGCAACCGGCGGGCCACGGCGGCGGGACGCGGCGCACGAGGCTTCCGATGCGGCACGGCCGGCGCCGCAGGACGCGGCGCGGGAGGCTCCCCGTACGCCACGGCCGACAGGGCAGGGTGAGCCGCACGCTCGCACGGCCGGAACTCTCACAGCCGGCGCCCGCGCGTCCGGTGCCGGCGTGTCCGGTGCCCGCGCGTCCGCTGCCGGCGACGTCCCCCGTGTGCTCGAGCGCTGCCGGGCCCTGGTCCGGCCTGCCCTGGAGGAGGCCGTGGGGCGGCTGCACCCCTGGGTCGGCGAGATGGCCGCCTACTCCTTCGGCTGGTGCGAGGCAGGCGGTGCGCCGGCCGTCGCCTCCGGCGGGAAGGGCGTACGGCAGGCGCTCGCGGTGCTCGGGGCCGAGGCGGCCGGTGCGCCGGAGCGGGCCGGGGTGGCCGCGGCCGTCGCCGTGGAACTGGTGCACACCTTCTCCCTGCTGCACGACGACATCATGGACGGCGACGGGGAGCGGCGAGGCCGCCCGACCGTGTGGAAGGCCTACGGCACGGGGCCCGCGGTGCTCGCGGGCGACGCCCTGTTCGCCCTGGCCGTCGAGACGCTGGCCGCGGAGCCGGGTGGGGCCCGAGCCGTGCGGACCCTGTCGGTGGCGCTGGGCGACCTGGTGCGCGGGCAGGCGGACGACCTGCTGTTCGCCGACCGTCCGTGGACCGGGCCGGAGCGGGTGCGGCCCGACGCGTACCGGGCGATGGCGGAGCACAAGACGGGTGCGCTGCTGGGCTGCGCGGCAGCCCTGGGTGCCGTGCTCGGGGGTGCCGGCCCCGGGACGGTCGCCGCGCTCGACCGGGCGGGCCGGCATCTCGGGGTCGCGTTCCAGATCGTCGACGACGTGCTGGGCATCTGGGGTGATCCCCGCGTCACCGGTAAGCCGGTCCACGGCGATCTGCGCGAGCGGAAGAAGACGTTCCCCGTGCTGGTGGCGCTCGGCTCCCCGATGGGAGGCCGGATCGCCGGCCTTCTGGAGGCGGGCGACGCGCCGGAGACGGCGGCGGCCCTGATCGAGGAGGCGGGCGGCCGCTCGGCGGCCCTGGCGGAGGCCCGGCGGCACATCACCGCCGTCGAGACGGCGCTCGCCGACGTGCCGTCGACCGCGGGGGCGGCCGATGAACTGCGTTCGCTGCTCGGCTACCTGGTGCGGCGCGACGTCTGAGCGACGCGAGCGGGTGCGCCACGCCGATGCCGTCACCCCGACGCCGCGTTGACCTGGGCCCCCCGCGCGCGTCAGGGTTCGACACGGCGCGTTCCGCGATCCCGCGCCGGAAGGAGGGCTGCCATGATCGGCGTCTCGGAGATCGAAGCCGCGGCGGAGCAGATCGCCGGGCACGTGGTGCGCACCCCGACGGTGGACAGCCCGGGGCTGTCGGCGTTGCTCGGTGCCCCGGTCACCGCGAAGCTCGAACTGCTGCAGCGCACCGGTTCGTTCAAGTCGCGCGGGGCCACGGCGAAGCTGTTGTCGCTGAGCGAGGCGGAACGGGCCGCCGGCGTGGTGGCGGTCAGCGGCGGCAACCACGGGATCGCCCTCGCGGTCATGGCCGCGGCCCTCGATGTGAAGGCCACGGTGGTGATGCCGCGCTCGGCACCCGCCCGTGCCGTGGAGATCGCGGAGGCGGCCGGCGCGTCGGTCCGGTTGACCGATGACATGGACGGCGCGTTCGCGCTCATGACGCGGCTCCAGCAGGAGGGGCTGACCCTGGTCCACCCCTTCGACGACCCGGTGGTGATCGCCGGACAGGGCACGGTCGGGCTGGAGTTCGCCGCCGACGCCGGTGAGCTCACGGACGTCCTCGTGAGCATCGGGGGCGGTGGCCTGATCGCCGGCGTCGCCGCCGCGCTGCGTGCCTGCCGGCCCGGGGTGCGGGTGTGGGGCGTGGAGACCGAGGGCGCGCAGGCCATGTCCGAGGCGCTGGCGGCGGGTGGCCCGCTGCCGGTCGCCCTGTCGTCGATCGTCTCGACCCTCAGCGCGCCGTCCGTGTCGCAGCTGACGTACGACCATGTCTCCGCCCTGGTCACCGAGGTCCTCGTGGTTCCCGACCGGGAGGCCGTGCGGGGCTCGCTGGAGCTGGCCGACCACGCCAAGGTGTGGGCCGAACCGGCGGCCGGCTGCCTGCTGCCCGCCGCCCGGCAGGTCCTGGAGCGGGTCGGCGACGGGGCCAGGCTCGGCCTGGTGGTGTGCGGGGGCAACGCGACGACGGGCGATCTGTTCGCCTGGTCACGTCGCTTCGGTCTGCGTTGACCTTGCGGCGGTCCTCGGGGGAATCCGGCGCGGAATTCATCGGAGGGCTTCGAGTTCAGACGTTGCACACGTCCGCATTTACCGCCGGTTACCCCCAGGCCGGGCGGGAATTTGCGAATCCGCGGGCGTCGGCGGGCGAATTCATCTCGGGCCGCCACGGCCTCGGCGGCCGAGGTGAAGCGTGCCCGAGACCGTACCCGAGGCGGCGAAAGACCGTTTTTCCTCGCACAGTTGCTCGCTTCTCTTGAACAAAAGACAGAAATGAACACGGAGTTGCGATCCGTTTGAACGCAGGGCGCCTCATCCCCCGTACCTCAGGAAAAGGTCAGAGCCAGGTTTCCAGCGAGGGATGGCCATGGGCAGGGCGCACGTCTCCACACACCAGTTGGTCGCCGGCCGGTACCGGCTGCTAGAGATCATCCAGCGCGAGACCAACCGCATCTGCTGGTATGCCGAGGACACCGGGGCCGGTGAGATCTCCCGCCCGTGCCTCGTGACCCAGGTCGGGCTTCCGGAGGACCCGGGCGGGGCCGAGCGCCGGGCCGCCGCCCGCCTGCTGCGCACCACCGAGAACATGGCACTGCTGTGCCCGGGCCGGATCGCCACGGTTGTCGACGCCGTCGAGGAGGCCGGTGCCCTGTGGACCGTGAACGAGTGGATCGACGGCACCCCGCTCGCCGAGCTCCTCGCGGAGCGGGGCACGTTCAACTATGTGCGGGCGGCGCGGATCGGCCTGGAGCTGCTCGACGTGCTGGACGCCGCGCACGCCGGGGGCATCACACACGGCGAGCTCAGTCCCGGCCAGGTGTTCGTGCGCGAGGACCACTCGGTCGTCATCACCGGCTTCGGCCTGGCCGGCGCGACCCTCGCGCCCCGGCTCACGGCACCCGCGTACGCCGCCCCCGAGCAGGCCCGGGATCAGCGCATCGGCCCCGCGGCCGACCTGTGGGCCCTTGGGTCGATCCTGTACACCATGGTCGAGGGGCGCCCGCCCTTCCGGGACCGGGGACGCCCGGAGAACACCCTGAAGGGCGTGGACCGGCTGCCGCTGCGCACGCCGGTGCGCGCCGGGCCGCTCACCCAGGCCGTGCAGGGGATGCTCCGCAAGGACTCACGGGAGCGGCTGACCCGCGAGGTGGTGCGTGAGGCGCTGACCCGGGCACTGACCGAGGATCCCCAGGCGGCCCTGGCCGCGGCACCGGTCCCGCGGCTGCGCGGCGTGTACGCCGCGATGCGGCCGGGGAGCCCGGCGTGGAGCAGACGGACCATGGTGGCGGGAACGGCCCTGGCCGTCATCACCGTCGCGGTCGCCGTGCTCGCCGCGACCCAGGGGCTGCCCGGCACGGACAGCGGCAACGACACGGCCGAATCACCGGTCCGGCCGCCGGCCTCCGCCGCCACGCCGGGCGAGGGCGCGGGTGGCGGCACCGATCCGTCCGGGCCGCCCACGTCCCCCTCCCCCACTCCGTCGTCCCCGGCTCCCACGCCCACCCCGTCCGCCCCGGCCACGGCCCTGCCGCCCGGCTTCCAGCGCTACCGGGCGGCGGAGGGCTTCTCGGTCGCGCTGCCCGAGGGCTGGAAGCGCCTGGACACCGACCGCGACGGCGGGGCGTACCGGGCCGTCTTCGGCGCCGACGGGGACGACCGCACGCTGGCCGTCACCTTCAGCGATCAGGCCGGCCCCGACCCCGTGGCCGTGTGGCGGGACGACGTCGAGCCCAACCTCAAGCAGGCGGACGGCTACGACCGGATCGGCGCGATCCGCGCGACGACGTACCAAGCCCGCAAGGCCGCCGACATGGAGTGGACCACCGACGCCGACGGCACCCGGGTGCACACCTTCGGCCGGGGCGTCCTGCTGGGTGAGGGCCGGAGCTTCTCGCTGCGCTGGACGACCCCGGACGCCGAGTGGGAGGACGCCGCCAACCAGGAGGCGCTGCGGACGTTCCTCACGACCTTCCAACCGGGCTCAGTCTGAGCTGCGCGGTGCCCGCAGGGTGGTGAGCCGGCCGCCGTGCAGCGGCTGGGTGCGCCAGTGCGCGGTGAGTGTCCGGTCCGCGAGGGAGCAGGTCAGTGCCAGGCGGTGCGGGGTCTCCAGGAACACCACCTCCACCGCGAGCGTGCCGGCATCGGTCCAGCCGCCGCTCGCCGCGGTCGGCGCGGGTTCCTCGGCGACCCTCCAGCCCTCCCCCGCGAGCGGCAGGGCGAGCCGGTCCGGGCGGTCCGGCCTGTCCCCTTCCCCGGTGAGGGTGAGGGTCCAGCCGTCCGCGTCCCGGGTGAGCCCGGCCGCCCGGACGGGTCCGTCTTCCTGGGCGGGGGTGAACGCGGCGGCCGTCCAGTCCTGCTCCCGCTCCTGGGGTGCGGCGCGGCCCGGGGCGGGCGGCAGCGCCAGCCGGCCGAGGCGCTCGCGCAGCTCCGCGTCGGCGGCCTCTCGGCCGGTCAGCGGCTCGGGCCCGAAGGCGGGCAGGAGGTGCTCCCAGACCAGGTTCAGGTACTCCTGCATCCGTTCGGTCGCTGAGGTCGCCGCGATCACCACGTCGTGCTCCGGCAGCACCAGGCAGAACTGGCCGAACGCGCCGTCCCCCCGGTAGCCGTGCCGGGACGCCCAGAACTGGTAGCCGTAACCCCGGTCCCAGTCCTGCCGGTTCACGTCGCCCATGGCCCCCGCGGTCGGTATGCGGGGCTGCGAGGCGCGGGCCGCCCATCCCTGAGGCAGCAGCCGCCTGCCCTCCCACAGCCCGTCGCACAGATACAGCCGGCCGAGCCGGGCGACGGCGTCGGTGGTGGCGTGCAGGCCGCTGAAGCCGAGCTCGCGGCCGGCACGGTCACGGCGCCAGGCCACCTCGCCGATGCCCAGCGGATCCAGCAGCCGGGGCCGCAGGTAGTCGCTGAGCGACTGCCCGGTGACCCGCTGGACGATCGCGGCGAGCGTGTAGGTGGCGGGCTGGTTGTAGGCGAAGACCGTGCCGGGGTCCTCGTCGGGCGGCAGCCGCAGGAACCCCCGTACGGGCTCGGCGGGATCCCGCCCGAATGCCTCGTCGACGGTGTCCCGCCGGTGGCCGCTGGCCATGGACGCCACGTGCCGGACGAGCATGGCCCGGCTGCGCGGGTCGGTGATGCCGGCCTCGAACTCCGGGAAGTACGAGATCACCGGCGCGTCGAAGTCGATCAGTCCCTCGGCCTCGGCCAGGGCCGCCGCGGTCCCGGTGAAGCTCTTGCTGAGCGAGTACAGCAGGTGGAGGCGTTCGGGGGTGTACGGCGCCCACCAGCCGGAGGCCACCAGTTGCCCGTGCCGCATGATCATCAGGCTGTGCGGCTCGATCTCGGGGGCGGCTTCGAGGGCGTCGAGGAAGGCGTGGACGCCGCAGGCGTCGACACCCTGGGCGGCCGGACCGGAAGTCGGCAGGGGGGAAGCACTCATGGATGCATCCTGCACCCGTCGGCGACCTTGATCGAGCCGTTTCCGGGCCCGCTGTCAGGGGACTCGCCGGTTATGGTGCAAATCGGATACACGATGATGACCGAGCAGGCCGGCCCGCGAGCCCTCGTCGACCATGTGGTGCGGGCCGAGGAGGCGGGCTTCGACTTCTCGGTGACCTCCGACCACTACTTCCCGTGGCTGCGCTCGCAGGGTCATTCGCCGTACGCGTGGGCCGTGCTCGGCGCGGCCGCCCAGGCGACGTCACGTATCCCGCTGATGACGTATGTGACGTGCCCGACGTTCCGCTACCACCCGGCGGTGGTGGCGCAGAAGGCGGCGACGCTGCAGTTGCTGTCCGAGGGCCGGTTCCGGCTGGGGCTGGGGTCGGGCGAGAACCTCAACGAGCATGTGGTGGGCGGCGGCTGGCCGTCCGTCGATGTGCGGCACGAGATGTTCGAGGAGGCCGTGGAGATCATCCGCGCGCTCTTCGAGGGCGGCCATGTCAACCACCGCGGCACGCACTTCGACGTGGAGTCGGCCAAGCTGTGGGACCTGCCCGGCGAGGCCCCGCCCATCGGCATCGCCGTCTCCGGTGAGCGGTCGTGCGAACTCGCGGGCCGGCTCGGTGACCTGGTGATCGCCACGGAGCCCAAGGCCGGCCTGCTGGAGGCCTTCGACCGGCACGGCGGCCGGGGCAAGCCCCGCATCGGCCAGCTGCCGGTCTGCTACGACCCCGACCGGGACGCGGCCGTCGAGCGGGCGCACTCCCAGTTCCGCTGGTTCGGCAGCGGCTGGAAGGTCAACTCGGAGCTGCCGCACCCCGATTCCTTCGACGCGGCCACCCAGTTCGTCACGCAGGACGACGTCGCCGACGCGATTGCGTGCGGTGACGACCCGGAGGCGTTCGTCGAGGCCGTCCGCCCCTACGCCGAGGCCGGGTTCACCGAGATCGCGCTCGTCCAGATCGGCGGGGAGTCGCAGCCGGCGTACCTGGACTGGTCGGAGAAGACCCTGCTGCCCGCGCTGCGCGACGCGTTCGGCTGAAGCCCCGGCCATTGTCTCCGACGACGGTTTTCGCACGGGCCGCGCGGGCGGTGAACGGCGAGGTCAGCGGGTGCCGCTAGGCTTCCGTGCGCACCTCGTGCAGTCCGATGTGCAGTCCGATCCGCCCCGCCTCCGGAGAGTCGTCCGTGACCGTTGCCCTCACCCCGCCCGAGACCCCCGTCGCCGCGGTGCCCGTTTCCGACCTGGTCGCGCGGGACGCGCGGGAGTTCGGGGCGTACGCCCGGACCGGAGGGTGGGCCTTCGGGCTGAAGGTGGCACGCAGTGTGCGGCCCGGCGGTCAGGGCGCGGACGAGACGCCGAAGGTGTCCGCCAAGGAGTTCGCGGAACTCGCCGGCTGCTCCCCGGAGCGGGTCATGCGCTACTACAAGGCGTGGGACCGGGCGGCGGACGACGGCATGGTTCCGCACTTCGAGGCGCTGACGCCCGGTCAGGAGGTGGACCTGCCGGACGCCGACGTGTGGCTGAGCTACTACGTCTCCCGCACCAGCGCCACGTCCGAGCGCGGCACGGCCATCGCGGAGGCCGCCGAGGCGGAGGGCATCCGGCCCACCAAGGCCCTGGAGGTGGCGGAGAACCCCACCGCCCTGCGCGCCGCGATCCTCGCCGACCCCTCCACTGCCCGTGCCGCCCGCCAGGCCCTGCTGGACCGGGTCCGCGAGGACCCGGACCTGCAGTCGGAGCTGGCCCGTGACGTGGTGCGCACCGACGAGCTGAAGAAGGCCGTCGCCGGGGAGAGCAGGGCGGCCGACCGGATCGGGTACGTGCGCCAGATCGCCGAGTCGGGGCAGATCAAGACGCCCGCCGGGCAGACCGTCGACGCCCCCGCCGACCTGCGTCAGGAGGCCGAGCGGCACCTGTCGCTCATCGACGAGCTCGACGACGGCGAGGACGCCGGCGAGTGGGCAGCCGAGGCGTACGACACGATGAAGTCCCTCGTCGTCGAGGTGGTGGAGGCCGACCCGGGGCTGCGGGTGCAGGAGCGGCGCACGAAGTTCTACAGCAGCCTGCAGAAGGCGACCAAGGTGTTCGAGGAGCTGACCTTCGACGACGCCGGGGAGTTCTACGAGGACGACATGGTGCAGCGTCTGGAGGATCTGCAGCGGGCCGTCGCGGTGTGCATCGCATCACTGCGCGGTGCTCGCGGGAATCACCCGGTCGGCTGAGCATTCCGTCGAAATCGGGGGTACTAGAGGGCTCTACGTCGGTTCTTCCCGGAGGCCCCCTCGTGAACTCGTTCGTCCACAAGACCCTGGTGGTGCAGCTCCAGGCGGGCGACACGGACCGTTTCTCCGTGCTCGCCCACCTGAGTTACGACGCCGCGGACCCGTTCGCCGTCACCGTGGTCTTCAGCCATGACGGCCGTGTTCTCGCCCGGTGGCAGCTGGACCGGGAGATGCTCGGTGACGCGCTGCGGCGTCCGGTCGGGGTGGGGGACGTGCGGATGCGCCCGGTGTCCCGCGGGATGTGGCAGGAGCTGCGCCTGGAGTTCCTCGGCGACGCCCGCGCCGACGGCGGGCGCCACCACGCCGTGGTGTTCGGCTGGGCGCCCGGGTTCGCGGCGTTCCTTCGCGAGACCTACGAGGTGGTGCGGCCGGGCAGCGAGGAGGTCCATGTGGACGACTTCCTGGCGGGCGTGCTCGCCGGGGGCTGAGGCGCGGCCGGTCTGAGTAGGCGTACTCATGCCCAGGACCCGCCTCCGGCCGGACGATGGGCTGCCTCGAGAGGAGCCCGCCATGTCCGCTGTGTCCGACGTACGTCAGGGTCCCCGGCCGTCCCTGCCCGCCGCCCTCGCCTGGGGTGTGGTCGCGGTCCTGGCGCTGTCCGGGTGGAACCCGCACGACCGTATGACCTGGTTCCTGGAGGTCGTGTGGGTCGTCGTGGGCCTGCCGGTGCTGGTGCTGACCCGCCGCCGCTTCCCGCTCACGGGCCTGTTGTGCTGCCTGCTGGCCTTCCACGCCGTGGTCCTGATGGTGGGCGGCCACTACACCTACGCCGAGGTGCCGCTCGGCGACCGGGTCCGGGACGTCTTCGGTCTGGACCGCAATCCCTATGACCGGTTCGGCCACCTGATGCAGGGCTTCGTCCCGGCCGTGCTGGTGCGCGAACTGCTGGTGCGCACCTCGCCGCTGCGCGGCAGCCGCTGGCTCGCTCCGCTGACCGTGTGCGCGTGCCTGGCCTTCAGTGCCGTCTTCGAGATGCTCGAGTGGGCGGCCGCCGTGGCCGGGGGGCACGCGGCGGACGCCTTTCTCGCCACCCAGGGCGATGTGTGGGACACGCAGTGGGACATGTTCTGCGCGCTGACCGGGGCCATCGCCTCGCTGCTGCTGCTCAGCCGGGTGCACGACCGGCAGCTGGCGGCGGTGCCGTCACTTCGACGTGTAGCGGTGCCGGGTCCACAGCGGCAGGACGAACCAGCACAGCAGGTACCAGCCGACCACACCGGCGACCAGGTAGGGCACGAATCCGTCGTGCGTGGCGACGCGCAGGATGAGCAGCAGTGAGGCGGTGGTCGTGGCGAGCAGCAGCACCAGGCCGAGCAGGGTGAGCCGGGAGGCCAGCCGCACGGCCTGGGGTTTGACGCGCCGCCCGGCGACGATGCGGTGCAGGGCGACCGGGCCGATGAGCGCCCCGGTCGCGCAGGCGCCGAGGACGACCGTCACGAGATAGATCGTCTGGTCGGTGCCGGAGAGGTCGTCGTACTTCTCGGTGAACACCACCGTGAGGAGGAAGCCGAAGAGGATCTGGACGCCCATCTGCGCCACGCGGACCTCCTGGATGAGTTCCACCCACATCCGGTCCGCTCTCTCCTCCTCCGTCTCGTTGCGCCCCCGGCGCATGGCCCCGCCCTCTGCCGCGTCCACCACTGTTCCTCCCGGTGTGAGACCTGAGCCCTCCTCCTTCCCAACTTCCCGGGTTCCCCGGAAGGAGTCGTCGTCCGCCCGGGGGCGGTTTGAGCGATCAGGGGACGGTTACACGGACGGCGCGAACGACGCAGAACCGAGGAGGTCGTGGACTCATGTCCGGTACGCAGCTCACCGTGACGCTCAGCGGCGGAGGCGCCGACGACGCCCGAGCGGTCGTCCGGGCCCTGGAAGGCACGTTCGGGTCTCCCGACGAGCTTCCCGCCGACGAGAACGCGACGGTCCACACGGCGACCTTCGACGGGGACGGGGACGCGGGTCCCTCCGGCGGCGGCGGAACGGCCGCCGGGCGGCTGTCCGCACCGGTGACCGTCACCGTGCAGGGCAGCCCGGAGGCCGTGCGGCGGGCGAGCGACACGCTGAGCCGGGCCTTCACGGCACGCGACGACGGCGCCGCCTCCGGCGACCAGGAGCAGGAGAGGCAGCTGCTCCTGGAGCCGTGAGAGGCGGCCTCACCAGCGGGATTCGACCTGGTCCTTGATGCGCCGGTCGTACAGGTCGCGGATCGCCGTCAGCGTCTCGCCGGGCAGCTGCGGGAGGCGGGCGGCGGCCGCGTTGGCCCGGGCCTGTTCGGGTGAGCGCGCGCCGGGGATCACGGTCGTGACGCCGGGCTGCTCGACGATCCAGCGCAGGGCAAGCTGGGCCGGGGTGTATCCCTCGGGGGCGAGCGCCGCGAACTCGGCGGCGGCCTCGACGCCGGTGGCGTAGTCGACGCCGGAGAAGGTCTCGCCCTGGTCGAAGGCCTCGCCGTGCCGGTTGTAGGTGCGGTGGTCGTTCTCCGGGAAGACGGTGTCCCGGGTGTACTTGCCCGACAGCAGGCCGGAGGCCAGCGGAACGCGGGCGATGATGCCGACGCCCGCCTCGCGCGCGGCCGGGAGCACTTCGCGCAGCGGCTTCATGCGGAACGGGTTCAGGATGATCTGCACGCTCGCCACATGGGGCCGGGCGATGGCGGTCAGCGCCTCCTCGCAGGTCTCGACGCTGACGCCGTAGGCGGCGACGCGCTCCTCCTCGACGAGGGTGTCGAGCGCGTCGAACACCTCGTCCGTGGAGTAGACGGGCGTCGGCGGGCAGTGCAGCTGCACCAGGTCGATGCGGTCGATGCCGAGGTTGCGCCGGGAGCGGTCGTTCCAGGCGCGGAAGTTGTCGAGCACGTAGTTGGCGGGGATCTGGTCGACCCGGCGGCCCATCTTCGTGGCGACCATGACGTGCAGGTCCGGGCGGCCGCTGAGGAACGTGGCGATGGTCTGCTCGCTGCGGCCGTCGCCGTACACGTCGGCGGTGTCGAAGAAGGTCACCCCGGACTCGGCCGCCGTCTCCAGTACCGCGAGGGCTTCCTTGTCGTCGACGTCTCCCCAGTCGGCCCCCAGCTGCCAGGTGCCCAGACCGATGACGGAGGCGTGCTGGTCCGACCTGTCGAATGTGCGCTCGTCCATGGGCGTCAGTCTGTCATCCGTCACGGCGTCGCGCGGAACGTGTCGATCCGGCTCGTCGAGCCCGCCCGATTCACTCACACGAGTGAATCAATGCGGCGGGAACGCGGCACGTGTCAAGCGGCTCCTAGCGTGACTCCACGTGACCACTGGTGCAACGAACAACCACCCGTCGGCCGCCTCCGCTTGGACCCGCAGGGGCTTCCTCCTCACGGCCGCCGCGCTGGCCGTGGTGCCCGGCCTGCCGGCGGATCCGGCGGTCGCGGCCGAGGAGTTGCCGGACTTCCCGGCGGACGTCGCGCTGTACCGCTCGGCCTACCGGAACTGGGTCGGCGAGATCACCGCCGACGGCCTGTGGGCCTGTGCGCCGGGCAGCCCGGAGCAGTTGGTGGACGTCGTCAACTGGGCGTGGCGGCAGGGGTGGCGGGTGCGCGCCCGGGGCGCCTCGCACGGCTGGTCGCCCCTGACGGTGACGGAGGGGACGCCGACCGGCGCGCCGGTCCTCCTCGTCGACACCGCGCCCCACCTCACCGGTCTGGCCCTGGACTCCCCCACCGCCGTACGCGCGGGTACCGGCGTGACCTCGGAAGCTCTGCTGACCTTCCTGGAGGAGCACGGCCTCGGCGTCACGGCGGCCCCCGCGCCCGGCGTGCTGACCCTGGGGGGCGCCCTCGCGGTCGACGCGCACGGCACCGCCGTCCCCGCGCGGGGCGAGCGGCGGCTGCCCGGGCACACGTACGGCTCGCTCAGCAATCTGGTCCTGTCCCTGACGGCGGTCGTGTGGGACGCCCGGGCCGGCGCGTACGTGCTGCGCACCTTCCACCGTGACGAGGCGGACTGCGCCGCGCTGCTGACCCATCTCGGGCGGGCCCTGGTGACCGAGGTGGTGCTGCGGGTGGGCGCGAACACCGACCTCAGGTGCGTGAGCCGTACGGACATCCCGGCCGGGGAGCTGTTCGCCGCGCCCGGCTCGGGCGGCGGGCGGACGTTCGCGAGCTACCTGGACGCGGCGGGGCGGGTCGAGGCGATCTGGTTCGCCTTCACCGAGCACCCCTGGCTGAAGGTGTGGAGCGTCTCCCCCACCCGGCCGCTGACCTCGCGGAAGGTGACACGGCCGTACAACTACCCGTTCTCGGACAACATCCCGGGGCCGGTGGCGGAGCTGGTCGGCCGGATGACGTCGGACGCGGCCTGGTACCTGGCGCCGCTGCTCGGCACCGCGCAGTACGAGGCCGCCGCGCTGGGGCTGGTGACGACCCTGTCCGCCGACCTCTGGGGGCCGTCCAAGAACACGCTGCTGTATCTGAGGCCGACCACGCTGCGGGTGCACGCCAACGGCTACGCGGTCCTCACCTCCCGGGACCGGGTGCAGCGGGTCGTCTCCGAATTCGCCGCGTTCTACCGGGAGCGGCTGACGGCCTACGCGGCCCGGGGGAGCTTCCCGGTCAACGGCTCGGTGGAGATCCGGGTGACCGGCGTGGACGACCCGGGTGACACAGGGGTGGCCGGGGCCCGTCCGCCGCTGCTGTCGGCGCTCCGGCCGCCCGAGGACCACCCCGGGTGGGACACGGCCGTGTGGCTGGACATCCTGACGCTGCCGGGCACACCGGACGCGGAGGCGTTCCTGCGGGAGATCGAGCGGTTCCTGCTGGGCACCTTCGACGGCGGGTTCGCGCTGACCCGGGTCGAGTGGTCCAAGGGGTGGGCGTACACGGACGACGGGGTGTGGGACGACGAGGAGGTGCTGGGCGGCGTCGTCCCGGACGCGGTCGGCCGGGACGCGTGGGCGGAGGCGGACGCGGCGCTGGACCGGCTCGATCCGCACCGCGTGTACGGCAACGCCTTCCTGGACCGGCTGTTCGGCTAGGGCGTCAGGGCGTCAGGTACGTCTGCACGGCCGGGGCGTAGCGGTCCACCAGGGCGTCGACGGCCTGCGCCCGCACCGCGGTGCCGCGCGCGATGCCGTACATGACGCCGAGGCCGAGCAGGGTGGCGACGGCGAGTTCGGCGCGCAGGCCCGCGTCCGGGCCGGTGAGCCGGGCGGTGAGCCGGTCGGTGACCTGGGTGCGGAAGTTGGCGCGCAGGATGTCGCCCTGCTCTCCGTGCAGCGGCGCGAAGACGATCCGCAGCAGCGGGTCGGCGCCCTGCTCGGACTGGCTGACCAGCACGTGCCGGACCATGTGGGGGCCGAGGTCGTCCAGGGGCGCTGCCAGCAGGGCGTCGGCGTCGGTCTCGAACGACATGACCCGGGCGAACAGCGTGTCCTTGTTGCCGAAGTACTTGAGGATCAGCGGCGGGCTCACCCCGGCGCGGTCGGCGACGGCCTTGAGGGTGATGTCGCCGTGCGCGTGCCGGGCCAGCAGATGGCGGGCCGCTTTCAGGATGGCCGCCCTGGTCGACTCGGCGTCCCGGCGGGCGGGTGTGGGCGTGTCGTGTGGAGTGCTCACGGCACTCATGCTCCCTCCATCGCCTCGTCGCGCGCGCCCCGGGGGCGGACGCGGCCCTGATGCGGACCGTCGTACGCGTCGGGCGACACGTCGCCGGGGATGCACAGCGCCGCCGCGGCGGCCACCAGCGCGACCGCGCCGGCCATCGCGAACGCCAGCAGGTAGCCGTGCAGGGTGGGCACCGGAACGCCGCGGACCGGGCTGGTGTGGTGCACCAGCACGGCGGCCACGGCGGCGCTGGATCCGGCCTGGCCGATCGTGCGCATCAGGACGTTGACCCCGCCTGCGGAGGCGGTCTGCTCGGGCGGCACGGCCCGCAGGATGAGGGTGGGCAGCGCCGAGTAGGCCAGCGTGGTACCGACCGCGACGACCGTGGCACCCGCGATGATCATCCACAGCTCGCGGCTGTCGGCGATGCGCACGGCGTATCCGGCGGCGATCACCGCCGCCCCGAGGGCCAGGGTGATGCGCGGCCCCCGCGCCGCCGAGATCCGGGCGGAGACGGGCGAGAGCAGGAGCATGACGATGCCGCCGGGCAGCAGGCACAGGCCGGTGGCGACGATGGACAGCCCGAGTCCGTACCCGGTGGCCGCGGGCGCCTGCACCAACTGGGCGGTGACGAGGGTGTTGGCGTAGAACGCGAACCCGGCGAGCAGCGCGGCCACATGGGACAGGCCGACCCGGGGCTGCCCCACCAACCGCAGGTCCACCAGCGGCCGTTCGGCGCGCAGCTGCTGCCACGACCACACCGCGAGCACGACGACGGCCGCGGCGAACAGCCCCACGACACGGGCACTGCCCCAGCCCCACTGCCCGCCCTGCGACACCCCGAGCAGCAGGCAGACGAGCCCGGTGCCCAGCCCGATCGTGCCCGGGACGTCGAAGCGGCCGGGCTCGCGCACCGGCGACTCGCGCACCGCCCACCACACCAGGGTCACGCCCGCGGCGCCGAGGGCGCTGGTCACCCAGAACATGGTGTGCCAGTTCGCGTACTGCACGATCACCGCGGCGAGCGGCAGGCCGAGCGCGGCGCCGACGCCGACGGTGGAGCTCATCAGCGCCACGGCCGATCCCCGGCGCTCCGGCGGCAGTTCGTCCCGCAGGATGCTGATCGACAGCGGGACGACCGCGGCGGCTGCTCCGGACAGGGCGCGGGCGGCGATGAGCACGGCGATGTCGGAGGTCAGGGCGCACAGGACCGAGCCGGCCGTCATCAGCCCGATGGCCGCCATGAGGACGCGCCGCTTGCCGTACATGTCGCCGGCCCGGCCCAGGACCGGGGTGAGGACCGCGCCGGAGAGCAGGGTGGCGGTCACCATCCAGGAGACCGTGGCCGCCGAGGCGCCGGTGAGCCGGGGCAGGTCGGGCAGCAGGGGCACGACGACGGTCTGCATGACGGCCATGAGGATGCCGCCGAACGCGAGCACGGGACGGTGAGCCGTTCCCGGAGGGTGCTCGCACCGGGCGGCTCGGGTATCGCGGCGGTCTGGTCCATCGGCTCTCCAGCGGGCAGCGCCGGGTGAGGCGCGGGTGAATTGCCATTCACCGTAGCTGGTGAATGGCAATTCACCCAATAGTGCGCGGGCTATTCCCGGGAGGCCAGCGACCGCGCGTGCACGGTTCCCGCGAGCTTCGGCCCCAGCCAGCGCTTGAACCGCCGCAGCGGTTCCAGTTGCCCGGCCGCCCGGTCGAGCCGGTAGTACAGCTGGGGCGGGATGTAGGGCAGCAGCGGCGAGTGGCGCTGGCCGAGCAGGGCGAACATGCGCTCCGGCGGCAGGTGCATATAGCGCGGCAGGTTCTCGTACCACTGGGCGCTGTAGCGGGCCGCGCTCTGCACGGGCAGGAGGGCCGCCTTGCGTTCCCGCTCGTAGTGGGCGAGGGCCTGGGGGAGCCCGGGGTGCTCGCGCAGCGCGGCGGCCAGGGCGATCGCGTCCTCCAGGGCGAGGGTGGTGCCGGCGCCGATGGAGTAGTGGGTGGTGTGTGCGGCGTCGCCGAGCAGGACGAGGTTGCCGTGGTGCCACCTGTCGTTGGTGAGGGTGCGGAAGGTCTGCCACGGGGTGCCGCCGGGGCGGCCCAGCAGGGGGTGTCCGTCCAGGACGTCAGCGAAGAGCTTCTCCAGCAGGGCACGGCCGTCGGCCTCGCTCGCGCGGTCGAGCCCGAGTCCGGTCCAGGTCCCGGGCGCGCATTCGACGACGCAGGTGCTGCGGTCGGGGCCGTAGCCGTAGCCGTAGCACCAGATCCAGCCGTGGCCGGTTTCCACGAAGGCGAAGGTGAAGGCGTCGAAGACCTTGGTGGTGCCGAGCCAGACGTAGTGGTTGCGCCCGGGCGTGAGGCGGCTGCCGAAGTGCGAGGCGTGGCGGGTGCGCAGGGCGCTGCGGACGCCGTCGGCCGCGACGATCAGATCGGTGCCGGAGGGCAGGTCGCCGGGGGTGATCTCGCGCTCGTACTCCAGACGTACCCCGAGGTCGCGGGCCCGGGTGGCGAGGATCTCCAGCAGCCGGTGGCGGCCGATGCCGTGGCCCTGGTCGCCGCTGTGCCGGGTCGTCAGGTCGCGGACGTGGGCGACACCGTCGCTCCACCGGACCGAGTCGGCGTCGAGGACGTCCGCCGACTCCGGATCCTGCTCGCGGAGCCGGTCGAGCAGATGGCGCCAGTACGTCACGCCCCAGCCGTAGGTGGAACCCTCCGGATCGCGTTCGTGGACGGTGACGTCGTGGGACGGGTCCTGCCGCTTGAGCAGGATCGAGAGATACAGACCGGCGGGCCCGCCGCCGACACAGGCGACCTTCACGAACACCCCTGAGAATTACCGAGCGCTGTCGATTGCGGACGCAGAGTAGCAGGAGCCGGACCCCTCCGACCGGTCCGCCGAATCGCGCCAGTTTCGCGGCGTGACGCGCACCACGAGCCTCGGACCGCACGGGCAGAAACATCCGCCACAACACCCCTCGTGGGTGGAATTTCCCCTTCCGTACGGGCGCGCAGCCCCCGCACGGCAAGATCATCTTTGTTCAACCTTGCACGACATAAGGGGAATTGCCCGGATCGCAGCCAACCGGCTCGGGTGGATTTCTCCCGGTAGCGGGCGGGCCGGTAGGCATTGCGGGGTCATCAACCCGATCCACTCAGGAGGTCCGCATGCCGGAACTCAGCCGTCGCAGCGCGCTCACCGCCGCAGCCGTCCTCGCCGCCGGCGCGGGGACGTTGCCGGCCGTCGTCCCGGCCTCGGCCGCCGGGCACCACGACTCCCCCGGGGCCTTCGACGAGGTCTACAAGGGGCGCCGGATACAGGGCCGTCCGGCCACCGGGTCCGGTCACCACGGGCACCACGGCGGGGGTTACGCGGTGTTCGTCGACGGGGTCGAGCTGCATGTGATGCGCAACGCCGACGGCAGCTGGATCAGCGTCGTCAGCCACTACGACCCGGTGGCCACCCCGCGCGCCGCCGCCCGCGCCGCGGTGGACGAGCTGCAGGGCGCGCCCCTGCTGCCCTTCCCCGCCAACTGACCCGCCCCGCAAGGCATCTGGAGCACCCGCACATGGCTGTCCGCAAGAACCAGTCCACCCTGACCGCCGACGAGAAGCGGCGTTTCGTCGCCGCGCTGCTGGAGCTGAAGCGCAGCGGCCGCTACGACGCGTTCGTCACGACGCACAACGCGTTCATCGTCTCCGACACCGACAACGGCGAGCGGACCGGGCACCGCTCACCGTCCTTCCTGCCCTGGCACCGAAGATTCCTCCTGGAGTTCGAGCGGGCGCTGCAGTCGGTGGACGCGTCGGTGTCGCTGCCGTACTGGGACTGGACCGTCGACCGTACGCCACGCGCCTCGCTGTGGGCGCCCGACTTCCTCGGCGGCACCGGGCGGGAGCGGGACGGCCGGGTGACGGACGGGGCGTTCTCCGCGTCCGGCGGCGACTGGCCGATCAACGTGCGGGTCGACAGCCGTACGTTCCTGCGGCGCTCCCTCGGTTCCGGGACGCGCGAGCTGCCGACGCGGGCCGACGTCGAGTCGGTGCTGTCGATGTCCACGTACGACATGGCGCCCTGGAACAGCGGCTCGGACGGCTTCCGCAACCACCTCGAGGGGTGGCGGGGCGTCAACCTGCACAACCGCGTCCATGTCTGGGTCGGCGGGCAGATGGCCACCGGGGTGTCCCCCAACGACCCGGTGTTCTGGCTGCATCACGCCTACATAGACAAGCTGTGGGCCGAGTGGCAGCGCCGGCACCCCGGCTCCGGCTATCTGCCGGCCGCGGGCACGCCGAACGTGATCGACCTCGACGAGACGATGCGGCCGTGGCACGACATGACCCCTGCGGACCTGCTGGACCACACACCGCACTACACGTTCGACGTCTGATCAGACGGTCGCGCCCGTGCGGCACTCCGGGTGGCCCCAGCCGCTGTCGTTCTTGGCGATGGGCTCGCCGGCCGCGTAGGAGCGGCCGCACTGGCACCGGCCGGGGAACTTCGCCTTGATGGTGCGCGCGGAGCCCTTCCCGCCCGCGGTCTTGGCGCCGCGGGCGGCTCCGCCACGCGGGCGCGACCGCGGGGCCTTGACCGGGGTGTCCGGGGAGGGCGGCGGCTCGGGGGAGCCGAGGCCGCTGCCCGCGGCCTCCTGGACCGTGGCGGCCTGGCTGGCGGCGCGGTCGGCGAAGTCGTTGAGCCGGTCGCCGTCGACCTGGTGGGCCGGGACGTACCGGAACTCGACCGAGCGGCCGTCGAGGAGTTCGTCGATGCGCACGACGAGGTCCTGGTTGGCGACCGGTTTGCCGGCAGCGGTCTTCCAGCCGTTGCGCTTCCAGCCGGGCAGCCAGGTGGTGACGGCCTTCATCGCGTACTGCGAGTCCATGCGGATCTCGAGCGGCACGTCCGGTTCGGTCGCCGCCAGCAGGCGCTCCAGCGCGGTGAGTTCGGCGACGTTGTTGGTGGCCTTGCCGAGCGGCCCCGCCTCCCACCGCTGCGGCGTCTCGGAAGCGTCGGCGACGACCCAGGCCCAGCCGGCGGGCCCGGGATTTCCCTTCGAAGCCCCGTCACACGCGGCCACTACACGTTCACGCATGCGCTCGATCATGCCATGCCGCGCGGGCCCCCCGGCCGAGAGGTCCGGGCCCTACGCCACGTCGGTCAGCTTCGGCATCTCGCCCTCGGTCGTCGCGGTGTCGATCACCGAGAAGTTCGCCCCTTGCGGGTCGCTGATCGCCGCGAACCGGCCGAAGGGGGTGGTCATCGGGCCGAACCGCAGCACGCCGCCGAGTTTGCCGGCCCTCGCCACGGCCTCGTCGCAGTCCTCGACGCCGAAGTAGACGTTGATGTACGGCTGCACCTCGGGCGGGAACTCCTCGCCCATCTTCATCCGGCCCAGCACCGTGCGGTCGCCCAGGTCGTAGATCCGGAAGTCCATCTCGCCGTCCCGCATGTCCCGCTGCCGGTAGGAGAAGACGGCGGGGAAGAACGCGTCGGACTTCTCCGGCTCGCGGGTGAAGACCTCCGCCCAGGTGTAGGCGCCGGGCTCTCCCATCGCCTGGAAGCCCTCGTGGGTGCCCGCCTGCCAGACGCCGAAGACGACGCCATCGGGGCTGCGGGCCAGGCACATGGTGCCGAAGTCGGCGACCTGCATCGGCTCCATCAGCACCTCGCCGCCGTGATCACGGATCCTGGCAGCGGTGGCGGCGGCGTCCCGGGACGCGAAGTAGAGGCACCACTGCGACAGGCCCTCCTGGCCGGGCATGGGCGGGACGACGGCGGCGACCGCCTTGCCGTTCACGGAGGCCTCCGTGTAGTTGCCGAACTCCGCGGACGCCTCGGCGAAGGTCCAGCCGAGGACCTCGCCGTAGAAGCTCTTGGCCCCTTCGAGGTCACTGAACATCGCGTCGGCCCAGCACGGGGTTCCTTCAGGTTGCACGGCCATGGCTGCGGCCCTCTCCGAATGAGTGGATCTGAGTGGGGTCTGAGTGGAATCGTCCGCTTCCTCACGCTAGTCACCCGGGGGCCTGCTCGCGCGTCGAGTGGGCCGCCGCACGGCGGGCGTCTTCCCTCCGGCGCCCGGCTGTGCTTGCCTGAGTGCCCTTTCGGTGGCCGGGGCGGGAGTTGCCGTATGCGCAAGCCGTGGGTCGTGGGAGCACTGCTGGCCGGGATGCTCCTCGGCGGGTGCGGGGATCCCGCGTCCGCACCCGAGGAGCCGGCACCGGCAGCGCCGCACGCGTCGACGACCACCCACCAGCGCGCCCCCGCCTCCCCCGGCCCGCGGCCGGGGAAGGCGCCGACGGTGCTGTACCTCGGCGACTCGCTGGCGATGGAGGGCCAGAAGGTCCTGGGCGAGGAGCTGCGCCGGGATCTGAGGGCGAAGTACACCGGCGCCCCGTACTCCGGCACCACCCTGTGCGACTACCTGGAGGGCACGGCCGACCGTTCCCTGGTCCCGGCCGCGGACAAGGCCGCCGCGCTGGTGCGCAGGCTGCGGCCCGACGTCGTGGTCCTGCAGTTCTGGGGGAACTCCTGGGGCTACACGCCGTGCATGGACGGCATCACCTACGACAAGTCCCCGGCCCGGTACTTCAGCCGCTACGACGCCGACGCCCGGCGGCTCACCGAGCAGATCGCCGCGGCCGGGGGCGGCAGCCGGCCGCGGATCGTCTGGGTGGCGCAGGGCCCGGATCCGATCACCCCCGACCGGGTCCGGCGTGTCAACGCGCTCTACGAGAAGCGGGCCGCCGCCTCGGGGGACCTGGTGGCGGACGCCGGGAAGGCGGTGAGCCCGGCCGGCGGCCGTTACACCTGGACGCGGTCCCTGCCGTGCACGGCCTACGAGCGTGCCCACCGCGGCCTGTGCACCCAGCCCGGCCGCGACCGCACCGCCCTGCACCGCGACGACGACTACCTGCACTTCTGTCTGGCGCCCACCACCAGCAGGCCGAAGCCCTGCCCGGTCCGCTCCCCGGGGATCCTGCGGCTGGCCCGGGAGGTCACCAAAACCGTTCGACAGGCGGCGCGTTGACCGCTCGAATGGGCGCCATGTGCGCGGTGCGAATGCATGAGGACGAGCTGGCCGTCGACGTCCCGCTGGTCGGCCGGCTGATCACGGAGCAGTTCCCGCAGTGGGCCGGACTGCCCCTGCGGCGCCTGGAGTCCTCCGGGACGGAGAACGCCATGTTCCGCCTCGGTGCGGACAAGGTGGTACGGCTCCCCCGGCACCCCCGCGCCGTGGACGCCATCACCCACGAGCTGTACTGGCTGCCCCGGCTGGCCCCCGCGCTGCCCGCCGCCTCCCCCGAGCCCCTCGGGCGGGGCGAGCCCGACGGCCGGTTTCCCTGGCCCTGGTCGGTGTACGGCTGGCTGGACGGCCACAACCCGGTGCCCGGCGCGCTCGAGGAACCCGTGCCGCTCGCCGAGGACCTGGCGGCGTATGTCACGGCCCTGCGCGCGATCGACGCGTCCGAGGGCCCGCCGGGTTACCGGGGAGTGCCGCTGGCGGCACGGGAGCCGTTCCTGCGCGAGGCGCTCGCGCGGCTGGCGGGGCGGGTCGACACCGCCGCGGTGACGAAGGCGTGGGAGTCGGCCCTGCGCGCCCCGGAGCACACGGGGCCGCCGGTGTGGGCCCACGGCGACCTGATGGCCGGGAACCTCCTGGTCACGGGCGGACGGCTCAGCGCCGTGATCGACTTCGGCACGGTGGGGGTCGGCGATCCGGCCGTCGACCTCATCGGCGCCTGGTGTGTGCTGCCCGCCGAGGCCCGCGGTGTCCTGCGCGAGGCCGTGGGCGCCGGTGAGGCCGAGTGGGCACGGGCCCGGGGCTGGGCCCTGTCGATCGCGGTCATCGCCCTGCCGTACTACTGGGACACGAACCCGCCGGTCGCGGAGAACTCCCGGCATGTGATCGGGGAGATCCTGGCCGAGACGGCGTAGGGGCGGGGGCGGCGTAGGAGCCGGGGCGGAGCCGGGTCCGCCCCTGTGGGAGGCGCTTCCGCCCCTGTGGGCGGCACGTCACTCGCCCGCGTAAGCCTTCTCCAGGGCCGCGATGTCGAACTTGCTCATCGCCATGAACGCCTGGGTGACGCGGGCCGCCTTCTCGGGATCCGGGTCGGTGATCATCGCGTCGAGCCGGTCCGGGACGACCTGCCAGGACACGCCGAACCGGTCCTTGAGCCAGCCGCAGGGGCCGGGCTCGCCGCCGTTCTCGGTGAGCCTCGTCCAGTAGTAGTCGATCTCCTCCTGGTTCTCGCAGAACAGCATGAAGGAGGTGGCCTCGCTGAACGTGAACTCGGGGCCGCCGTTGAGCCCGAGGAAGCGGTGCCCGTTGGCCGTGAACTCGACGGTCATCACGGTGCCGGCGGCCTGGGGCGCTCCCTCGGGATAGCGCGCGATCTTGCCGACGCTGGAGTTCTTGAAGACCGAGACGTAGAAATGGGCGGCCTCCTCGGCCTGGCCGTCGAACCAGAGACACGTGGTGAAACCGTCGGTGGTCATGAGTCCTCCTCCAGGAGTGGAACGCTGTCACCACTGTCGACCGGCCAGGGCCCTGGAACTCATCGGCCGGGCGGCCGGCAAAATCCACGTGGCCGCTACACCGTTCGGAACTAGGCTCCCCGCCATGACGTCCACGCCCGCCGACAACGGCATCCGTCCCTTCCGTGTCGACGTACCGCAGAGCGACCTCGACGACCTCCACGACCGCCTCGACCGGACCCGGTGGCCGGACGAGCTGCCCGGCGTGGGCTGGACGTACGGCGTTCCGTCGGACTATCTGCACGAGCTGGTGCGGTACTGGCGCCACGCGTACGACTGGCGGGCCGCCGAGGCGCGGCTGAACGCCTGGCCGCAGTTCACCACCGAGATCGACGGCGCCCGGGTGCACTTCGCGCACATCCGCTCCCCCGAGCCCGACGCCACCCCGCTGATCGTCACGCACGGCTGGCCGGGGTCGATCGTCGAGTTCACCGACATCGTGGGGCCGCTGACGGACCCGGCCGCCCACGGCGGCGATCCGGCCGACGCCTTCCACGTGGTACTGCCGAGCATTCCCGGCTTCGGGTTCTCCGGCCCCACCCGGGAGACGGGCTGGGAGGCGCGCCGGATCGCCGACGCGTGGGCCGAGCTGATGACCCGCCTCGGCTACGAGAGGTTCGGCGCCCAGGGCGGCGACTGGGGTGCGGCCATCTCCCGCGAGCTGGGGCGCGTCCACCCCGGCCGGGTCGTCGGCGTCCACCTCAATCTGCTGCCCGGCGCGCAGGCCGCCACCGAGCCGACCGCCGGGGAACTGGAGGCGCTGGGCCCCGCGGAGCGCGAGCGCACGCTCACCTCGTGGCGGCGGTGGCGGGAATGGTCCCGCGACGGGACGGGCTACTTCCATGTGCAGTCCACCCGGCCGCAGACCCTGTCCTACGCGCTCACGGACTCCCCGGTGGGGCAACTGGCCTGGATCGTCGAGAAGTTCCAGGAGTGGACGGACTCCGGGGAGGTGCCCGAGGAGGCCGTCGACCGGGACCTGATGCTCACGAACGTGATGCTGTACTGGCTGACGGGCACGGCGGGTTCCTCCGCCCGGCTCTACCACGAGCGTGCCCACGCCCGGGGCGAGCGGATCGCCGCCCCGCAGGAGCCGTCCACCACGCCGACCGGGGTGGCGTCCTTCTTCGGCGATCCCCAGATCCCGCTGCGCCACAGGGCCGAGCGGACGGAGAACCTCGTCCACTGGACGGAGTTCGGCCACGGCGGGCACTTCGCGGCGATGGAGAAGCCGGACCTGCTGGTCGGTGATGTGCGGGCGTTCTTCCGGCAGTTGCGCGAGAAGGGCTGAGCGTTCGGACTCTGCCGGTAGCGGATCTGCCGAGGGCAGAGAAACCGTTCGCGGGCATCGCCCTGGGTCAAGAGTGGAGTCGACGGCACATCCCCGACCTGTCCGCGGCACCTGTCGCCGCGACGAGGAGAACCGATGACTCCACTCACGACACTCGCCCCCCGGGCGGAGGAGGGCGACACCCCTCCGACCCGGTTCGACGACCATCTGGCCGCCCAGCTGCTGGCGCAGCGCATCGTGCTGCTGGGCACCCAGGTCGACGAGGTCTCCGCCAACCGAGTCTGCTCCCAGTTGCTCATCCTGTCCGCGGAGGACGCCCACACCGACATCAGTCTGTACATCAACAGCCCGGGCGGCGCGGTGCACGCGGGCCTCGCCATCTACGACACGATGCGGCTGATCCCCAACGACGTCTCCACGCTGGCCATGGGCTTCGCGGCCAGCATGGGCCAGTTCCTGCTGAGCGTCGGCGCGCCGGGCAAGCGCTACGCCCTGCCGAACGCGCGGATCATGATGCACCAGCCGTCGGCGGGCATCGGCGGCACGACCGCCGACATCGAAATCCAGGCGCAGAACCTGGAGTTCACCAAGCGGACCATCGAGCGGATCACCGCCGAGCACACCGGCCAGAGCCCGGAGACCATCTCCCGGGACGGTGACCGCGACCGCTGGTTCACGGCCGAGGAGGCCAGGGAGTACGGCATGGTGGACCGGGTGGTGGAGTCCCTCGCGGACGTCCGCCCGGCGGCCACCCGGCGCAGGATGGGGCTGCAGTGATGGGTACGTACACGATTCCGAACGTCGTCGAGCGCACCCCGCAGGGCGAACGGTCCTACGACGTGTTCAGCCGGCTGCTGTCGGAGCGGATCATCTTCCTCGGCACCGAGATCGACGACGGCGTCGCCAACGTCGTCATCGCCCAGCTCCTCCACCTGGAGTCGTCCTCCCCGGAGAGCGAGATCGCGATCTACATCAACTCGCCGGGCGGCTCGTTCACCTCGCTCATGGCGATCTACGACACCATGACGTTCGTCCAGGCGCCGATCTCCACGTTCTGCGTCGGGCAGGCGGCCTCCACGGCGGCCGTGCTGCTGGCCGGCGGGGACCCCGGGCGGCGGTTCGTGCTGGAGCACTCGCGGGTGCTGCTCGGACAGCCGGCCGCGGGCGGGCAGCGCGGCATGGTGTCCGATCTGGCGCTCCAGGCCAAGGAGATGGTGCGGATCCGCTCCCAGGTGGAGGAGGTGCTGGCGCGGCACACCCACCACGACGTGACGGCCCTGCGGGCCGACATGGACCGCGACAAGGTGTTCACCGCGCGGGAGGCGGTGGGTTACGGGCTGGCCGACGAGGTGCTCAGCCGGCGCCTCGTCAAGGTCTGAGGCGCCGGCCGGAGATACGGCTCAGGCGGCCAGGCACATGCCGTCGCGCGACGACATGGTGGCCCCGCGGCGACTGCCGGCCGTGTAGCGCGAGGTGACGCGGGTCAGTTCGCCCTGCGCCCTCGTGAGCAGGTCGCCGAGGCCCAGTCCGAGGGCGCGGGCGGCGGCCGCGAGGACCTCCGAGGAGGCCTCCTTGCGGCCGCGCTCCACCTCCGAGAGATAGGGCACGGAGATCCGTGCCTCATCGGCGACGTCCTTCAAGGTGCGCTCCTGAGCGAGGCGTTCACGGCGCAGGACGTCGCCCACGAGGTCCCGCCACAGCGGCTCCTTCGCGGCGGGGGCCGGGCGCGCCTGGCGCGGCGCTGCGCCGGAGGGGCGCGCACCGTGCGGGCGCAGGGGGATGACTCGGGCTTCGTTCGGCAGGTGGTTGCTCACTTCTCCAGCCTAGGAATCCCGGCCGCCGGGGGAAGGGCCCGGCGTTCCGCCCTGGGTGGAATCACCTGCCACAGGAGACGGAAGGGAACATTCCGCCCGATTTCGCCCAGGGCACAATCGGAGGGCATGGTGCGCGTCAACCCGGGTACCCGCAACCCGGGAGTACCTATGCAGATGTCCGCCGCGACGTTCGTGGGAGAGGTAATGGAGACCGCCGTGATCCGGTCGAAGGCACAGGTCGTCGAGGAGAACACCGAGGCCGGCGCGGGTGACGGAGCACTGCCGGGCATCGTGGACCCGCGGTCCGTGGCCCCGCGGGACGCGAGGCAGCTGTCCCGCCAGTTCTTCCAGCGCCTGACGGAACTCGAAGAGGGAACGCACGAGTACCAGTACGCGCGCAACACCCTGATCGAGATGAACATGTCGCTCGTACGCTTCGCCGCCGGCCGGTTCCGGGGGCGCGGCGACGACATGGAGGACATCGTCCAGACCGGCATGATCGGCCTGATCAAGGCCATCGACCGGTTCGAGCTCTCGCGCGAGGTCGAGTTCACCTCCTTCGCGCTGCCGTACATCGTCGGCGAGATCAAGCGGTTCTTCCGGGACACCACCTGGGCGGTGCACGTGCCGCGGCGCCTCCAGGAGCTGCGCGTGGAGCTGGCCAAGGCCCGTGAGGAGCTCGCCAGCCGTCTGGACCGGGAGCCGACGGTCGCCGAGCTGGCGACCCTGATGAACATCTCCGAGCGCGAGGTCGTGGAGGGGCAGATCGCGGCGAACGGGTACAACTCGTCGTCGCTGGACGCCGCCCTGACCGGCGACGGCCCGGAGGGCGGCGAGGCGGTCCTGGCCGACTTCATCGGTGTGGAGGAGGACGGGCTGCGGCTCGTCGAGGACTTCCATTCGCTGGCGCCGCTCATGGCGGAGCTGAGCGAGCGCGACCGGCAGATCATCCACATGCGGTTCGTGGAGGAGGCCACCCAGGCGGAGATCGGTGAGCAGCTCGGCTGCTCACAGATGCACGTCTCCCGCCTGATCAAGCGGATCATCATGCGACTGCGCGAGGGCATGCTGGGCGAGCTGGGCTGCGCCTGACCGCCTCGTCCGACCAGCGGGTGCCGTCCCCCACGCGGGAGTGGGGCGGCACCCGCGACCGTGAGCCGCCTCCGGATTCCGCCCGGCCGCGACGGTGTCTCAGCCCTGGTTCGTGCCGGAGAGCGGCAGCACGGCGCGCACGCGCTTGCCCACCGGCACCCGTTCCACGCTGACCTGCTCCGCGAGCGCGTGGACGATCTCCAGGCCGTGCCGGCCGATGCGCTCGGGGTTGCGGGGGAAGATCCGGGGCAGTGCGGAGCTGCTGTCGTAGACGGAGACCGTCACCGCGGCGTCGGTGCCGACGAGCTCCAGGATGTACGGCCCGTTGCTGTGCCGGTCGGCGTTGGTGATCAGTTCGCTCACGACCAGCAGCACGGCGCCGTCGACGCGCTCGTCGATCTGTGCGCACCACTCGGTCCTGAGCTGGTCGAGAAAGAGCGCGGCGAAGGACCGCGCCTCGGCGATGCAGCCCTGCTCGCCGGTGTAGTGTGCCGCCCGCCGCAGCGGTTCCACGGGCACGTCGAAACCAGTCGGTATCACTGCCCCGTCCAGGTGGTCGATCATTCTTTTCTCTCTCGGAAGCCGGACTGGCCGGACGCTCTGCACCAGTGCTCGTACCCCGGGCCCGTCTTCACAGTCCTGACAGATTCTCCCCCATTCGATCCCGGGGCATTGTCCCCCCTTCGCGGGGCACCCGGAAGGAATCAGGGCCGGCCGAGGGCGGCCGGGCCGGATCACCGGAGGTGCGCGGTGGCCTGGTGGACATGGCTGGTCGTGGTGCTCGCGGCGCTCGCCGCCGTCGCGGCGGTGACGCTCGCCGTGCAGGCGGGCCGGCGGTCGGGGACCGTCATCGCGGTCCGGCGCCGCCCCGGCGGAAAGGGCCTGCGATGAACGAGCTGCTGGCCGCACGCAGTCTGACGACCCTGCCGGTGGTCACGCTGGGCGGCGACGCCGTCGCCCAGATCAAGGACACCGTCTTCGACCCCGCCGCCGGGCGGATCACCGGCTTCACGCTCAGCGGCCGGGGTCTGCTGTCGGGCCCGCTGAAACAGAGTCTGCCCTGGTCGGCGGTGCACGCCCTGGGCCCGTACGCGGTCATGGTCCGGGACGCCCGCGCGCTGGCGGACACCTCCGTCGTGGTGGCACGGCGTGAGGCACAGCAGGGCCGGGTGCTGCACGCCAAGGTGCTGACCGACGAGGGCGCCGAGGTCGGCACGGTGCTCGACGTCATCGTCGAGAGCGGAACCACCGGCCGGGTCGTGGGCTTCCGGATCGCCGCGGGCAAGGCCCTGGTGCAGGGCTCCAGACGCCGCCGGCACCGGGTGTACGTGCCGCGGGGCGAGACGCTCGCCGTCTCCGGACGCGCCCTGGTCATCCCGGCGGACGCCATCCGCTTCGTCGCCGACGACCTGCCCGCCTTCGTCGCCCGGATCGGCGCCTTCCAGGCCGGGCGGGAGGGGACGGCGCCATGATGCTGTTCTCCGAGGCGCGGGGCCTGCCGGTGCTGACCCTGACCGAGGCGGAAGAGCTCGGGACCGTGAAGTCGCTGACGGTGGACGCGGCGTCCGGTGTGGTCACCCATGTCCGGGTACGGGGCCATCACTCCCGCAAGGAGACCGTGCTGGCCTGGGGCGCGCTGCACGCCATCGGCCCGGACGCGGTGCTGGTCCGCACGCCCGCCGAACCGGCCCACGTGCCGCCGCACCACGAGCTGCCGGGCCTGAGGATCCTCACCGAGACGGGCGACACGCTCGGCACGGTCCAGGACGTCGTGTTCGAGCCGGGGACGGGCCGGGTCGAGGCGGTCGTCACCACCCACGGCGACCTGCCGGCCGACCGGCTGCTCGGGCTCGGCGACTACGCCCTGGTGGTCCGCGCCGCTTGAGTCGTGCCGCGCGGGCCGGCTCGAGTCGCGTTCGCTTCGGCCGATCGGGTCGGTCATCACGAGGCCGGCGCCTGTTCCGTCGTGCCGCCGCCGGTGTCGCTCCCCGTGTGGCTCCCGGTGTTGTTGCCGGTGTTGTTGCCGGTGTTGTTGCCGGTATCGCTGTCGGGCGGCGGCTGCTGGGTGTCGGACGACGGCGGCTCGTCCGTCGTCGGCCCCGAGGTGTCCGTGTCCGAGGTCGGCGGTTCGCTCGTGGGCGGTTGCGACGACGTCGAGTCGGTCGGCGACGTGGGCGTGGTGACAGTGGCCGACGGGGAGGGCTTGTCGGGCTTCTTCGTCTTGCGGTCCTTGTTGCCGGTGTCCCCCGCCTCACGCTTGAACCACTCGCCGTCGGCTTCGCACATCACGAATTCGTCGACGGGCCGCGGAGCGGGCGTCACGATGACGACGTTCGACGACTTGTACCCCGGCCACGCGTTGCCGGTCGTCTTGGGTGCGCTCTGCTGGGCGACCGGCGGGGTCAGCGGGTTGCCGCACGCGCAGCGCACCCGGGGCACGCCGCGGTCGTCGACCAGGACGGCCGTGCCGGCTTGGAGGACGGCCTGGTAGCTGGTGGGGGCGCCGCTCTTGTAGCCGTGGTTGGTGACGCGGGTGTCCATGCGCAGCTGCACGGGGGTGAGGGAGCGCAGGTAGTCGGGGACCTCGGACGGCTGGATGCGCAGGACCGAGGCGAACGCGCGCTCCTTGTCCGGGGCGTCCTCGAAGTACTTGATCTGCTTCTCCACGTCACAGCTGGCGACGTTGCGGGTGCCGCCGTACAGGCCGGGGGCGTCGCCGTTCACACCGCGCAGGGCGTTCTGCGGGGCCGACTCGGTGTCCCCCGAGGGCGTGACCGGGGAGGCGGAGCTGTCCTCCTGGGCCGTCGACTCGGTGAACTGGTCCGGTCCGGTGTCGGCCGCGGGCTGGAGGAAGATCTCGCCGCTCGATGTGCTGGTGCCGCCGTCGGACGCGCCGGTGCCGCCGTTGTCGGGCCGGGAGAGCACCACGGCCAGGACCACGGCGGCCACCACGGCGGTGGCGATGATCGCGACACGGGGCACGGACCCCCACCACGGTCGGCGGGGCTCCGGCTCCCTGCCGCCGCCGCTCGGCGGTTCGGAGGGCGGGCCGCCGCCGCCCGAGGGAGGCTGGGAAGGACCCGACAGCGGGCCCGAGGGAGGTCCTGTGGGGCGGCCGGACGACGGTGGATCGACGCTCACGAGCTCTTCTCCCGCGTGGGTTCTCTGCGGCCTCCATACAGCCGGGGTGATTCATACCGGTGTATGCCGCTTTTTCCACTACGAGTTCATTGTGTGCTCCGGTCCCGTACGCCCCGCAAGCCGACGCGGACGGACCTCTCCGGCGGGCGTCCGGCCCGGGGACTGCTTAGCGTGACACCGTGAGTTCGCGCACCCCCTCCGGCCAGGCACGTACCCCCGGCGAGCGGGCCGTCGCCCGCCACGGCTGGGCGCATGCCCTCGTCACGGTGCTCGGCGGGCTGCTCGCCATGGCGCTGGTGTCCGCCCTGGGGCTGTGGGCGGCCGGGGCCGCGGACCTTCCGGACGGTTCCTTCGGCCCCGTCGTCGCGGCCACCATGGTCACCGCCGTCGGCGGCACGGTGAAAGTCGCCGGAGGCGCCGGCGACCTCGCCGAGACGCGGGCGGGCCTGACGGTGATTCCGTTGTCCGTCACCCTCACCGGGGCGCTGGTGATCGCCTGGGGGTTCCTGCGTCCGCTGCGGCACCGCGCGGTGGCCGGCGCCAGGGAGCTGGCCGGCTGGGCCGGGCGGGTGGTGGCCCTGTGGCTGCTCGCGCTGATCGGTCTGACGCTCGCCGCCCGCCACACCTTCGAGATCTCCCTCGGGGACGACGCGCTCGGTGACCTCGGCGACCTGTTCGGCGCCTCGCCGCGGATCGGCTTCACCACCGACGTCCCGCTGTCCGTGTTCGTCGGCGTGGTCTGGCTGGCCGGTGTGCTGGTGCTGGCGCTGCTGGTGTCGCGCGGGGCTCCGCTGCCCGCGCGGCTGTTGCGCTTCCAGGCGTCGGTGCGCCCGGCCGCGTACGCGATGGTCGCGCTGCTGCTGGCCTGCGTCGTCATCGGTGTGGTCGTCGCCCTGATCGTCGCGATGACCAAGGGGCACGCGCGGGAGACGTTCGCGGTGATCCTGCTGGGCATCCCCAACCTGGTGTGGCTGGCGCTGACGATCGGGCTCGGCGCGACCTGGAACGGGCGGGTGGAGGGGCCTTTCGGGCTGCCCATGCCGCATGTGCTGGACGAGGTGCTGCGCACCCCGGACGTCTCCGAGCTGAATCTGCGCACCCTCGCCGAGCACGACGGCCGGGTGTGGTGGCTGCTGGTCGTCGACGTCGTGCTGCTGCTGGCCGCCGCGTTCGTGATGGCGGCCCGGTCACCGGCCCGGGTGCGGGCCTGGCAGCACGCGGTACACATGGCGGTCGCCCTCGTGCTCACGGTGTTCATGATCTGCCTCGTCGGACGCATCTCGGCGCACTTGGGTCTGTCCGTGCTCGGCATCGGTGATCTGGGCGGCGGTCTCGGGGGCGAGCTGTTCCTGAGACCCAAGTTGTGGGGTGCCGTCGGTCTGGCCGTCCCCTGGGGGCTGGTGACCGGATTCGCCGGGGCGCTGCTGGCGCGCCACGTACGGCGGCGCGGCGAGGTGCGCCCCGACGGCAAGGGCTGACGCCCCTCTACGGCCGCCCTACATCCGCTGCACGAAGACCGGTTCGGCCCAGCGCGGCGGCGGCTTGGGCCGCTCCTCCCCCGCGGCCGGCAGTTGCCGGTCGACCCGCGTGGGCGTTCTGGTGCCCCCGGCCCCGCCGCCGGTCGTCGCGGCGCGCAGGGCGGCGACGAAGGCGAGGCAGGACGGGTACCGGTCGTCGGGGCTCTTGGCGAGGGCCTGGGCGAAGACGGGGTCGACCCGCGGGTCGAGGTCGGGCCGTTCACCGGTCAGCGGCGGCGGTTCGTCGTACTGGTGGGCCCAGAGCAGGGCCATGTCGTCGTCGCGGATGAAGGGCGGGTGGCCGGCCAGAGTCTCGAAGACGACGCAGGCGAAGCCGTACACGTCGCAGCGGGCGTCGACCGGCTTGCCGGAGATCTGCTCGGGTGCGACGTAGTCCAGCGTGCCGACGAACTGGCCGACCGTGGTGAAGCCGGTGAGGGACAGCGACTTCTTCGTCAGGCCGAAGTCGGTGAGGTAGACGTGCTCGGGGTGGTCGCTGTCGGTGCCGCGGGACACGAGGATGTTGCCTGGTTTGACGTCCCGGTGGACCAGTCCGTGGTCGTGGGCCGCGTCGAGCGCGGAGGCGACCTGGGCGGCGACGCGCAGGGCGGTGACGGGTGTCATGGGGCCTTCGCGGTCGAGGACGTGCCGGAGGTCGCTGCCGGCGACGTACCGCATCGCGATGTACAGCACGCCGTCCGTCTCGCCGGCCTCGAAGACCGGCACGATGTGGGGGTGGTCGATCGCCGCGGCGGCCCGTGACTCGTGGGTGAAGCGGCGGCGGAAGGTGTCGTTGCGGGCGAGTTCCGGGGCGAGCAGCTTCAGGGCGACGGTGCGTTCCAGGCGCAGGTCCCGGGCCCGGTAGACGACGGCCATGCCGCCGCGTCCGATCTCCTGCTCGATCCGGTACCCGGCGATCTGCTGCCCGACCAGCTCGGAGGGCCGCCCGGAGAACAGGCTCGTCTCGCGGTTCAACGGCCGTCACCCTCGGGCGAGACGACCCGGGTGGGCGGCGCCGCAGCCGACCGCTCCGCCTCACCCTCGGCCGTGCCCTCCCGGTCCTCGGGGGACACGACGCGGGTGGGTTCGGGGGCATCGGGGGAGACGACCCTCGTCGGTTCCGGGGCATCGGGAGGCACGACGCGAGTGGGCTCGGGGGCACCGGGCGCCACCACACGCGTCGGCTCGGGGCCATCGGGCGCCACCACACGTGTGGGATCAGGGGCATCGGTCGCCACCACACGTGTGGGCTCGGGAGCCTCGCGAGGCGCCGCCCGTTCGGGTTCGGGGGCGTCCGGGGCCACCATCCGGGTCGGCTCGGGGGCCTCGGGGGACACACCACCCTGCGACTCGGGCCCTTCCGGCGACACCACACGGGTCGGCTCAGCAGTACCCGGAGACACCACACGGGTCGGCTCAGCAGTATCCGGAGACACCACCCGGGTCGGCTCGGGAGCGTCCGGGGACACACTCCCCTGCGGCTTGGGCCCTTCGGGCGACACCACCCGGGTCGGCTCAGGAGCACTCGGAGACACCACTCGGGTCGGTTCAGGAGTACCCGAAGACACCACTCGGGTCGGCTCCGGGGCGGCAGGCACGGTCCCCTCCGGTTCGGGCGCCTCGGGCGGGGCCGCCTTCGATGGCTCCGGCGCCTCCAGTGGGGCAGCCCCCGTCGGCTCGGGGGACTCCGGTGGTACCACCCGCGTCGGTCCGGCCGGTGCGCTCCGGGCTGATGGGGGCGTGTCGGCGGGGCCCTCGGGCGGCACCACTCGCGTGGGCGGGTGCACGGGCGTCTCGGCGGGGCGCGGCTCCGGCTCGGCGGCCGGGGTCTCGTCCGTCGCGTACGTGGTCGTCCGGCTGCCGTCGGCGTACACCCAGTGCCCGTGGGCGGAGTCGTAGAGCCACACGGACTCGCCGTCGACGACGACGCCGACCCGCATGCCGTGGGTGCGGGTGCGGAACGACTCGCGGTCGAGGCCACCCGCGAGGTCCTCCACCGCGGAGCGGTAACGCGCGAGGGCTTCCTGCGCCCGGCCCAGCAGCGGCCGCGGATCGGCTGAACGGGTGAGAGGCCCGTCCGCGGCGGGCGGATCCAGCGGTACGGCGACCAGGCGGCGCCCGTCGACCCAGGCCGACCAGCCGTTGAAGCACAGCACGTGCCCCCAGTCGCCCTGCCGTTCCAGAAGCTGCACCGGCAGCAGGGGGTCGAGGTCCACGGTGGGCCGGGACGGGTCGGGGGCCTCCCAGGCGGGCATCCCGTGCTGCGGGACGACGTGCGTGGGCCGGAAGCCGGGGGTCGTCATAGGCGCTCCCTACTTCCGCATGACGGCCGGTTCGTGCCGGCGCAGCATGCGGGACACCAGGAACCCGAAGAGCACCGACAGCACGACCAGCATCCCCACGTCCAGCAGCCACGTGCCCGCCGCATGCTCGAACAGCGGGTCCTTCGTCAGGTCGTCGGGCACGATCCGGCCCAGTCCGACCGTGCCCGCCATCGCGGCCAGCGCCCAGCGCGCCGGCACCAGCCAGCCCAGCTGCTCGAGTCCGGGGGTGTCGGCCAGCTTCAGCAGGGCTCCGCAGAAGACGACCTGGACGATGGCGATGAGCACGAGCAGCGGCATCGTCACCTCTTCCTTGCGCACCAGCGCGGAGACCAGCAGGCCGAGCATCATCGCCGTGAACGCGAGCAGGGCGACGGCGACCGTGATCTCCACCAGCGGCGGCATCAGCACGCCTTCGCCGCCCGGTGCGTTGAGGTCCACGCCGAACAGGGCGACCAGGGTCAGCACCACCGCCTGGAGCACGGTGATGACGCCCAGGACGATGACCTTGGACATCAGATACGCGGATCTGGACAGGCCCACCGCCCGTTCCCTCTGGTAGATCACGCGTTCCTTGACGAGTTCGCGGACGGCGTTGGCGGCCCCGGTGAGCACCGCGCCGACGCACAGGATGAGCAGCGCGTTCATCGCCGTGTCGGCGGTCAGCTTGCCGCCCGCCAGGGCGCGGGCCATCGCGCCCATCACGAACGGCAGGGCGATCATGATGATCAGGAAGGTCCGGTCGGCGCTGAGCGCGGCCGCGTACCGGCGTACCAGCGTGCCGAGTTGGGCACCCCGGCTGCGCGGCCGGGGCGGGGCGGTGATGACGACGGGCTCGGACCGCGGCTGCCGGGGCTGCGCGGAGGCGTCGGTCACGTACCGGCCGTGCAGGGGCGAGGCGAGGTACTCCCCCGCCCAGTCCCGGTCCGTGTCCCGGTCGAAGGCCTCGAAGGCCTCCGGCCATTCCTCGAAGCCGAAGAACGGCAGGGCGTCCTCGGGCGGCCCGTAGTAGGCGATCTTCCCGCCGGGCGCGAGGACGAGGAGCCGGTCGCACACATCGAGGCTGAGCACGCTGTGGGTGACGACGATGACGGTCCGGCCGTCGTCGGCGAGGCCGCGCAGCATGTGCATCACCGAGCGGTCCATGCCGGGGTCGAGGCCGGAGGTCGGCTCGTCGAGGAACAGCAGCGACGGTTTCGTCAGCAGTTCCAGGGCCACGCTGACCCGCTTGCGCTGACCGCCGGACAGGCTGTGCACGGGCTGGTCGGCGCGCTGTTCCAGGCCCAGTTCGCGGATGACCTCGTCGACCCGGGCGCGCCGCTCGGCCTTGGCGGTGTCCTGCGGGAAGCGCAGTTCGGCGGCGTAGGAGAGGGCTTTGCGGACGGTCAGCTGCGCGTGCAGGATGTCGTCCTGCGGGACCAGTCCGATGCGCTGGCGCAGTTCCGCGTAGTCGCGGTAGAGGTCGCGGCCGTCGTAGAGGACGGTGCCGTGGCCCGCGGGCCGCTGGCCGGTGAGGGCGTTGAGGAGCGTGGACTTGCCGGCGCCGCTCGGGCCGACGACGGCGAGCAGGCACTTCTCCCCCACCGGGAACGACACGTGGTCGAGGAGCGTCTTGCGGCCGCGGTCGACGGAGACCGCGAGGTCCTGCACGTCGAGGGAGACCTCGCCGGTGTCGACGTACTCCTGGAGTTGGTCGCCGACGAGGCAGAACGCCGAGTGGCCGATGCCGACGATGTCGCCCTGGCCGACGGGGGCGCTGGTGACGGGGCCGCCGTTGAGGTAGGTGCCGTTGTGGCTGCCCAGGTCGGCGATCTCGTAGGTTCCGTCGGGCAGGGCGCGCAGTTCGGCGTGCCGCCGGGAGACCGAGAGGTCGTCGATGACCAGGTCGTTGTCGGGCGCGCGGCCGATGCGGACGGTGCGGGAGGGCAGCGGCCGTACGGTCGTGGGCTGCCGGTAGGTGCCGGTGTGGGCCGGCATGGAGACGGCGGAGGGGCGTTGGGGGGTGCGGGCGCGGGGTGCGGGGCGGCCCGTGAGGGTCAGGCGCGGCCCGTCGGCCGGGTTGCCGAAGCGGATGACACTGCCGGGTCCGACGTCCCGCTCGTGGATGCGCCGGCCGTCGGCGTAGGTGCCGTTGGTGCTGCCCTCGTCCTCGATGGTCCAGTGGCCGTCCTCGGGCTTCAGCACCGCGTGGTGCCAGGAGACCCGGTCGTCGTCGATGACGATGTCGCACATCGGGTCGCGCCCCACGTGGTAGTCGCGGCCCGGAATCATCACGGTGGTGCCCGTCTCTGTCTCCAGCACGAGCTCTGGTGCTACCGAGGGTTGCGCCATGGTCAAGATTCTACCGATTTGCCCTGTTCTGCGCCTGGGCGAGCGGGGCGATGAGCGGCTCCAGCGGCCGACGGGCGGGCGGCCTGCGGGTCAGCCGACGGTGATGCCGACGAAGGGAGCGGCGCGCTGCATCCGCAGGGTGTCCACGGACTCGGCGAGCAGTTCGTACTCGGTGGTCTCGTCACTGGTGGCGATGCGTACCAGCCGTCCGGCCGCCAACTCCTCGGCGACCCGCTCCTGCTGGGCGGGATCGGCGCACCAGGCGCGCAGCAGCCCGGGCACGTCGGGCACGGTGTGGGCGACCGGCACGAGCGCGCCCGGCGGTAAGTGCTCGGCGTCGGGCTGGGGATCGAGACGCTGGGCGATCCAGGAGGCGCGGTCGCGCAGCCACCACAGGGCGAGGGCGAGGGTGGGGGCCCGGTAGGTTCCGAGGGGCACCCCGATACGGCGGCCGTCGCAGACTCCGTACGCCGTGACGTGGCACAGAAACTCGTCGTGCACGTGACCCTCCCCCGTTGCCCTGCCCGTCTGCCGGCCCGGCTTCGCTTCTGCTGCGGCTCGCGTGCTGTGCGTGAGGGCGCGGTCGCTCGATGTGAAAAGCGCTCTCGCAGGTCAGTATGTTCACTACTGAATCACTGTCACCACGACTTTCCGGCCACTCTCCTGGCATATTCACCCCCCGGAGTTGGCCTGAATCCGGCGAGGGGCGCAGGGGCCCACAGGCTGATCGCCCTTTTCCGCAACCGCCCGCCATGACGAGGGCGCACCGCGATGAGTTCCCCGGTGTCCGGCAGTCTGCACGAGGAAGGGACCGCCGAGCACCGGAGGACGTCATGGCCGTCACGGGAGAACTGGACGCGGAGTTCACCGCCGTCCTGCGCAAGAGCCCCGCCGAGGGCGGCTGGACCTATCTGGTCTGGCCCCGGTCCGTCGAGTTCTTCGGCACCCGCGGCCTGGTCAAGGTCCGCGGGACGATCGACGGCCATCCGTTCCGCAGCTCCTTCATGGCCCTGGGGGACGGCACGCACAAGCTGCCCGTCAAGGCCGACATCCGCAAGGCGATCGGCAAGGAGGAGGGCGACACGGTGAGCGTGCGCCTGGAGGAACGGATCGGTTCCTGACGCGTGGGCCCGGGGCGGGCGCCCCGGGCGTCGCGATGGTGCTACCGCCTGACGATGGCGTCGATACGGGCCAGCTCGTCCGCGTCGAAGTCCAGGTTGCGGATCGCGCCGACGCTGTCCTCGATCTGCCGTGCGCTGCTCGCGCCGACCAGCGCCGAGGTGACCCGGCCGCCCCGCAGCACCCAGGCCAGTGCCATCTGGGCCAGGGTCTGGCCGCGGGACTTCGCGATGTCGTTCAGCTCGCGCAGCCGGCCCACCAGGTCCTCGGTGAGCGCGTCGGAGTTGAGGAAGGGGCTGTCGCTCGCGGCCCGGGAGCCCTCGGGGATGCCGTCGAGGTAGCGGGCGGAGAGTACGCCCTGCTCCAGCGGGGAGTAGACGATGGAGCCGACCTGGAGCTCGTCGAGCGCGTCGAGCAGGCCCTCGTCCTCGGGACGGCGGTCCAGCATCGAGTAGCGCGGCTGGTGGATGAGGAGCGGGGTGCCCAGCTCGCCCAGGATGCGGGCGGCCTCGCGGGTCTGCTCCGCGGAGTAGTTCGAGACGCCGACGTAGAGCGCCTTGCCCTGCTGCACCGCCGAGTGCAGGGCGCCCATCGTCTCCTCGAGCGGCGTCTCCGGGTCGGGGCGGTGCGAGTAGAAGATGTCGACGTAGTCCAGGCCCATCCGCTTCAGGCTCTGGTCCAGCGAGGACAGCAGGTACTTGCGGGAACCCCACTCACCGTACGGTCCGGGCCACATCAGGTAGCCGGCCTTGGTGGAGATCACCAGCTCGTCGCGGTACGGCGCGAAGTCCGTCTTCAGGAACTGGCCGAGCGCGGACTCGGCGGCGCCGGGCGGCGGGCCGTAGTTGTTGGCCAGGTCGAAGTGGGTGACACCGAGGTCGAAGGCGCGGCGCAGGACGGCGCGCTGCGTCTCGGCGGGCCGGTCCGGGCCGAAGTTGTGCCACAGGCCGAGCGAGAGCGCGGGGAGCTTCAGGCCGCTGCGTCCGGTGCGCCGGTAGGGCATGTCCGCGTAGCGGTCGGGGTGTGCGGTGTACAACGCGACTCCAGAGGGGTTGGCACGGTCGGGATGAAACCGGTGTCCACTCTGGCGTGACCTGCGTCCATGCGTCCAACAGAAGAATCCGATGGAATTCAGCGACTACGCTTCTCAGTCATGGAACTGCGCCACTTGCAGCACTTCGTCGCGGTCGCCGAGGACCAGCACTTCACCCGGGCGGCGGAACGCCTCCTGGTGTCCCAGTCGGGCCTGTCGGCGTCCATCCGGGCGCTGGAGCGGGAGCTGCAGACGCCGCTGTTCGTGCGCACGACCCGCCGGGTGACGCTGACCCCGGCCGGGCGGGCGCTGCTCGGCGAGGCGGAGCGGATCCTCGCGCAGGTCCGCTCGGCGCACGAGGCGGTGGCGGCGGTGCAGGGCGTGCTGCGCGGGATGCTCGCGCTCGGGTCGGAGCAGTGCATCGCCGGGGTGCATGTGGCGGGGCTGCTGGCGGCGTTCCGGCGGCGCCACCCGGACGTGGAGATCTGTCTGCGCCAGGCGGGCTCGGGGGCTCTGGCGGAGGAGGTCGCGGCCGGGCGTCTGGATCTGGCGTTCGCCGTGCGCACCGCCCAGGAGGACACCGACCAGCTGCGGGCGGTGCCGCTGACCAGCGAGCCGATGACCGTGCTGTGCCATCCGAGCCACCGGCTCGCGGCGGCCGGTGTCGCGGTGACGCCGGAGGATCTCGGCGGTGAGGTCTTCGTCGACTTCCACCCGGACTGGGGGCCGCGGCGCACCACCGACGCGGCGTTCGCGGCGGCGGGCGTGCGCCGGAGCGTCGCCCTGGAGGTGAATGACGTGCACAGCCTCCTCGACCTCGTGGACGAGGATCTCGGCATCGCCGTGGTGCCCCGTCACTTCCGGCACAAGCGCGCCTCGCTGACGGCCCTGCCGGTGAAGGGTGCGGGAGACGCCGTGTACGAGACGGTGGCGCTGCTGCCGCCCGAGCAGGCGACCAGTCCGGCGGCCCGGGCGCTGATGGGCCTGCTGGACACAGGGGACCTGACACCACCCCAGGAGCTGGGCACAGGGGCTCTGGCACCACCCCAGGAGCTGGACACAGGGGCTCTCGCCCCACCCCGGGAGCTGGACACAGGGGCTCTCGCCCCACCCCAGGAGGGTGTCCACCCCTCCTGACCCGACCCGCCGCACCCATTCGAGCCGGTCAGGGGCGCCGGACCTGGTGATCCTCGCGGCCCAGGTCACCGGGGGGCCGGTGGCCCGGATCCAGCTCCCGGGGCGGGTGCGGCTGGGCTTCCACGGGAGCCGGATTCCCGACGCGTGATCCCCGGCGATGGGTGATGGTGGTCCTATGCATGCGAAGGACATCCTCATCGACGGCTTCAGCCGCATCCGCGAAGAAGTCCACGCCGCGGTCGAGGGCCTCGGGCCCGACGAGCTGAACGCCCGCCCCTCCCCCGACACCAACTCGATCGCCTGGCTGATCTGGCACCTCACCCGCGTCCAGGACGACCACATGGCCGACGCCTTCGGCCATGAGCAGGTGTGGCTGTCCCAGGGGTGGGAGAAGCGCTTCGGTCTCGGCCTGCCGCGCAGGGACACGGGTTACGGCCACAGCCCCGCCCAGGTCGCCAAGGTCCGGGTCGACTCGGGCGAGTTGCTGACCGGCTACTACGACGCCGTGCACGACCAGAGCCTGGACGCCCTGCGGGGCCTGACCGCCAAGGATCTGGAGCGGGTCGTCGACGAACGCTGGGACCCGCCGGTCATCCTGGGTGTCCGGCTGGTCAGCGTCCTGTCCGACGATCTCCAGCACGTCGGACAGGCCGCCTACCTGCGGGGGCTGCTTCAGAGCGCGGCGGCGTAACCGGGCAGCACCACGTCACGGATGAGGGCGTTGCGCTCGTCGAACGGGATGAACGCGCTCTTCAGGGCGTTCACGGTGACCGTGCGCAGGTCCTCGACGCTCCAGCCGGCCTGCTCCACCAGCAGGGACATCTCGCGGGTCATCGTCGTGCCCGAGACCAGCCGGTTGTCGGTGTTGAGGGTGACGCGGAAGCCGAGGTCCTTGAGCGCGGTGATCGGGTGCTCCGCGATGGAGGTGGCGGCGCCCGTCTGGAGGTTGGACGTCGGGCACATCTCCAGTGCGATGCGCCGGTCGCGCACCCAGCCGGCGAGCCGGCCGAGCTTGCCCCCCGCGAGGTCCGGGATGTCGTCGGTGATCCGCACGCCGTGACCGATGCGCTGGGCGCCGCACACCTGGAGGGCCTGGTGGATGCTGGGCAGGCCGTGCGCCTCTCCGGCGTGGATGGTGAAGGGTACGTTCTCGCGGCGCAGGTGCTCGAAGGCCGCGAGGTGGTCGGCGGGCGGGAAGCCGTCCTCGGCACCGGCGATGTCGAAGCCGACGACCCCGGCGTCGCGGAACGCCACGGCCAGGTCGGCCGCCTCGCGCACCCGGTCGAACATCCGCATCCCGCACAGCAGGGTGCCGACCCGCACGGGCGTGCCCGCGGCGGCGGCCTTCGCCATGCCCGCCGCGAGGCCCTCCTGGACGGTCTCCACGACCTCGGCCATGGTCAGCTCGCCGTTGGTGTTCAGCTCCGGGGCGTAGCGCACCTCGCCGTACACGACACCGTCGGCGGCCAGGTCGAGCACATACTCCTCGGCCGTGCGCAGCAGGCCCTCGCGGGTCTGCATCACGGCGAGGGTGTGCTCGAAGGTGGCTATGTAGCGCACCAGGTCGCCGGAGTTGGCGGCCTCGTAGTACCAGGCGGCCAGCTCGTCCGGGTCGGTGCTGGGCAGGGTGTGGCCGACCGCCTCCGCCAGCTCCACCACGGTGGCGGGGCGCAGGCCGCCGTCGAGATGGTCGTGCAGCACGGCCTTGGGGAGGCGGCGGATCAGATCGGCGTCTACGCGCGTAGCAGTCATGGCGGGTCTTTCCTCGGGCGGGTGGTTCGAAGCGGTGGGGAGGGGTCAGCCGGCGGGCTGGAGCAGGTCCCAGCGGTTGCCGTACAGGTCCCGGAAGACGGCGACGGTGCCGTACGGCTCGTGCCGCGGATCCTCCAGGAAGGTCACGCCCGCGGCGGTCATCCGGGCGTGATCCCGGGCGAAGTCGTCGGTGTGCAGGAAGAAGCCGACGCGGCCGCCCGTCTGGTCCCCGACCCGGGCGGCCTGGGCCTGGCCCTTGGCGCGGGCCGGCAGCAGCCCGATACCGGCGCCCGGGGTGCCCGGCTCGACGACGACCCAGCGGGATCCGTCGGGCCGGGGCGCGTCCTCGGCGAGCCGGAACCCGAGGGCGTCGGTGTAGAAGCGGATCGCCTCGTCGTAGTCGTCGACGACGAGGGTGACCAGGGCGACACGTCGCATCGGAGCCTCTCGGAGCGGGCGGTTGACCGGAGAGGTTATACGTAAAACTCGGGGGATGACAACTGCTTGGCCGACTTCCGGGTCCACGGCTGTAACTACTGGTACGTACACTCGCTTCGCCTGACGGAGAACGAGTCGGCGGACCGGTCGTTCGGAGACACGGCGCAGTACCTGCGGTCCTAGGCCGAGGGCTTAGGACCGCGGCCCGAGGCGGCCACGCCTCTCCGGCCGCTAGCGTCCCCTCCATGAAGATCACCGATCCGCCCCGCACCCCCGAGCAGCGCAAGGCGGACCTGCTCGGCCGGCTGGAGCGGGAGATCGACATCTGGGTCGCGACGACGGACGCCGAAGGGGGGCCGTGTCTGGTCCCGCTGTGGTTCATCTGGCACGACGAGGCCGTGTGGCTGTGCACCCGGCTGACCAATCCCACCGGCCGCAATCTGCGCGACGGCGGGCGGGCCCGGCTGGCCCTCGGGGACACCCGGGACGTCGTGCTCGTCGACGGTGAGGTGCGGACCCACCCGATGCGGGAGGTTCCCTCGGCGGCGGCCGAGGCGTTCCGGGTGAAGACCGGCTGGGATCCGCGCGAGGACCACGCGTCGTACGCGTTCTTCCAGGTGCGGCCGCGCGCGGTGCAGGCGTGGTGCGACGTGCGGGAACTGCCCGGCAGGCATCTCATGCGGGAGGGTGTCTGGGCCGTGTAGCGCCCGTCAACCGGCCTGGTGGTCCGCCCGGCCGAGCCGGCTCAGTTCCTCGTCCGTGAGGCGGATCGCGCCCGCCGCCACGTTCTCCGCAAGGTGGTCGGGGTTGCCGGTGCCGGGAATGGCGAGGACGTGGGGACCTTGGTGCAGGGTCCAGGCGATGCGGATCTGGGCCGGGCTCGCGCCGTGGGCCCGGGCCACGGCGCGGACGTCCTCGTCGTGGGCCGTGGTGGCGCCCTGCTCACCTGCGTCGCCCGCGACGGCGTAGAACGGCACAAAGGCGATGCCCTGCTCGCCGCAGACGCGCAGCAGTTCGTCACTGCCGGGGTCGGGGCGGTCGAGGGCGTACCGGTTCTGGACGCAGACCACGGGGGCGATGGCCCGGGCCTCGGCGAGATGGCGGAGTGTGACGTTGGAGATGCCGAGGTGGCGGATCAGGCCCTGTTCGCGCAGCTCCGCGAGGGCGCCGAAGTGCTCGGCGATGGAGTCGTACGCCGGCATCCGGCGCAGGTTGACGACGTCCAGGTGGTCGCGGCCGAGCTGGCGCAGGTTTTCCTCGACGTGGCCGCGCAGGTCCTCGGGGCGGGCCGAGGTGCCCCACTCCCCGTCGTAGGCGCGGTACGGGCCCACCTTGGTGACGATGACCAGGTCGTCGGAGTAGGGCGCGAGGGCGCTGTTGATCAGCTCGTTGGCGGAGCGCAGCGACGAGAAGTAGAAGGCCGCCGTGTCGATGTGGTTGACGCCCAGGTCGATCGCCCTGCGCAGGACGGCGATCGACCGGTCGCGGTCGCTCGGTGTGCCGTGGTGGAAGGCGGCGCTGCCCGTCAGCCGCATCGCGCCGAAACCGAGGCGGTGGACGGGCAGGTCGCCGAGTTTCCAGGTGCCCGCGATGTCCGCGGTGATCGTCTGTGAGCTCATCGGCGGAGTCTCACACACGGCACACGGGCCGGCGAAGCCGGTTTACGGATACGTGTAGGAGTTGAGGGTGGTGACGGCGGAGGCCGGGTTGCCGCGGTCGTAGTGGTCCACGGCGAGGAAGTTGGGCTTCTTGCGGGCGGCCGGCTGGCAGAACCTCTGGGCGCGGTCGGCGAGTTTGGTGTTGTCCGTGCCGGCCGTGCCGGTGAGCGGGACGTCACGGAAGTGGTTCATGACGAACAGCGGGCGGAATCCGGGTTCGGTGCGGGTCAGCGGGATGTTGGTGTCGGCCCCGTACCAGCGGCTGTAGCAGGACCAGTCGGAGGTGCCGAGGCCCGAGCCCATCGACCAGTAGTTCTCGACGGTCCACTCGGACTGGTACATGACGCCGAAGCTGTCCCGGGTCAGGCCGGCGGCCTGGTCGGCGGAGCGGCTGTGGTCGGTGAAGATCAGCAGCCGGTCGCCGGCGGCGGCCAGGTCGGCCATGGTCGGCCAGCCGCTCTGCCGGACGCCGGTGAGATCGGGCCGGTAGAGCACGTCCGACAGGCCGTTGACACGGGCGAGTTCGGCGCGCAGGACGGCCGGATCGACGTAGTCCTCCAGGAAGACGGTGACGAACTGGTCGGGGTGGGCCTTGAGGAAGTCGACCATGCGCTGGAGGTCGACCCACAGGGCGACGGGCCTGCTGACGAGGGTGCAGCTGTTGTGGCAGAGGATCGCGCCGTCGGGGGTCTGGTGGATGTCCAGCATGAATCCGCGTACGCCGTCGGCGAGTTGGCGTTCGATGCCGCGGCTCTGGTTGGGCGCGAGGTTGACGAAGGGCGGGGCGAAGCCGCCGTCGACGCCGTTGGCGTAGGCGTTGTGCGTGGTGAGGAAGGTGACCTGGTCCAGGGTGCGCCGGTCCTGCGGCGGCATGGGCCGCGTGGCGGGCGTGACCGGGGTGAGGTACCAGGCGGCGAGGTCACCGGATCCGCCGAGGACGAGCCGGGCGGGGTAGGTGGCGCCGGGCGGCTTGGGCGCGACCGTGAGGTGGCGGGTGGTTCCCGGGACCTTGAGCGTGTAGCGGTCGGCGCCGGTCGGGCTGATCTCCCACCCGGCGTCGGCACTCGCGCAGGCGACGGTCGCGGCCTGGTCGCCACTGCGGCCGAGGCAGCTGCCGGGCGCGACGGTGTTCTCCAGCAGGTAGGAGGACCCGCTCGGCTTCAACTGCCACTGCTGGCGGTCCTCGTTGCCGCGGGGTCTGTGCTGCTCCACCGCGCCGCCGCTGTCGGCCGCGTTGAGGCCGGTCGTGGCGCTCTGGACGTAGTACGGGCCCGGTGCCGGAACGGCGGCGGCAGCGGGCTGCGGAGCCACGACCGCGGCGGCCAGTGCCGCGGTCGTGGCGAGCAGGGCGTGGGGGGTGCGTAGGCGCATGAGGGATGCCCTTCGGTCAATCGTCAGGTTCATGACATCTCGCATGACACCACGCCGCACGGTCCCGCGTCAGCAGTACAGGTTGCCTCCGGGGGACGTCCCGAGGATCTGCGTGAACCGCTGGTAGTTGTTCACACGGCTCTGCACCTGGGCCGGGTTCTTGCCGTCGCACTCCAGGGAGCCGTTGATGCTGCGGATCGTCTGGCCGAACCCGGCGCCGCTCACCATGGCGTTGTGCGGGGTCATGCTGCCGGGGCCGGTCTGGGTGTTCCAGTACCACAGGGCCGTCTTCCAGGCGACGGCCGAGTCGTTCTGCACCAGCCAGGGGTTGTTCAGCAGGTCGATGCCGAGCGCGTCGCCCGCGGCCTTGTAGTTGAAGTTCCAGCTCAGCTGGATCGGGCCGCGCCCGTAGTAGGCGGCCTGTCCGGCCGGACAGCCGTAGGGCTGCCCCCAGTCGCAGTAGTGCGGGTAGTTGGCGGTGTTCTGCTCCACCACATGCACCAGACCGCCGGTCTCGTGGCTGACGTTGGCGAGGAAGGCGGCGGCCTCCTGCTTCTTCACCGTGTCGCTGCCGGAGTTGGCGAAGCCGGGGTAGGCGCTCAGGGCCGCGGTGAGACCGCTGTAGCTGTAGAACGAATTCCGGTTCGGGAACATCTGGTTGAACTGCGCCTCGCTCACGACGAAGCGCGCGTTGGGCGTGCCCGGACCGCTGTCGCAGGCGTACGGCTCCCAGTACCAGGTGCTGATGACCGGGTCGTAGCCCGGATTGGCGTGCTCGGCGATGTACGCCTTGCCGTCGGTGTAGCGGACGATGTCGCCGGCGTTGTACGACTTCCCGGCCGTCCAGTTCGGGTAGCTGGAGCAGGCGGCGGCCGAGGCGTTCGAGGCGGGCAGCAGAACCGGCGCTGCGCCGGCGAGGGCGAGGGTGGCCAGGACTGCGGAGATACGGCGTCTCGACACGGGTTCAACTCCTTCGCGGGACACGGCCGCTCCCTGACGAGGGCAGGGCGAAGCGGGCCCTCGACCGCACGCACCGGAGGTCCGGTCACGGCGTGGGGGCGGCCGTGGTGGGGGGCTGTGGAAGCCACACTCAACCGCGTTGGTCTGTACCAGTCAAGGGTGTAGACCAGTCAGGTATAGACCTGTTGGCGTCCGTGCTGGTCGACGGCCCGTCAATCCTCGGTCGGCCCGGCGCGACCGGAGACCCGTCCGTGCTGCCCGGCGTCCTGGAACGCTCACACGCGCGCCGGATCCTCCAGCGTCGCCGCCAGCCGGTGGAGCAGGGACCGCAGGAGGTCGTCGTCGCCGTCGCCGAGCGAGGGCCGGCCGGCGCGGACCGCCCGGTCGACGCGCCGCCAGTACTCCTGGCCGCGCGGGGTGAGATGGGCGAGGATGCGGCGGCGGTCGAAGGGATCGACCCTGCGGTGCACGAGGTTCTGGTCGACGAGCTGGTCGACCAGCTTGGTCAGCGTCGGCGGCGGCAGGAAGGCGGCCTCCGCGAGCCCCGTCATGTGGTGCCCCTCGCCGTCCGACAGCGAGGCCAGCACCCGCCACGCGTCCAGCGAGCAGCCCTCCGCCTCCAGCACGCCCTGCAACCGGCGCGCCGCGAGCCGTACGGCCCGCGTCAGCAACTGCACGAGGTCGTCGGGCCGACGCGGCGGGGTGGGGCTGGGCATCCCTGCTCTCCTAGGTGCCGAGGGGTGTCCATCCTAGGAGACGCACTGGAGTTCGTCCCCGCGAGCCTGAATCATGACGTCATGTTCCGGCGCGACCTTCCCGGGCCCGAGTGGTTCACGGCCGACGACTCCGTGCTCGGCGTGGCCCTCGTCTTTCCCCTGCGGGGGCCGGCCGGGATCTTCGGGCCCACCTGTGAGCTGTGCGCGCGGCTGGCCGCCGAGGAGGTCAACCGGGACGGCGGCGTGCTCGGCAGACAGCTCCGGCTGATGCCGGTCGACGGCTCGGGCGCGCCGCACGACATCGCCGACGAGGTCGAGGCGCTGGTGGACCTGGGCGCCGTACAGGGCGTCACCGGCTGGCACATCTCCTCCGTGCGGCGGGCGCTCGCACCGCGGATCGCACACCGCGTCCCGTACGTGTACACCGCGCTGTACGAGGGCGGGGAGGACACGGCGGGGGTGTTCCTGACCAGCGAGACCCCGCGCGACCAGCTCCGGCCGGCGATGGATCTGCTGGCCCGCGAGCGCGGAGTGCGGCGCTGGTTCGTGGTGGGCAACGACTATGTGTGGCCGCGGCACACGGCCCGCTCGGCCCGACGGTACGCCCGGGAGCGCGGCGGGTGCGTCGCCGGTGAGGCGTACCTGCCGCTGGGCACCCACGACTTCGAGCCGGCGCTGCGCCGCGTCGAACGCTCGGACGCCGACGCCGTGCTGATGCTGCTCGTCGGCAGTGACGCGGTGCGCTTCAACCGGGCGTTCGCGGCGTACGGCCTGCCCGCGCGCTGTCTGCGGCTGAGTACGCTGATGGGCGAGAACATGCTGGTGGCGAGCGGCCCGGAGGCCACCGAGGACCTCTACAGCACGGCCGGGTTCTTCGCCTCGCTGGCCACTCGCGACACGCTCGACTTCCACGGGCAGTACGCCGCCCGCTACGGCGTCCAGGCGCCCGCCCTCGGCAGCCTCGGCGAGTCCTGCTACGAGGGTGTGCTGCTGCTGGCCGCGCTGCTGAAGAGGGCCGGGACGCTGGACGTCGCGGCGATCGGCGCGGCGGCCGGGGCGGGGGCGGTGTCGTACGAGGGCCCGCGCGGGCTGCTGCACCTGCGCGACGCCCATGTGCGCCAGCGGATCTACCTGGCGCGGGCGGACGGGCTCGACTTCGACGTGCTCACGGAGCTGAAAGCGCGGCCCTGACAGCGCGGGCCGGCCGACGACACGCCCCCGGATCGGCGCCCCGCGCCGCTCGACCGCGAGAATCCCTCCCATGACCACCACACCCCATCCGCTCGTCACCGGCGCACAGCGACTGGCGCGCGACCTCCTCGTCCCGCAGGCCGAGCGCGTCGACCAGGAGGGGGTGCCCGCGAGCCATGTCGAGGCGGTGAAGCGGGCCGGGCTGCTGGGGGTGGTCGCGCCGCGGGAGTACGGCGGGGCGGACGCGCCCGTGGCCGTGGCGCGGCAGACCGCGGAGATCCTGGCCGGGGCGTGCTGCTCCACATGGTTCGTGCAGACACAGCACCACACACCGGTGAAGCTGCTCGCCACCTACGACTCCCCCGTCCGGGAGAAGTTGCTGCGCCCACTGGCGACCGGCGAGCTGATGGCCGGCATCGCGTTCGCCCATGTCCGTGCCTTCCCCCGGGTGCCCGTGCGGGCCGCCGCCGACGGGGGCGGCTGGCGGTTCGAGGGCCGGGTGCCCTGGTACACGGGCTGGGGGCTGAACGACGTGATGCTGCTGGCCGGGGTGACGGACTCGGCCGAGGTGGTGTTCGCGTTCGCCGAGGCCCGCGCGCAGCCGGGGCTGACGCCGTCGGCACCGATGCGGCTCGCGGCCCTCACCGCCGCGCGGACGGTGTCCCTGGAGCTGGACGGCCTGTGGGTTCCGGACGAGTCGGTCGTGCTGCGCACCCCGCAGCAGGAGTTCGCCCTGGTCGACCTCCCCCGGGCCGCCAACGCCAGTCCGGCCGTGTTCGGGGTGGCGGACGCGGCGCTGGACCTGGTGGCGCAGACGCCGGAGGGCCGGGAGACGGCCCGGTCGCTGCGGGCCAGGCTCGACGAGGTACGGCAGGAGGCCTACGCCCTGGCCGACCGGCCCGCCCGGCAGGACTCCGTGCCGGAACGACTGGCCGTCAAGACGCGGGCGTACGACCTCCTGCGCGCGGCCACGACCGCTGCGATCGTGGCCGGTGGCGGCCGCTCCATGGCCCTGGACAGCCGGGCCCAACGGCTGGCGCGCGAGGGCATGTTCCTGCTGGTGCAGGGCCAGACGTCCGAGGCACGCCGGGCGCACCTCGGCGCGCTGGCGTCCGGCTAGCCGAGGCGGGGCGCGTCCGGCGCCCCGTCCCACGAACGCCAGTACGCCCAAGTCCCGTTCCAGGGGTCGACCTTCGCGTGCGGTGGCCGGTCGGCGTGCGGTGTCAGACCGCCGCGGCCAGCAGCGGGACGCGGCCGAGCGCCGTGGAGAACTGGTCGACCACCTGGCTCAGCGCCTCGGTCGCGGCCGGCGCGACGGTCAGGGAGCCGTCGTCCTGCACGGTGATGTCCTTGTCGAGGGTGAACCAGCCCTGCACGATGTGGGCCGCGCCCATGGAGGTGAGCACCGGGCGCAGGGCGTAGTCGATGGCCAGCACATGGGCGACGCTGCCGCCGGTGGCGAGCGGCAGTACCGTCTTGCCGGTCAGCGCGTACTGCGGGAGCAGGTCCAGCAGGGCTTTCAGGACACCGGAGTAGGACGCCTTGTAGACGGGTGTGCCGACGACGACGCCGTCGGCCCGCGCGAACAGTTCGGCGGCCTCGACGATCGCGGAGTGTCGGAAGTCGGCGCCGAGCAGGGCCTCGGCGGGGATGGTGCGGACGTCGAGCGGGATCACGTCATGCCCCTGGGCCGCCAGCCGCTTGTCGAGGTGGCGCAGCAGTCGGCTGGTACGGGAGGAGGCGGAAGGGCTGCCGGAGACGGACAGGACGGTGGCCATGGGCTCTCTTTTCCGAAATGAGGCGCGACTGCGCGGGCACCGCCGAATTCGGGGGCACAGGTGAAAGGGCGTGCCGAAGTGGCGAATTCAGGCGTGAGGGGAATGCACCGCGCGTGGCATCCCGTCGGCACGGCAATGGCCGGCCGATGGCGGAAACCGGCGGTGTGAGGGAGCGGCGAGCCGAAGGACTCAGGCTGCTGCGCGACAGGAAGCGCTGGAGACGCGTGCGAGGTCGACGTGGCGTCGCCGCGTGAGGTCCAGTCGCATGGTCATGCCATGGATCGTGGCAGTGGACGTCGAGGGCCGTCAAGGAATTCGCGGCTCATCTCGTATCCCGGACCGGCCATTTCACGAGTGGCGCCCTGGAAAGGCCTGCGGGCGCCCCCGGTTCGGCCGACGCGGACCGGCGCGGCCCGGGGGCGCGGATCTCGTTGCGGTGCGGGCGAGGGGCGGATCTCGTTGCGATGCGGGGGGGGCCGCCTCAGTCGCCGTCCGCCGGAACGACCACGAGGAAGGCGTCCGATTCCAGGTCCATCACGACGGTTGCGGGTTCACCCTCGGCGCGGCGGCGCGCCGCGTACTCCTCCGCGGGCCACGATCCGCGCGGAGACCCCGCCGGGAACCGTTCCAACACCTTCGCACTGATGGCCGCAGTCACGTCCGCTGCCCTCCCCTGTCCCGCGCCGCCCTGGGGCGACGTCGATCGGTCGCATGTCGTAGACATGCGGATGCCCCCGATCCGCCCGGACATGTACTGCCGGGTAGATCCCGGTACCCTTCGCCGACCTCTACACATAAAGGAAAGATAAGAGCAGAATGGCGCTTACGCGGCGTTTACCGCATGCCCCACCAGACGCGGTCGCCCTGCACCACGAAGGAGACGAATCATGGCCCACGTCTCGCCCACCAGAGGGGATATCACCAGCCATCCGGATGCCTCCGAGATGCGGGACCGGTACGCCCGCATGCTCGGCGGCCGCGATGTGGCGCTCGTGGACGGACCGGTGTTCCTGCTCGGTCTGTACTGCGCCGCCTCCCCGTGGATCGTCCACTACACGACCAGCCAGCCTGCCCTCGCGACCCACAACCTGATCATGGGCATCGCTATCGGCCTGCTGGCGCTCGGGTTCACTCGCGCTCCGGAGCGCATGTACGGCCTGAGCTGGGCCATGTGCGCGCTCGGGGTGTGGATGATCGTCTCGCCGTGGGTCGTCGGCGAAAGCCCGGACGCCGGTGTCGTGTGGAACAACATCATCATCGGTGCACTGGCCGTGGTCCTCGGGCTGGTGTGCGCCGGAACGGCGGCGAAGGCCTCGCCCAGGCCGTAACGCCCGCCGGAAAGGAGCAGAAGGCCGGTCCGCGCACTGGACCGGCCCGTTCACGTGGGCCGCGCCGGCCGGCCCCCTCTCCCTCACTTCCGACGCGCCTGTTGCCCCCCCCCATTACCGAGGCTCTGCCGCGGCTCGCCGCCCGCATCGCGGGGAGCCCTCGCCGCGCGACGCGTGAAGCGGCTTCCAGCCGACGGCTAGGACGCGTACTCGTACGGCGTCGTGGTCGTCAGCGGCAGGAATCCGAGCCGTTCCAGGATCGGCCGGCTCTGGCTGGAGGCGTCGACCTGGAGGTAGCGGTAGCCACGGGTCGCCGCAGCCCGGGCCCGGTGGGCCACGAGGCTGCGGTAGATGCCGCGGCCCCGCCAGCCCGGGACGGTGCCGCCGCCCCACAGGCCGGCGAAGGGTGTGCCGGGCACGAGTTCCATGCGCGCCGCGCTCACCGGCTCGTCGCCGGCCAGCGCCACGACGGCGACCACGCTGTCCGGGTCGGACAGCCGGGCGAGGAGCTGGTGGCGCAGCCAGGAGCTGTCCGCGCCGAACGCCTTCTCGTGCACGTCGGCCACGAGATCGACGCCCGCCGGGTCGGTGACCTGCACGACGCGCACGCCCTCGGGCGGTGCGGCGGCTCGGGCCGGACCGGCGGCCTCGCCGATCAGGAGGGTCTCCTCGGGGCCGGGCGTGAACCCGGCCGCGCGCAGCCGCAGCCCGAGGTCCACCGGCCGGTCGTGCCCGTACAGCTTCCACTCGAAGTCCAGGCCGAGCCCGGTGTAGTGACCGACCTGGTCGGCGATCGCCGCGTCCGCTCCGGCCTCGTCCAGGGCGGACCACAGCACGCCGTTCCAGCCCGGCGCCGGGGCCACCTGGCGGACGACGTCGCCGGTCCGCTCGACACGGGCGTCGGGACCGTCCGGCCGCGCTCCCTCACGCAGGTCGCGGTCGAACAGGGTGAGCAGCTCCGCATGATCCATGGACGGACCCCAGCAGCCGCCGGGCCTCACGGCAAAGGGTTTTCCCGGCCCGGCGGCACCACCACGGCCCGCGGCCCCCTTCCTTTGCCCCGGTGCCTCGGCGCCATAGGGTCCTGTTGATCACGTCGTCACGGGAAAGGCCGGCCCCATGGTCGTGAAGGACACGGATCTGCCGCATCTGCGCCGCTGCGTGGAACTCGCCGCCGAGGCCCTGGAGTCCGGGGACGAGCCGTTCGGGTCGGTCCTGGTGGGCTGGGACGGCACCGTCCTCGCCGAGGACCACAACCGGGTGGCCTCGGGCGACCGCACCCGGCACCCCGAGTTCGAGCTGGCGCGCTGGGCGGCGGCGTACCTCACGCCCGGGGAGCGGGCGACCGCCACGGTCTACACCTCCGGCGAGCACTGCCCGATGTGTGCCGCCGCGCACGCCTGGGTCGGCCTCGGACGCATCGTCTACATCGCCTCGTCCGAGCAACTCGGCTCGTGGCTGTCGGAGTTGGGAGCCCCCTCCCCGCCGGTGCGGACACTCCCCGTGCACGAGGTAGCACCCGGTGTGACCGTGGACGGTCCGGTGCCCGAACTGACCGAGCGGATCAGGGATTTGCACTTCAGGTTCCACAGCGGTAGCGCCTGAGACACCGGTCGGGAGGGGTGATTCCGCCCCGACGGGCAGCCGCTCGAGATGCAGGGCCACTCCGGCGAACCTATGATCGATTCCAATTGGACCAGGTGTAACACCAGGCGTACGCCCCGGTCCCCCTGACGGGGGGAGGCACATGTCCTCGCTGCCGGCACGTCGGCTCATGGCCGTCTACATCGCGTTGGTTGCGGTTGTCACGATCGTGTACATGACTGTGCCCGCGGCCTTCACAGCGCTGTGGGCCGTCATAGGGCTGGCGGGCGTTGCCGCCATCCTGATCGGCACGCGGATCCACCGCCCCGCCCATCCGTGGCCCTGGTGGTTCCTCGCCGCCGGACTCTTCACCTTCATTGCGGGCGACACGTACTACAACGTGATGGAGCAGTACTTCCACGCCTCCAACCCGTTCCCCTCCCCCGCCGACGCCTGCTACCTCGCCACCTATCCGCTGTTCGCCACCGGTCTGTGGGGGCTGGTGCGGCACAGGTGGGCCGACCGCGACCTGCCGAGCCTGCTCGACGCCCTGATCGTCACCGCCGGTCTCGCGCTGCCCGTGTGGGTGTACCTGGTGCAACCGCTGACCGTGGTGCAGGGCATGACCTGGCAGCAGCGGGCCATCAGCATCGCCTACCCCCTCGGCGACATCCTCGTGCTGGCCCTGCTGGTCCGGCTGCTCACCTCCAGCCCGCTCAACGGGTCCAATCGCGCGGTACGCCTGCTGGTCGCGGGCACGGTGACCCTTCTGGTCACCGACATCGCCTACGGGATCCTGCAGTTGTACGACGTGTGGGAGACCGGAAGCCTGCTGGATCTCGGCTGGGTCGTCTTCTACACCGCCTGGGGCCTGGCCGCGCTGCATCCGTCCATGGTCGAGCTGACGGCCTCCGTGCCCCAGCGGGAGTCCCTGCTGCCGCCGCCGCGCCGGCTGGTCATGCTCGCCGTGGCCACACTCATCGCGCCGGGGATCCTGCTCTGGGAGGGACTGAGCGGTCAGACCCGGGACGCCGCCGTGATCGCGGTCTTCTCGGGCGTGCTGTTCCTCCTGGTGATCCTTCGGCTGGCGGGGATGGTCGTGGCACATCGCCACGCGGTCAGTCGCGAACTCGCCCTGCGGGGAGCGGCCGCGTCGCTGGTCTCCGCCTTCCGGCAGGAGGAGGTCGACCAGTCCTGCCGTGAGGCGGTCGGCCGGCTGATGGGCCCGGACATCCCGCACCGGACCATGCTGCTGCCGACGGAACACGCGGCGGATCTGGGCGCCGGCGGCACCCGGCTGGTGAGCCCGGCCGCCCTCGATCCCGCGATCGCCGCCCGGCTGAACGGCCTGCCGTCGGTCCTGGTGTGCCCCATGATGCAGCCGGACCGTCCGACCGGAAAGGTGCCGGGCACCCTGCTGGTCGCCGCCCCCGAGCGGCAGCTCAGCGAGACGTGGGGCTCCCTGGAGATCCTGGCCTCCCACGCGGGCCTGGCCATGGAGCGCGTCGCGCTGCGCCAGGAGGTCGTCCGGAGGGAGAACGAGGCGTACTTCCGCACCCTCGTCCGCAACACCTCCGACGTGATCCTGATCCTGGAGGACAACGACACCATCCGGTACGCCAGCCCGTCCGCACGGTCCGTGTTCGGCACCGAGGAGCTCGTGGGCGTGTCGCTGCCGGAGCTGGTGGACCCGGGGGACCGGGAGCGGGCGGCGCGAGGGCTGACCGCCGTACGGGAACGAGGGCCGGGAGCGGGGCACGACCACTGGTGGGTGCGGCGCCGGGAGGCACGGGTCGAGGTGGAGGTCCGGTTCAGCGACTTCCGGGACGAGCGGACCGTGTCCGGTCTGGTGGTGACCCTGCGGGACGTGACCGAGCAGCGGCGGCTGGAGCAAGAGCTGACCCAGCGAGCCTTCCACGACTCGCTCACCGGCCTGCCCAACCGGACGCTGCTGCTGGAGCGGATCGAACGCGCCCTGCTGCGCGGGCGCCGCGAGTCCTCCCTGACCTGTCTGCTCTTCATCGACCTCGACGACTTCAAGCTGGTCAACGACACGATGGGACACCGTGCGGGCGACCAGCTGCTGGTCGCGGTCGGCAACCGGCTGTCCAGGACGCTGCGGCGCACCGACACCGCCGCCCGGCTCGGTGGTGACGAGTTCGCCGTGCTCATGGAGGACGCCAAGCAGCCCCTGGACGCCGAACTGCTGGCGGCCCAGGTGATCCAGACGCTGAGCAGGCCCTTCGACCTGGCCGACGAGTCGGTGCCGGTGTCCGCCAGCGTGGGCGTGGCCACCGCGCGCGACAGCACGGACGCGGAGGAGCTGCTGGGCCATGCCGACCTCGCGCTGTACGCGGCGAAGGCGGCGGGCAAGCGGCAGTGGCGCCGCTTCAAGCCGCTGCTGCGCAGCCGCATGGTAGAGCGGCACGATCTGCAGTCGCAGCTGGCCCAGGCGGTCGCCGACAAGGCGTTCGCGCTGCGCTACCAGCCCGTCGTGGACATCACGGCGGGCGAGGTCGTCGGCTTTGAAGCCTTGGTCCGCTGGCCGCACGAGCAGCGGCCGCCCGTCATGCCGGAGCAGTTCATCGGCCTGGCCGAGGAGACCGGGCACATCGCGCCGCTGGGCTCGTGGGTGCTGGAGAACGCGGTCAGCGACATCGTGAACCTGCAGCGACTGCCCGGACCCGCCCGTCCGCCGTACGTCAGCGTGAACGTCTCCGCCCGCCAGTTCCGCGACGCCGGGTTCATCGAGCAGGTCGGGGAGGCAGTGAGCACACCGGGCCTCGAACCGGGATCGCTGCAGCTGGAGCTGACGGAGACGGTGCTGCTGCACCGCGACGACCGGCTCCAGACGGTGCTGACCACGCTGAAGGACCTCGGGGTGCACATCGCCGTCGACGACTTCGGCACGGGCTTCTCCTCGCTGCGCTACCTGCGGGACTTCCCCATCGACGTGCTGAAGATCGACAAGTCGTTCATCGACGACATCGCGCGCGACGCCCAGCAGGTCGCCCTGGTCGAGGGCATCGTGCGGATCGCCGACACGCTGGGCCTCCAGGTCATCGCCGAGGGCATCGAGGACGCCGCGCAGCGGGATCTGCTGGCGAGCATGGGGTGCCGGTTCGGGCAGGGATTCCTGTTCGCCCGGCCGTTGACCGTGGAGCAGAGCGCGCACGTGCTGCGAGAGCCGAGCACCCGTCCGTTCGCGCCACCGCGGACGCGGCGGCCGCAGATCGACTCCGCCGCCCAGGGACGCCGGAAGGCCCGATGGGAGGACCTTGAGCATCTGCGGCGCACCAGCCCGATGAGTGACGCAGTCCTGGACGAGGTGCGCGGCCGGCACATCCGCAGCGGCGACCAGTGGCTGATCGACTTCGCGTCCTGCAACTATCTGGGGTTCGACTGGGACCCGGAGGTCATGGCCGCGGTCGATCCCGCGGTACGCGAGTGGGGCACACACCCGAGCTGGTCACGGCTGCTGGGCAGTCCGCGGCTCTACCCCGACATCGAGGAGCGGCTCGCCGCGCTGCTCGGCGCGCCGGACACGCTGCTGCTGCCGACGCTCACACTGGTGCACTCGTCTGTGATACCCGTGCTGGCCGAGGACGGCCACGTCTTCGTGGAGGCGACCGCGCACCGCACCATCTACGACGGCTGTGTGGTGGCCCGCGCGCAGGGCGCCACCCTGCACCGCTTCCACGCCGAACGCCTCGACGAACTGCGCGGCCTGCTCGCCCGCGTGCCCAGCGGCACACCCCGGCTGGTGTGCCTGGACGGCGTCAACAGCATGAGCGGCAACGTCCCCGACCTGCCTGCGCTGGCGGCGGTGTGCCGCGCCGAGGGGGCGACGCTGTACGTCGACGACGCTCATGGCTTCGGCGTGATCGGCGAACGCGGACCGGACGAACCGTGTCCGTACGGCATGCGCGGCAACTGCGTGGTGCGCCACACCGGGGAGTCCTACGACGGGATCGTGCTGGCCGCGGGGTTCTCCAAGGCGTACTCGTCGCTGCTGGCCTTCCTGGCGCTGCCGTCGGAGGTGAAGAACCGGCTGAAGACGGCCGCGGCCCCCTACCTCTACTCGGGGCCGTCCCCTACGGCGTCCCTGGCGACGGCGCTGGCGGGACTGGACGTCAACGAGCGCCGGGGTGATGTCATCCGGGCCGACCTGCACCGCAAGACGGTGCGGGTGCTCGATCACCTGGACGCCATGGGGGTGAGCACCCTGAACAGGGACCGGCTGCCCATCGTGGAGGTGCCGCTGGCCAACCCGGCGGACCTCGACGCTGTGGCGGCGTACCTGTGGCAGGAAGGCATCTACGTCACGCTGGCGGCCTACCCCCTGGTGCCGCGCGACCGGGTGGGCTTCCGGGTGCAGCTCACCGCGATCAACTCCGACGAGGACATCAGCCGCCTGAACGGGACCTTGACCCGGCTGTCCGAGCGCTTCCCGCTGCGGATGAAGGACTAGCCGGCCATGACGACGTACAACGACGACGTGGACTGGGACAGCTGGCCGGTCGCCGACTACCTCGCGGAGCACTACCGCGAGGTACATCCCTGGGACGCGGCGGTCATCGCCCACCACAGTGCCGGCTACCGGCGTCTTCCGCCGGGCGGCATCTCCCGCTCGGTGGAGTTCGGGGCGGGTCCCAACCTCTACCCGCTGATGCTCGCGTCCGCCGCGAGCCGTGAGATCGACGCAGTGGAGGCGGGAGCGGGCAACGTCGCCTACCTCACGGACCAAATCTGTCACCGTCCTGACGCGAGCTGGCTCCCGTTCCACGCGCTGTGCCGGGAACTCAACCCCGAGCTGCCCGCAACGCTGGCCGGCGCGCTGGCCCCGGTGCACATCGTGCACGCCGACGTCCGGGCGCTGCCGCCGGGCACATACGAACTGGCCTCCATGCACTTCGTCGCCGAGAGCGTGACGGAGGACTTCGCCGAGTTCGCCGACTTGTGCCGCACCTTCGTCCGCACGGCCCGGCCGGGCGGCTACCTGGTCGCCGCGTTCATGGAGAACATGCCGACGTACCGCATCGGACCCGCCTCCCGCTGGCCGGGCTGTCCGGTGAGCCCGGCGGCCGTCACGGAGGTCTTCACCCCCCTGACCCGGGACCTGGACGTGACCCACATCGACGTGGACCCGACCCTGCCGGACTACGGGGACTCGGGGATGGTGCTGCTCACGGGGGTGGCGGAGGCGGTGTAGCCGTGCGGGTCAGCCGTCCGAACCGGGACGGAACCTCCGGCGCAGCACCACTCCCCCGGCGACCAGGGCCGCGCTCGCCGCGACGGCCTGGAGGGTGTGGTCCGTACCCGTGTGCGCCAAGGCCCCCCTGGCGTGCGGGACGGTGTGCGGGGCGGGTTCGGGGGCCGGGTTCGGCCGGGGTGGCGGGGTCGGCTTCGGGACCGGCTTCGGCGGGTGCTGGGGGCGCACGGGGCGCTGGTCGCCGGGCGTGTTCGAGGACGCGTTGCCGGTGGACGCGTTGCCGATGCCGACCACGTTCACCGAGTTGCCCGTGACGTTGACCGGGAGGTCGACCGGCAGCTGTACGCCGTTGCCGGAGATCACGCCCGGTGAATCCTTTCCGCGGCTCCCGGCGACCGCGCCGCCGGACCGGTCCGGCGGTCCGCCCCGGCCGTCGTCCTGGTTGGCGCAGCGGTTGCCGGCGGCGGGGTTCAGCAGCCCCACCACGTTCACGGTGTTGCCGCACACGTTCACCGGAACGTGCACCGGCAGCTGGACGGTGTTGCCGGAGACCACCCCGGGCGAACCGGCCGTCGCGCCGTCCGCACCGGACGCGGCGTACGCGGGGACGGTCACGGCCATCGCGCCCGAGGCGGCGGCGACGGCGATCACTCCGTTTCGGGTAACCCGTCTCATGGGACCCCTGCCTTCCAGACATCATCGCGGGCACTCACCCGCATCCGGGAGAACGCGCCGGATCCGGTGCGAGTTATGGCTTATCCGCCTTTCACTCCATCGAGCGGCCCGGTTGTCGAACTAGCGGTAAAGCCCCTCGTATGCGGACCCCGGGAGCCCCGGCCGCCCGGAGGCGCGGCTCGATGGGCCCGCTTATGGTGGGCGAGGGCGCCGATCCCGGTCCGCTGCGGGGCGCCCCGCGTCCCTGGAGGCACCGATGCTGGCCAAGCTGTCCACGCGTCCCTCGATACGGCGCTGCGCGGTCACCGGCACGGCCGGGCTGGCCCTGCTGGGCACGGCACTGCCGGCCGCCGACGACCCGCCGCCCGGCCTCACCCGCTTCTACGACCAGAAGGTCACCTGGTCGAGATGCCCGGGCATGGACATGCCCAAGGACCTGCAGTGCGGGAAGGTCACCGTCCCGCTCGACTACGCCAAGCCGGGCAAGGGCACCCTCGACATCGCCGTCGCCCGCTACCGGGCCACCGGCAAGTCCCGGGGCTCGCTGCTGCTGAACTTCGGCGGTCCGGGCGGCCAGGGCGTGGCCCAACTCGGCATGGGCGGCAAGGACTTCATGGGCCTGACGAACGGCTACGACGTCGTCTCCTTCGACCCCCGCGGCGTCGGCCGCTCCTCGCCCATCAGCTGCGGAAACGCCTCGGAAAACGCCCTGGACGCCACGGACGGCAACGCCGACGTGACCGACCCCGAGGCCGTGCTCGAAGAGCTGCGGGCGGCGGCCACCGAGTGCACCGAGCACTCGGGCCCCGTCCTGCCCCACATCGGCACGGTCAACGCCGCCCGCGACATGGACGTCATGCGGGACGCGCTCGGCGACGACAAGCTCAACTACCTGGGCTTCTCCTACGGGAGCCGGCTCGGCGCGGTGTACGCGGCCCAGTACCCCGAGAACGTCGGCAGGATGGTGCTGGACGGCGTCGACACGCTGACCGAGCCGCTGGCCGACCAGGGCGTGGTGAGCGCCCAGGGGCAGCAGACCGCCCTGGAGAGCTTCCTGACCTGGTGCACCGAGGACATCGCCTGCCCGTTCGGACGCGATCCCCGAGAAGCCCGGGAACACGTCGTGGAGGTGGTCGAATCGCTCGACAAGGACCCGCTGCCGACCGACTTCGGCGAGGCGTTCACCGGCCAGGACTTCGCCGGGGCCCTCGGGCAGGGCCTGTACAGCAGGGAGCTGTGGCCCTCGCTGCAGCGGGCCATCGGCCAGCTGCTCGAGGACGGTGACACGCGCGGCCTGGAGACGTTCCTGTCCGGGGGCTTCACCGTCCCGTCGCGGCGCGGCCCGCACGCGGGGCTCACCGACCCGGCCGACGTGCCCCTCGACAACCTGCCGGCGGCGCTGATGGCGGTCAACTGCGCGGACGATCCCGACCGCCCCGCCGCCGGGCAGGTCACCGAGGACCTCGGCCGGCTGCGCGCCCGCTACGAGCAGGCGTCACCGGTGTTCGGCCGCTACCGCCTCACCCAGGTGCTGATGTGCTACGGCCGCCCCAAGGGCACCGACTACATCCGCGACGACGTCAAGGACGTCGACACGCCGAGGATGCTGCTCGTCGGCACCCGCGGCGACCCGGCCACGCCGTACCGCTGGACACTGGAAACCGCCGAGCGGCTCGGCTCGTCGGCCGTGGTGCTCGACAACCGGGGCGAGGGCCACACCGGCTACGGCTCCTCCAAGTGCGTGCACAGCAAGGTCGACGCCTTCCTGCTGTACGGAACCCTCCCGCCGGACGGCAGTTCCTGCGGCTCCGACCGCGAAGACGAATGAGATCGATTACCCCAAATGCCCTAATGGCGAATTCGCTCTATCGTTCTGTCATGGAGAGCGTTCTCAGTCCCGCGACCCTTGCCGAGCTGCGGCGCCCGCGCCCCTATCCCGCGGTCTCCGTGCTGACGCCGACACACCGGCGCGATCCCTACAACGCCCAGGACCAGGTCCGGCTGCGCAACGCGGTGGCCGAGGCGAAGAGGCAGCTGGAGGCCGATCCGGCCGTCACCCGCAGGCGACGCACCGAGGTCGCCGGAGAGCTCGACCGCGCCCTGTCCGAGGTCGACCTGACCCACGCCGAGGACGGCCTGGCGATCTTCGCCGCCCCCGGCGAGCATCAGGTGTGGTCACTGGCCAGGCCCGTACCCGAACGCGTGGTGCTCTCGGACACCTTCCTCACCCGCAACCTGGTGTCCGCCCAGACGGCCGGGCGCCCCACCTGGGTCCTGTCGCTCGCCGCGGACCGCGCCACCCTGTGGAACGGCGGGGTCGACCGGGTCACCGAGGCCCGAATCGGCGGCTTCCCGCTGACCCGGCGCGCGGAGAACTTCGACCCGGAGCGGCAGCAGCGGATCGGCAACACGCCGAGCGCGTTCCGTGAGGAGCGCACCCGCCGGTTCCTCCGCGAGATCGACACCGCGATGAGCGCCGTACTGCGCGACCACCCGAGGCAGCTGTACGTCACCGGTGAACCGGCCGCCCTCTCCCTGCTGGACGAGGTCGGCGGCACCGCCCGCAGCGCCGTGCACATCCCGCACGGCGGACTCGCGCACGCGACCCCCGAGGCCGTGTGGCAGGCCGTGCGCCCGATGGCCGAGGCGGAGGCCCGCAGAAGCACGGACGCCGTGAACCGGGCCCTCGAAACGGCCCGCGGACGGCGGGAGTTCGCCGCCGGCGTCGACGAGCTGTGGCAGAGCGCCCGGGACGGCCGGGTCCGGCTGCTGGCCGTCGAGGAGAACTACCGCGTGACGGTCCGCGCCGCCGGGGACCATCTGATCCTCGCCGAGAGCGGCGACCTCGACTCCCGCGAGGACATCGTGGACGAGATCGTCGAGCAGTGCCTGGAGACCGGCGCCGACGTCCGCTTCGTACCGGACGGCACCCTCGGGGAGGCGGACGGCATGGCCGGGGTGCTGCGGTTCTGACCGAAGCACCGGCCGGCCCCCGGGTGGCAGGCGACGGCCCTGGAGCCCCCTGCGCAACAGGCTCGAACGCAGGACCGTCGAACACCCGGAGCAGCACGCCGCCACCGTCCCGACGGACCGTCAAATGACCTGTGTAATCTACGATTTGGGTCCCCGGGTGGGGCACTCCGCGCCTACCCCGGAGTAACTCCGCGAGACTGTGGCATATGCCAGAAGCACCACCGTATCGTGTGTCGCCGAATCCCTTACAGGGCGTCGCGGGCTGTGCAACAGTCGTAACGGTCCCTCCGTCCGCCTTGGTCGTACCGTCCCCGCATCGGAGTGCGTCATGCCGTCCCACCTCTCCGCGGACCGTCCAGCCGCCCAGCCGCCCGGACGGGGCTCGGTCGACGAGCTCATATCGCAGACGCGGCGGCTCAAGGGCGACGTGGACGCGGTGCGCCGCGACGCCGCCGGAGAGGGATCGGACCACCCGCGCCAGCGCTGGCAGCGTGCCCTGTACGACCTCGCCCTGCACCAGCTCAGCGACCTCGACGAGCACCTGGCCCAGCTGCGGGACGGCCCCCTGCCCACAGCGGCCCCGGAATCCCCCGCCCCGGGCTCCCTGCTCAGCCGGGTCGGCAGCGCCGAGTGGAACCTGCTGACGGACGAGGCCAGTTGGTCCGGGGAGCTCTACCAGATCCTGGGCCGCGATCCGGCCGCAGACCCGCTCACCCTCGACGAACTGCCGTCGCTGGTCGTGGACGAGGACCGGCCCAGACTGACCTCGATGGTCACCGACTGCCTCATCGACGCCCGGCCCATCGACGGTGAGTTCCGCATCGTCCGCCCGGGCGGCGACGTGCGGACCGTGCACATGATGGGCGAACCGGTGCTCGACACCGACGGCAGCACCGCCTCGATGTGGGCCGTGCTGCGCGACGTCAGCGAACTGCGCCGCAGCCAGCGGGCGGTGAGCGAGACCCGTGACTCGCTCCGCCACCGGCAGGAGGCCGCTCGGAGCGAGCACCGGCTCGCGGTCGAGCTGCAGGAGGCCGTGCTGCCGCCGTGGCGCGGCTCCCTGCGGCTCCCGCACCGAGGCACCGGGGCCCTCGACCTCGCGTCCCAGCGCCTGCCTGCGTCCGCGCACACGATGACCGGCGGCGACTGGTACGACGCGCTCGAACTGACCGATAGCGAAACGCTCCTGAGCGTCGGTGATCTCACCGGCCAGGGGGTCGGCGTCACCTCGAACATGACCATGCTGCTCGGCGCCGTACGCGGCATGGCCATGGCCGGTGCCCGGCCGGGGCAGTTGATGGCCTGGCTGAACCAGTTACTCGACGCCACCGTGCAACCCGCCCTGGGCAGCGCCGTCTGCTGCCGCTACCGGCCCGCCACCCGCACCCTGGTGTGGGCGCAGGCCGGACACCCCGCCCCGCTGCTGTTCCGCGACGGAACGGGGCGCACGCTGAACGCACCGGACGGCGTCCTGCTCGGCGCCACCTCGGGCGCCGTCTACGGGCAGGCCGAAGAGCCGCTCCATGTGGGCGACCTGCTGCTCCTGCACACCGACGGGCTGGTACCCGGGCACACCGGATCGGCGGCCGCGAACCTCCTCCTCGGCCTGGCACCACGCCTGGCCGGGAACCGCACCGCGGAGGACTGCGTACGGACCGTGGTCGAGGAGTTCGGTCAGAGCGAGCGCGAGGACAACGCCTGTGTGCTCGTCGCCAGGGTCATGTCTTAGGAATCTCAGGCCTGTGCGCGGTTGCCGCCCCTGCCCTTCGGCTTGGGCAGGGCGAGCTTGATCTCCTCCCTCAGCTCCTGGATCCTCGGGTAGCCGGAGTACTCCGCGGTGAGCCGGTACATCTGGCGGAGCCGGTCCCAGGTGCGGTGGGAGGAGTTGGAGCCCATCGACACCAGGGCCAGCCGCGCGTACCGGTCCGCCTGTTCGGGGTCGTCGGCGATGAAGCAGGCCGACGCCATCGACAGGTAGTCGAAGATCTTCGACCGCTGCCGGCCGTCGATCCGCAGGGCCAGGGCCTTCTCCGCGTAGTGCTGGGCATGGGCGGCCGCGCCCGGCTCGAACTCGGCGAGCGTGCGGTAGGCCAGGGCCTGCATGCCGTAGAGGTCCTCCTCCTTGAAGGTCTGCATCCAGTCCGGTGGCGGCACGTCGGCCTTGTCGGAGACGAACAGGTCCTCCGCCCGCCCGAGTGTGCGGCGCATCGCCTGGCCCTTGCCCATGGAGGCCTGCGCCCAGGCCTCGATGGTGTAGAGCATCGCCCGGGTGCGGGGCAGCACCTCGTCGCCGGAGCCGGAGGTGGCGAGCTTCATCAGGTCCAGGGCGTCGTCCGGCCGGCCCAGGTGCACCATCTGGCGGGCCGCGCGGGACAGTGCCTCGCCCGCGCGGGGCCGGTCCCCGCCCTCTCTGGCCGCGTGCGCGGCGATGACGAAGTACTTCTGGGCCGTGGGCTCCAGACCGACGTCGTGCGACATCCAGCCCGCGAGGACGGCGAGGTTGGCGGCGACGCCCCACAGGCGCCGCTGGAGGTGGGGTGGGTGGCGGTAGGCGAGCATGCCGCCCACCTCGTTGAGCTGGCCCACCACGGCCTTGCGCTGGAGCCCGCCGCCGCGGGCCGCGTCCCAGGCGCGGAACACCTCGACCGAGCGCTCCAGTTCCTCGATCTCCTGCGACCCGATGGGGGCGGCCTCGTAACGGTCGAACCCAGCGGGGTCGGCGTGCAGGGGGTGGTCGAGGTCGGGGGCGTCGGCAGCCAGGGAAGGGTCGGAGTGCAGCCAGTCGTACATGGCGTTGCTGAGTGCGGATCCCGCGGCGAGCGCGGCGCCCGCGCCCACCAAGCCGCGTCGGTTGAGCATGAGGTCCATTCCCGTGAATTCGGTGAGGACCGCAGCCGTCCGCTCGGGCGCCCACGGCACGCCGTCGGGAGCATCGGCGCTCCCGCCGCCCTGCCGTTTCCCCGCACGCCCGTGCCGGACCAGACCGAGGTCCTCGATGGTCACGACACGGCCGAGACGCTCGGTGAACAGAGCCGCCAGCACCCGCGGCACCGGATCGCGCGGGATCTCTCCCGTGTCGATCCACCGCCGCACCCGGGAGGTGTCGGTCGACAGCTGGGGATGGCCCATGGCCGCCGCCTGCCGGTTGACCAGCCTCGCAAGTTCGCCCTTGGACCAGCCGGCCAGGCCGAACAGGTCCGCGAGCCGGGTGTTGGGTTGTCCACTCACGTCAAGCCCCCAGGTTCTCGGCTGAGTTGACAGTAGCCCGCAGAGACTTGCCGGGCGACTATTCGCCAGGGTTCGCCAGGGTGCGCCAGATGGTGTGCCATGGGCCATGCGGTGTCAGGTAGGAAAGCGCCACCCCGACCCGGTCGCCAGGGGCACTCCCCAGGGTTCCCCCGGGCGTCCGGGCCGGGTGGTGCACTGTCGTCGCAGGCACACGAAGGGATCTGTTTCGCCCATGTACGCAGCATCGTCCTCCGTGTCCGCACCGCCCCGGTCGCTGCACCCGCGTCCCACGGACAGCGGCCCCTACCTCGCCCCCGCGCGGCCGGCGGCCCCCGTGCTCGGTGCGGGCAGGGCTCGGCGCGGCGCGGTCCTCGGTACCCAACCGCTCAGCGGGAGACTCGACTTGTCCGGCCCCCAGGGCGCGCAGCTGCGCACGGCGATCGCGTCCGTGCACCGCATCTGCCCGGAGTTCGCCCCGGTGCAGGTCCTGCGCCGCAACGGACGGTCCGTGCTCCTGGTCGGCACGACCGGTCGCAGTACGGCTGTCGCCAAGTGTTTACTGGACCACTCCCCCGCCTGGTCCGAGCGGATCCGCCACGAGATAGCGGCATACCGCTCGTTCGTCCGGCACCGCCCACCCGTGCGGGCGCCGAGACTGATCGCGGCGGACCCGGACAACTGCACACTGGTGATCGAGCGCATGCCCGGCCGGGTGGCGGCGCTCCACCGGCACCCGGCCGAGGCGCCGCCCCGGTCGGACATCAGAGCGGCACTCGGCGCGATCTGCCGGCTGAACGCCTGGCGGCCGCCGGCGGGCACGTTCGACGCCCCGCTCGACTACGCGGCCCGGATCTCCCGGTATCACGAGCTGGGCCTGCTCACCGACCGGGACCTGGGCGACCTGCAGAAGCTGCTGCACGGCATCGCACAGGCGGCCGGGCGGCAGGGCATGGGCCAGTTCTGCCACGGCGACGCACTGTTGTCGAACATTCTCCTGTCACCGGCCGGTCCAGTGCTGGTGGATTGGGAGCATGCGGGCTGGTACCTGCCGGGTTACGACCTGGCGACGCTGTGGTCGGTGCTCGGGGACGCACCGGTCGCCCGTCGTCAGATCAGCCAGATCGCGCAGTCGGCGGGGCCGGCGTCCAGGGACGCCTTCCTGGTGAACCTGATGCTGGTGCTGACCCGTGAGATCCGTACCTACGAGACGGCCGTGCAGCGTTCGATGCACGACGCGGCCCCGGCGGCACCGGGCACGGCCCACCCGGGTGCCGCGCCGACCGGCGAGGAGCAGAGGCTGCTGCTGCGGCGGCTGCACGACGACTGCCAGTTGGCCCGGCGCGCCGTGCGCGCGGCGGTCGGCACTCGCTGACGGGGACGAAAGGGCCGCTGGACACCGACCTGGTGTACAGCGGCCCTTTCGCGTGTGGCCGGTTCCGGCTCAGCCCTGCTGGAAGAGTTCCGCCGGGAGCGGTTTGAGGAGGGCGTAGAGGTCGTCCGTGATGGGGCGGTCCCAGGCGGCGATGGTCACCAGGACGTTGTCACTGCGGTCGAACTGCACGCAGGAGATCCGGCTCTCGGAGAGCTTGACGCGGCGCACGATCAGAAGGTTGTCGCCCTGCATCACCGGTACGTCCTCGGTGCTGACGACGGTGACCTCCTCGTCGTTCTCCAGCGCCAGCAGCAGCTGGGCCACCTCGAAGGGGACCTGGCCCTCTTCGACCTCGCGGGCCGGCGAGCCCTCCGGCAGATTGCCGATGATCATCGCGGGGCCTCGGCCGCCGAAGAGGTCGTAGCGCAGGAAGACGCCCTGGCAGGTGCCGTCGGGCGCGGGCAGCAGTCCCGCACCGAGGTTGCCGGGCCAGTCGCCCGGGTCCATGGCCAGTACGTCGAAGTCGGGCCCGGCGGGGGTGGCGCTGCGGCGGCGGAGGAACGACATGTCGCCCATGGTACGTGGCCCGGCCTGCGAAGTGCGGGGCGGGAGGCGCACCGGAGGGGCAGCATGGTCGTCCTGTGGCGGGCTGGTGTTCGGGCATGAGGCGGGCCGCGTCCGCGGGGCTCGGTGCGCCGGGGCGGACGGCCCGGGCGAAGAGCGCGCGGACGGCGGCCCGCGGCTCGCGGACGGCGGTGAGCTGCGCGGCGTCGACGGTGAACCCACCCGCGGCGCCCTCGGCCGACCGCCGTGCCGTGCCGATGCCGGAGTCCTCGCGGTGATCGTCGGCCCGATCGGTGGCGGTGCCCGGCAGGAGTGCGGGACGGGCCCGGACCCACCCGTTCAGGCCCGCCGGGTCGGTCAGTCGGTGACGCCGCCGTTGCCGTCGTGGCGGATGGTGAGGGCCAGGTCCAGGGCGAGCCGGGCGTCCCTGCCGATCGGTTCCCGCATGCGGCCGACGGTAGGGCCGACCGCGTCCATGACGGCCGGGTCAGTCCTGCGCGGGCGACGGGGGGATCACGGCGACGGGGGCGACGGCGTGCAGCAGCACGGCGTGGGTGACCGAGCCCATCATGCGGACGGGTGAGAGCAGACGCCGCCGGTGCCGGCCGACCACGACGAGGTCGGCGTCCCGGGAGGCCGCGACGAGGTGGCCGGCCGCGTCGCCCGCCGCGGGGACCAGCTCGACCGGGACATCCGGGTGCCGCTCGCGGTACGGGGCGAGGAAGCCGTCGGCGAGGACGCGGGTCTCGTCCTCGATGACGTCCTGGTCGACGATCGTCGGGGGCATCTCCCCGGGCATCATCCAGGGCTGCGCGGGCCACGGATAGGCGGCGACCGCCTGGAGCCGGGCACCACGCCGGGTGGCCTCGGCGAAGGCGAACTCGAGCGTGGCCTCGTCGGGGCCGTCCACCTTCAGGCCGACGACCACGCGGGAGCCAGGGCCGCCCGCTGGCTGGCCATGGACCTCGCGTCCGGGCCGGGGCACCACGACGACCGGGCACTCGGCATCGCGGGCGGCGGCCATGCTGTTCGAGCCGAGCACCAGGCTGGCGAAGCCGCCGCGGCCCCGGGAGCCGAGCACCAGCAGCTGGGCGCCGGACCCCAGCTCGGGCAGCACCGCACCGGCCGCGCCCAATAGCGCCGTGTACTGCGTGTCCGGCAGGTCGGGGCGGCCCTCCAGCTGGGCGCGGGCCCGATCGAGGACGGAGTCGTCCCGCGAGTCCGCGGGCCCCGCGGTGAGCACCTCGGGCTGCACCCAGTGGGCGTACTGGCGTACGTGCGCCACGCGCAGGGGTGCCGCGCGCCGGCGGGCGGCGTCGACGGCCCACTCCAGGGCGCGCAGGCTGTCGTCCGAACCGTCGACCGCCGCGACGACAGGCAGGGTGCTCATGGGGTCCTCACCTCCGGGATTCGACCGTCCCCTCCCGGGGGCCAGCCTGACTCAGGCGGTGGCTCCGGGAAGATGCCTCCGGTCGCGTGTCCGGAAATGCGGGCGGAACACCCCCGGATCGGCCGTCGGATCCCGGCCGTCCGGAACGGAACGCCCCCCGCCGTCAGGTGAGGTCGAACTCTCCTTCCCGCGCTCCCGACACGAACGCGCCCCACTCGGCGGGCGTGAAGATCAGCGAAGGGCTCTCGGGGCGGGCACTGTTCCGCATGGCGATGAAGCCTTCCACGAAGGCGATCTGGACATCCCCCCGCCCTCGGCTGCTGGACTGCCACTGTGCGTTGGTGAGGTCCAGCTCCGGCTTGTCCCAGCCCGTGAGCGGGCGCTGCTGGGTGGTGGTCTCGGCCACGTCCGTGCTCCTCCCGATTCGTCGTCCGCGGCCAGCCTAGCGATCGTGTCCCACGGCCAACAGGGCACGTGAGGCGGACCTTTCAGGAGTCCGGGGGCCGGTCGCCCACCAGCCACATGGAGAAGAACTGCGATCCGCCGCCGTAGGCGTGTCCGAGGACCCTGCGAGCCCCGTCCACCTGGTGTTCTCCGGCCTGCCCGCGCACCTGAAGGGCGGCTTCCGCGAAGCGGATCATGCCGGAGGCGCCGATGGGGTTGGTGGACAGCACGCCGCCCGACATGTTGACGGGCAGGTCCCCGTCCAGTTCGGTCACGCCCGCCTCGGTGAGCTTCCAGCCCTCGCCCTCGCCGGCGAAGCCGAGGTTCTCCAGCCACATGGGCTCGTACCAGGAGAACGGCACGTAGATCTCCGCGCCGTCGATCTCGCGACGGGGGTCGGTGATTCCGGCCTGCCGGTAGACGTCGGCGGCGCAGTCCCGCCCGGCCTGCGGGGAGACGAAGTCCTTGCCTGCGAAGAGGGTCGGTTCGCTGCGCATCGCGCCGCCGAGCATCCAGGCGGGCGGGTGCGGGGCGCGGGCGGCTCCGGCGCGGTCGGTGAGGATCATGGCGCAGGCGCCGTCGGAGGAGGGGCAGGTCTCCGAGTAGCGGACCGGGTCCCACAGCATGGGCGAGGCCATGACCCTGTCCAGGGTGATGTCGTGTTCGTGCAGGTGGGCGTAGGGGTTCTTGAGCGCGTTGCGGCGGTCCTTGTAGGCGACGAGGGCGCCGACCGTCTCGGGCGCTCCGCTGCGGCGCATGTAGGCGCGGATGTGCGGTGCGAAGAATCCGCCGGCCCCGGCGAGCAGGGGCTGCTGGAAGGGGATCGGCAGGGACAGGCCCCACATGGCGTTGGACTCGGACTGCTTTTCGAAGGCGAGGGTGAGGACCGTGCCGTGGACGCGGGCCGCGACGAGGTTCGCCGCGACGAGCGCGGTGGAGCCGCCGACCGAGCCGGCGGTGTGCACGCGGAGCATGGGTTTGCCGACGGCTCCGAGGGCGTCGGCGAGGTAGAGCTCCGGCATCATGACGCCCTCGAAGAAGTCGGGGGCCTTGCCGATCACGACGGCGTCGATGCCGGCCCAGGTCAGCTCCGCGTCCCGGAGCGCCCGCCGGGCGGCTTCCCGGACCAGTCCGGCGAGGGAGACGTCCCGGCGTGCGGCGGCGTGCCTGGTCTGGCCGATGCCGACGACGGCCACGGGCTCCTTGCTCATCGGGGTTCCCCTTCGAGTACGGCGACCAGGTTCTGCTGGAGGCAGGGGCCGGAGGTGGCGTGGGCGAGGGCGCGGTCGGACGCGCCGCGGTGGATACGGGCGGCGGCCTCGCCGATGCGGATCAGGCCGGCGGCCATGACCGGGTTGGCGGCGAGGGCTCCGCCGGAGGGGTTCACGTCCACGTCCTCGCCCAGCCGCAGGGCCTTGCGCAGGACGACCTCCTGCGCGGTGAAGGGCGCGTGCAGCTCGGCGGTGTCGACGGGCCGCTCGAAGGCTCCGGCCCGCTCGGCGGCCAGGCGGGTGGACGGCGAGTCGGTCAGGTCGCGCACGCCGAGGCCGTGCGCCTCGATGCGGTGGTCGATGCCGCGGATCCAGGCGGGGCGTGCGCACAGTTCACGGGCCCGGTCCCCCGCCGCGAGGATCACGGCGGCGGCGCCGTCGCCGATGGGCGGGCAGTCGCCGGTGCGCAGGGGCTGTACGAGGTGGTCGCCCTGCGGCACGGGGCCGCGAAGCTGCGCGTGGGGGTTGCCGGTCGCCGCCGCGCGGTTGCGGGAGGCGATGGCGGCGAGGGCGGGCTCGTCGGTGTCGCCGGCGTCGATGAGGGCCTGTGCCTGGAGGGCGGCGAGTGCCACGGAGTCGGGCCAGAGCGGCGCCACGTAGTAGGGGTCGAGCTGGCGGGTCAGGACGTCGCGGACGGAGCCGGGCGAGGACTTGCCGTAGGCGTAGACCAGGGCGGTGTCGGCGTCGCCGGTGAGGAGTTTCGTCCAGGCCTCGTACAGGGCCCAGGCGCCGTCCATCTCGACGTGCGACTCGGAGATCGGGGGCCAGGCTCCGACGCCGTCGAGGGCGAGGGTGAAGGAGAAGGCGCGGCCGGCGAGGTAGTCGCTGGAGCCGGAGCAGGTGAAGTCGATGTCGGCGGTCTTCAGTCCGGTGGCGTGGAGGACCTCGTGCAGCACCGGCATCAGCATCTCCACCTCGGAGAACTCGTCGCTGGTGCGCCGGTGGTCGGTCTGGGCGAAGGCGACGACGGCGATCTCGCGGTCCCGCGGTGCGCTCGTCACAGCAGCTCCTTGTAGGTGTCGTAGTCGGCGTCGGGTTCGCCCGTGGGCCGGTAGTGGTCGGGGTAGCGGGCGCCGTCGGTCCACACGGGTTCGACGCGCAGGCCCATGCGGACCTCGTCGTAGGGGATGCCGCCGATCCGGCCGTGCAGCGCGAGGCCGGCGCCGTCGAGGGCGATGTGGGCGTAGACGTACGGCACCTCGATGCCGAGATTCGCCGTATGCGCCGCCTTGATGTTGACGATGCAGAACGTGGTCACCGTGCCGCGTGGACCCACCTCGACCTGTTCCGATGTGGCCACCCCGCAGGTGGGGCACGCCCCCCTCGGGGGGACGTACACCTGGTGGCAGGACGGACAGCGTTCACCGACGGTGCGCCGGCCGGAGAGGGCGTTGATGTAGGCGGTCTGGGCGCGGCCGGGCGAGTAGGTGTAGTCGAGGCGGGCGGCAGCGACGATGCCGGTGACGGGGTTCTCGAACTCGCCGGTGTGGCCCGCCGGTTCGGCCCGGGGGCCGTCGCAGGGTTCGAAGCAGGTGATGTCGGTGATGGCGCCGGTGCGTTCGCCCGCCCAGCGGACGCGGACCGGCATGCCGGTGTGGACGGCGGCGGGGCCGGGTGCGTCGAGGGCGTGGAGGAGGGCGGTGTCGGCGCCGTCGAGACGGACCAGGACCCAGGCGAAGGGGGTGGTGAGGGGCTGGCCGCGGCGGGGGGCGGCGTTCCAGGCCCAGGTGGTGACGGTGCCGGTCGGGGCGACTTCGACGAGGTCGTGGAGTTCCTCGGCGGTGACGGGGTCGTACTCGACGGGCGGGACGAGGGTGCGGCCGTCGCCGGTTCTCACCCCGAGGATCACCCGTTCCCGCAAGCCGGTCAGGAAGGCGCTCTGGACCGGGCCGAGGGAGCGGGTGAAGGGAAATTCAACGACCAGCGGCGCCTTGAGAACTGCGGACATCGAGGGCCTGCCTCCTTCGTGATCGGCGTGCACGGGACCCCCTTGAAGGGGCGCGGGGAACTGCGCGCTCGGCCACCGACGACCCGCAGCTCGACAACCGGCCACCACCGGCACAGCGCTATGCGCGCCTGTAGAGGGGCGGTCGCTTCTCGGCGAAGGCCCGGGCGCCTTCCTTGGCGTCGGCGGTGTCGAAGACGGGCCGGCCACGGGTGAGTTCGGCGGCCAGGCCGTCGGACTCGGTCATCTCGGCGGTCTCGTAGACCGAGGCCTTGACGGCCTCCACGGCCAGTGGGCCGCAGGCGTTGATCCGTTCGGCGATCTCCAGCGCCTTGTCCCGTGCGGTGCCGTCGGGGACGACGTGGCCGACCAGGCCGATCGCGGCGGCCTCACGGGCGGTGTAGGGGCGGCCGGTGAGGAGCATCTCCAGGGCGTGGGTGCGCGGGATCTGGCGTGGCAGGCGGACGGTGGAGCCGCCGATGGGGAACAGGCCGCGCCTCACCTCGAACAGGCCGAAGGTCGCGGACTCGGCGGCGACCCGGATGTCGGTGCCCTGGAGCATCTCGGTGCCGCCCGCGACGCAGTACCCCTCGACGGCGGCGATCACCGGCTTGCGCGGGCGGTGGTGGCGCAGCATCGCCTTCCAGTGCAGGTCGGGGTCGGCCTTGAGCCGGTCGCGGTACTCCTCGCCGGCCATGCCGTTGCCGGCGAGGGCCTTGAGGTCCATGCCGGAGCAGAACGAGCCGCCCGCGCCGGTGAAGACCACCGAGCGGACGGAGTCGTCCGCGTCGGCCTCCAGCCATCCGTCGTAGAGGCCGACGAGCATCGGCAGTGAGAGCGCGTTCCTGGCTTCCGGCCGGTTGAGCGTGAGCACCAGTGTGGCGCCTTCGCGCTGCACGGTGAGGTGTTCCGTCCCACCCATGGCGAACTCCCCTCTCATGGAACGAGAACAGGTTGCAGTAGGGCGGGTGGCACTTCAAGGGTTTTCTGACAGGCAGTCAGATTCTTTCGCGCGCGCCCTTCACAGTTGGACCGCCCTTTGCTCTGATGACCGGCGAACCGTCCGATACCAGGCACGCCCGGGGTCAGGAGGAGCGGTGGAGTACAACCTTGCCGACCTGTTCGAGTCGGTCGTCGACGTCGTTCCCGGCCGTGAGGCGCTGGTGTACGCCGACCATCCCGGCACGGGCGCGGAGCGCCGCCTGACGTACGCGGAGCTGGACGCGGCGGCCGACCGCGTCGGCCACCATCTGCTCGACAGCGGGATACGCCCCGGTGAGCACCTCGGGCTGCACCTCTACAACGGCGTGGAGTACCTGCAGACGGTGCTGGGCTGCCTCAAGGCGCGGATCGTCCCCGTCAATGTCAACTACCGCTATGTCGAAGAGGAGTTGGTGTACCTCTACCGGGACGCGGACCTGGCGGCGCTGGTCTTCGACGCGGAGTTCACCGACCGGGTGGCGGCAGCGCGGCCCCGGGCGGAGAAGCTGCGGCATCTGATCCGGGTGGGGGATCCGGCGGCGGGGGCGGCGGAGCTCGCCTGTGTGGAGTTCGCGCAGGTGGAGGCCCTGGGGGCGCCCGGGCGGGGTTTCCCGGCCCGTTCGGGCGACGACCGGTTCATCATCTACACCGGCGGCACGACCGGTCTGCCCAAGGGTGTGATGTGGCGGCAGGAGGACCTGTTCTTCGCGGGCCTGGGCGGCGGTGCCCCGACCGGTGAGCCGGTGAAGAAGCCGGAGGAGCTGGCGGAGCGGGTCGCGGCCGGCGGTGCGGGGATCACGTTCTTCCCGACGGCTCCGCTGATGCACGGCACCTCCACCCTCACCGCGTTCATCGGCTTCAACTTCGGGCAGCGGGTGGTGATCCACCGCAAGTTCGTGCCCGAGCAGGTACTGCGGACCGTGGAGAAGGAGCGGGTCAGCAGCATCTCGCTGGTGGGCGACGCGATGCTGCGGCCGCTGATCGACGCGCTGAGCGGACCGCTGCGGCACATCGACCGCTCGTCGCTGTTCAGCGTGTCCTCGTCCGGCGCGATCATGTCGGACACGGTGCGCGGGCAGTTCCAGGAGCTGGTGCCGGACGCCGTGCTGCTGAACAACTTCGGATCCTCGGAGTCGGGCTTCAACGGGACGGCGACCGAGGACTCCGGCCCGGAGCGGGGCTTCCGGGTGCGGGTCAACGCCCGCACCCAGGTGGTCGACCCGGCCACCCGTGAGCCGGTGGCGGCCGGCGAGGTGGGCCGTGTCGCGCAGTGCGGACACGTGCCGCTCGGCTACTACAACGACCCGGCCAAGACCGCCGCGACCTTCTTCGAGAAGGACGGCGAGCGCTGGGTGCTGCTCGGCGACATGGCGACCGTCGACGAGGAGGGCGTGGTCACCGTCCTCGGCCGTGGCTCGCAGTGCATCAACACCGGCGGCGAGAAGGTGTACCCGGAGGAGGTGGAGCAGGCCCTCAAATCCCACCCGGACGTCTACGACGCGCTGGTGGCCGGGGTGCCGGACGCCCGGTGGGGCCACCATGTGGCGGCCGTGGTGCAACTGCGCGCGGGCGCGGCGCCGCCCTCGCTGCAGGACATCCGGACCCACTGCCGTGACCGGCTCGCCGGCTACAAGATCCCGCGCCAGCTGGTGATCACCGAGTCGATCCAGCGGTCGCCGAGCGGCAAGGCGGACTACCGGTGGGCGCGGGAGGTGGCGGTGACGGCGGACGGGTGATTCTCCGGCCCGGCCATTGAACCTAAGGTGACCTGCGGACGTACTGGTGGTGGCGGGCTCGCTCACCCGAGCTCCGTTCGCCATGCCAGCAGGACCGCACGGAAGGACCACCGGGTGTCGCTCTTCACTCGCTCCCGTCAGCTCTCGGACGACACGGCCGAGGACGGGGCGAAACCCGATGGGGACACCGGCACGGCGGATCCGGTGGACAGCACCGCCACCGACGACGCCTCGGAGAACGCCGCCCCGGCACAGCAGCCCCCGGCGGCGAAGCCCGGCTGGTTCGGCTGGCGGCGCCGCTACCCCCGTGCGGCACGCGGCGTCTCCGTCGGTACGACCGTGCTGGCCGGTGCCCTGGTGCTGTTCGCGCTGCTCGTGCCGAACCGGATCGAGCGCATCGAGTTCATGTCGTTCGTGCGCATCCCTGCCGAGGGCGTGCTGCTCGCCGGGCTGCTGCTCGCGCTGCCGCCCAAGCCCCGGCGCGTCACGGCGGTCGTCACGGGCGTGTTCCTGGGCCTGGTCACGGTGCTGAAGTTCGTCGACATGGGCTTCTACCAGATCCTGGCCCGGCCCTTCGACCTGGTCCTGGACTGGATCCTGATCGAGAACGGCACGGACTTCCTGAAGGAGACGTTCGGCCGCACCGGCCAGGTGCTGGCCGTGACCGGCGTGATCGTCCTGTTCGTCGCGCTGCTCGTCCTCACCACGCTCGCGGTGGTGCGCCTGACGAACCTGATGGTCCGGCACCGGCCCGTCGCCGGCCGCACGGTCCTGATCCTCGGCACGGCGTGGATCACCTGCATGACCCTCGGCGTCGAGATCGGTACCGTGCCGGTCGCCACCAAGGGCAACGCCGAGTTCCTGGGCAACCGGGTGGAGCAGGTGCGCGCGGGGCTCGCGGACGCCCGGGTCTTCGAGAAGCAGGCCTCGAAGGACGCCTTCGCGAAGACACCGCCGGACCAGCTGCTCACGGGACTGCGGGGCAAGGACGTCCTGTTCACCTTCATCGAGAGCTACGGCAGGGTGGCGATCGACGACCCGGCGATGGCGCAGCAGACCGACGCCGTGCTCAAGGAGGGCACCGGCAGGCTGAAGGCGGCCGGATTCGAGTCGCGCAGCGGCTGGCTGCAGTCGCCGGTGACGGGCGCGGGCAGCTGGCTGGCCCACTCGACGTTCCTGTCCGGGCTGTGGATCAAGAACCAGCAGCGGTACCGCAGTCTGACCACGAGCGACCGCATGACGCTGACGAACTACTTCGGCAAGACCGGGGCCTGGCGGACCGTCGGTGTCGTGCCGGGGGTGCGGCGGGCCTGGCCGGAGGGGAAGTACTTCGGCCTGGACCACATCTACGACTCCGAGCACCTCGGCTACCACGGCCCGTACTTCAGCTGGACGCCCGTGCCCGACCAGTTCAGCATGGAGGCGTTCCAGCGGCTGGAGCACGGCAAGAAGAACCGCGAGCCGATCATGGCGGAGATCATCCTGGCCTCCAGCCACAACCCCTGGTCCCCCATCGCCCACATGATCGACTGGAACGACCTCGGCGACGGCTCGGTGTTCCACCGGATCAAGAAGGAGGGCACCGACCCCACGGAGGTCTGGAAGGACCCGGAGAAGGTGCGCGCCGAGTACCGCAAGGCCATCGAGTACTCGATCCGCAGCCTCACCGAATGGGTCGAGCGCTACGGCGACGACGACACGGTGCTGGTCTTCCTCGGCGACCACCAGCCGGTGCCGACCGTCACCGCCGGGGACACCGGCAAGGACGTGCCGGTGACGATCGTCGCCCACGACAAGAAGGTCCTGGACCGGGTCGCCGACTGGGGCTGGACGGACGGCCTCAAGCCGGCCGCGAACGCGCCCCGATGGGGCATGGACAAGTTCCGCGACCGCTTCATGACGGCGTACGGGCCGCAAGGCTGAGGAAGTCCGGGACGAGGGGCTCCGCGTCCCGCGGCCCCCAGACGCGGTACGCCTGTGTGATGCCGTTCGCCGGCACGGCGCGCGGCGGTTCTCCGGCCCGTGCGCTAGCCGTTCCCGAGGTCGTTCCTCAGTTCGCGCTTGAGGATCTTCCCGCTGGCGTTGCGCGGGAGTTCGTCCACGAACACCACGCGTTTCGGGGCCTTGAAGGGGGCGAGCCGTTCGCGGACGTGGTCGATCAGTTCCGTCTCCGAGACCTCGCCACGCGGCACGACCACGGCTGTCACCGCCTCGATCCAGCGCTCGTCCGGCAGGCCCACCACCGCGGCCTCGGCGACGCCGGGGTGGGTGTACAGGGCGTCCTCGACCTGGCGTGAGGCGATGACGACACCGCCGGAGTTGATGACGTCCTTGACCCGGTCGACGATCGTGAAGTAGCCGTGCGCGTCGCGTACCGCGAGGTCGCCGGAGCGGAACCAGCCGTCGCGGAAGGCCTCGGCGGTCTCCTCGGGCTTGTCCCAGTAGCCCTCGCACAGTTGGGGGGAGCGGTAGACGATCTCGCCGGGCGTGCCGTCGGGAACGTCCTTGCCGTCCTCGTCCACCACACGGGCGTCGACGAACAGGACGGGCCGGCCGCAGGAGTCCAGGCGGCCCTTGTGCTCGCCGGGCGCGAGAACCGTGGCCAGCGGGCCGATCTCGCTCTGGCCGAAGCAGTTGTAGAAGGCCAGGCCGGGCAGGCGCTCCCGGAGCCGTTCGAGTACCGGGACCGGCATGATCGACGCGCCGTAGTACGCCTTGCGCAGGCCGCTCAGGTCGCGGGTGCTGAAGTCGGGGCGGTTGGCCAGGGCGATCCAGACGGTGGGCGGCGCGAACAGGCTGTCCGCTCGGCCCGCCTCGATCAGGTCGAAGAGCCGGTCCCCGTCGGGTGCGTCGAGGATGACGTTCGTCGCGCCGACGGCGAGGTAGGGCAGCAGGAAGACGTGCATCTGCGCCGAGTGGTACAGCGGCAGGGAGTGCGCGGGGCGGTCGCCCGCACTGAGGTCGAGGGCGGTGATCGCGCTCAGGTACTCGTGCACCAGGGCCCGGTGCGTCATCATCGCGCCCTTGGGCAGGGCGGTCGTGCCGGACGTGTAGAGCAGTTGCACCAGGTCCTCGGTGCGCGGCTCGGGGCCGTCGTACGCGGGTGCCTGCGGCAGCCGTGCGAGCAGCGAGTCGTCCGCGTCACGCAGCGGCAAGGTCCGTACGTCGTCCGGGAGTCGGGCGGCCAGGTCCGGGTCGGTGAGGACCAGGGCGCTGCCGGACTGGCCGACGATGTAGGCGAGGTCGTCGCCGGTCAGGTTCTGGTTGACGGGTACGTGCACCAGACCCGCGCGGGCGCAGGCGAGGAAGGCGATCAGGTAGGCGTCGGAGTTGTGGCCGTAGGCGCCGACCCGGTCCCCGCGGGTCAGTCCCTGGTCGAGGAGGACACTCGCCGCGCGGGAGACGGCGGTGTCGAGTTCGTCGTAGGTCCAGGTCCGTTCGCCGTACTCCACCGCGACGCGCGCCGGTGTGCGCCGGGCGCTGCGCCGCAGGACTCCGTCGACCGTGCTGCCGTGTCCGGGCGTCGTCATGACACATGATCCTCGGTTCACCGCCCGAAGAGGTCAAGGACCTGGGACAGGGCGGGGGCCGAGGGGGAGGACCGGACCGGAGCCGGGGGGCGAGGACCGGCCACGGGCAACCCTGCCGCCGTCGACGGCGTCCGCTGTCATGAAACCCACGAACGTTCGATTCAGGTGTGTTCACTCGACACTCCTTTCCCTCGACGATGTTGGAGGGCACGATGCGCAGTCGTCTGAGACGACTTGTTCTCGGGGCCACGGCCCTGGTCACCGCCGCGTCGGCGTTACCCGCGGCGGCCGCCACGACCGGACAGCGAGCAGAGCAGCACCCGTCCCGCGACGGCCTGTCCGCCGTCATCCGCTACACCGAGTACGGCATTCCGCACATCCTCGCGAAGAACTACGCGGACCTGGGCTTCGGTACGGGCTGGGCGCAGGCCGCCGACGAGGTGTGCACGCTCGCCGACGGCTTCGTGACCCTGCGGGGCGAACGGTCCCGGTACTTCGGGGCCGACGCGCCCGCCGGGGGCGACCTCTCGGCGGCCAGGACGAACCTCGCCAGCGACCTGTACTTCCGCGGGGTCCGTGAGAGCGGCACCCTGGAGAAGCTGCTGGCCGAGCGGGCACCCGTGGGGCCGAGCCGTGAGGTCCGCAGCATGATGCGGGGCTGGGCCGCCGGTTACAACGCGTGGCTGAGGCAGAAGAAGGTCACGGACCCGGCCTGTGCGGGCGCCTCCTGGGTCCGGCCGGTCACCGAGCTGGACGTGGCGGCCCGTGGTCTGGCCATCGCCTCGATCTCCGGTGAGGGGCGGTTCGTGGACACGATCACGGCCGCGCAGCCTCCGGCCGGGGGCACGGCCGCCTCCGGCGCTCCGTCCGTCCGCACGCCGGGTGCGAAGGCGGTGGCGAAGGCGGCGGACGAGCTGTGGGGCGACCCCGGCATGGGCTCCAACGCGGTCGCCTTCCGCGGTGACACGACGGCGGGCGGCCGTGGCCTGCTACTGGGCAACCCGCACTACCCGTGGGACGGCGGCCGCCGCTTCTGGCAGTCGCAGCAGACGATCCCGGGCGAGCTGAACGTCTCCGGCGGCTCACTGCTCGGCACGCCGGCGATCTCCATCGGGTTCAACGCACATGTGGCGTGGAGCCACACCGTCTCCACCGGCATCCCGGCCAACTTCCACCGGCTGACGCTCGATCCGGCCGATCCCACGACGTACCTCGTCGACGGCAGGCCGGAACGCATGAAGAAGCGGACGGTGACGGTCGCCGTGAAGGACGGCGCACCGGTCACCCGCACCCAGTGGTGGACCCGCTACGGCCCCGTCGTCACCTCCCTCAGCTCCCAGGTCCCGCTGCTGTGGACCGGGAAGACGGCGTACGCCCTCAACGACCCGAACGCCGCGAACCTGCGCTTCGCCGACACCTCGCTCGGCTTCAGCAAGGCACGCGGCACGGGCGACGTCCTCGCCTCCCTCGACCGGCACCAGGGCATCCCCTGGGTGAACACGATCGCCGCCGACCGCGCGGGGCACTCCCTCTACACCCAGTCCCAGGTACTCCCCCGCATCACCGACGAGTTGGCCGGGCGCTGCTCGACGGAACTCGGCAGGACGACCTACCCGGCGTCCGGGATCGCGATCCTCGACGGCTCGCGCGGCGACTGCGCGCTCGGCAGCGACCCCGGCGCCGTCGTGCCGGGGATCTTCGGGCCGGCAAGGATGCCGACGCTGAAGGACGCCCCCTACGTGGAGAACTCCAACGGCACCGCGTGGATGACCAACGCCGACCGGCCGCTCACCGGATACGAGCGGATCTTCGGCACGGTGGGCACACAGCTCGGGCTGCGCACCCGCGGCGCGATCGAGGACGTGGCGGCGATGGCGGACCGCGGCAACCTGACCGTAGGGGACCTGCAACGGCAGCAGTTCGCCAACCGGGTGCCCGCGGGTGATCTCGCCGCCGCCGACGTGGCACGGGCGTGCGCCGCGCTGCCCGGCGGTACGGCGACGGGCAGCGACGGCAAGGCCGTCGATGTGTCCGCCGCCTGCGGCGTGCTGAAGACGTGGGACCGCACCATGGACACCGGCAGCCGGGGAGCGCTGCTCTTCGACCGGTTCTGGCGCAGGCTCGAACAGGCGGTGCCGGCCGACCGGTTGTGGAAGGTGCCGTTCTCGGCGGCGGACCCGGTCCGTACCCCGAACACCCTGAACACGGACGCACCCGGTCTCCCCACGGCCCTCGCCGACACGGTCGCCGAGCTGCGGGGCGCGGGGATCGCGCTCGACGCGCCGCTCGGCGCGCACCAGTTCGTCGTCCGCGACGGGCAGCGCCTGCCGGTGCCGGGCGGCGCGGGCCGGCTCGGTGTGTGGAACGTGATCGAGCCGGCGTGGGACGCGGCCTCCGGCGGCTACACGGAGGTGCCGTTCGGAACCAGCCATCTGCAGGCGGTCGGCTGGGACGGCAGCCGCTGCCCGGTGGCGCGCACGCTGCTGACGTACGCCCAGTCGTCGAACCCCGAGTCGCCGCACTTCGCCGATCAGACGCGGCTGTTCTCCGGTGAGAAGTGGGTGGCGTCGCGCTTCTGCGAGAAGGACATCCTGTCCTCGCCGGAGCTGAAGGTCCTGCGGGTGCACGAGCGCCGCTGACACGGGGCGCGGGGTGCCGCCCTGTGAGGGCGGCACCCCCGGTCAGGCCCGGCGGGAGCCGTACATCAGCCGCCGCCTCACACCGGTCGCGTCCGGCCCTGCCAGTACGGCTCCCGCAGCCGCCGCTTGTACAGCTTGCCGTTGGGGTCGCGGGGCATCTCGGCGATGAAGTCGACGGATCTGGGCCGCTTGTACCCGGCGAGCCGGTGGGCGCAGTGGTCGAGGAGGCCGGCCGCGAGGGCGGGTCCGGGCCGGTGTCCGGGGTCCGGTTCCACGACCGCCTTGACCTCCTCGCCCCAGTCGTCGTGCGGGATGCCGAAGACGGCGGCGTCCGCGACGGCCGGGTGGGCGAGCAGGGCCGATTCGATCTCGGCCGGGTAGATGTTGACCCCGCCGGAGATGATGAGGTCGATCTTGCGGTCGCGCAGGAAGAGGTAGCCGTCCTCGTCGAGGTGTCCGAGGTCGCCGACGGTGAAGAAGTCTCCGATGCGGTTCTTTCGGGTCTTGGCCTCGTCCTTGTGGTACGCGAAGCCGCCGGTGTTCATCTTCATGTAGACGGTGCCGAGTTCACCGGGCGGCAGCCGGTTGCCGTCGTCGTCGTAGATCGCGAGCTCGCTGATGGGCCAGGCCTTGCCGACGGTGCCGGGCTTCTTCAGCCAGTCCTCGGCGGTGGCGAAGGCGCCGCCGCCCTCGCTGGCCGCGTAGTACTCCTCCACACAGGGCCCCCACCAGTCGAGCATCGCCCGCTTCACATGGTCGGGGCACGGGGCGGCCCCGTGGATGGCGTGCCGCATGGAGGAGACGTCGTAGCGGTCCTTCACCTCGCCGGGCAGCGCCAGCAGGCGGTGGAACTGGGTGGGGACCATATGGGTGTGGGTGCAGCCGTGGGCGTCGATGAGGCGGAGCATCTCCTGGGGCATCCACTTGTCCATCAGGACCAGCCGGTGGCCGATGTGCAGGGACGCGCCGGCGAACTGCAGGACGGCCGTGTGGTAGAGCGGCGAGCACACCAGGTGCACGTTGTCGTCGAACGGCCGGATGCCGAAGATGCCGAGGAAGCCGCCGAGGTAGGCCTCCTCCGGCGGTTTGCCGGGCAGCGGGCGGCGGATGCCTCGGGGGCGGCCGGTGGTGCCCGAGGTGTAGTTCATGACCCAGCCGAGGGTGCGGTCAGCGGGCGCCGACTCGGGCTGTGCGTCGAGGAGTTCGGCGTACGGGCGGAATCCCTCGGCCGTGCCCACGGCATACCGGTGGGTGCCCGGCAGACCGGCCTCGTCGGCGGCGGCGCGGGCCGCGCCGGCGAAGCGCTCGTGGGCGAGGAGCACCTTGGCGCCGGAGTCGGAGACGATCCAGGCGATCTCCGGTCCGACCAGGTGGTGGTTGACGGGGACGAGGTAGAACCCGGCCTGGCTGGCCGCGAGATAGGCGGTGAGGAACTCGACACCGTTGGGCAGGACCACGGCGAAGGTGTCGCCTCGTCGCAGCCCGGCGTCGCGCAGGCCGTGCACGAGCCGGTTGGCGGCGGCGTGCAGACGTCCGGCGGTCCACTCCTCGCCGTCGGGTGCGACGAGCACCTTCCTGGCGGGGTGCTGTGCGGCCTGGGCCCAGAAGCCCACGGGGGGTGTGCTCACGACTGTCCGCTCCTTCCGGCGATGCGGTTGACGCGGTCCACGGCCTGCTCGAAGCCGCGGGTGAGGTCGTCGAAGACGGCCTGGACACTGCGTTCGCTGTTCATCCGGCCGACGATCTGCCCGACCGGGGTGCCGAGCAGCGGGCCGACCTCGTACTTCTGGATGCGCGAGACGGCCTCGGCGACCAGCAGCCCTTGCAGGGGCATGGGCAGAGTGCCGGGCCCGGCCGGGTCGTCCCAGGCATCGGTCCACTCGGTGCGCAGCTGGCGTGCCGGCTTGCCGGTCAGGGCGCGGGAGCGGACGGTGTCGCCGGAGCCGGCCGCGAGGAGTTTGCGGGTCAGGGCGGGTGAGTGGAGGTCCGCTTCCGTGGTGGTCAGCCACATGGAGCCGAGCCACACCCCTTGGGCGCCTAGGGTGAGCGCTGCGGCCACCTGCTGGCCGCTGCCGATGCCGCCGGCGGCCAGGACGGGCATCGGGGCGACGGCGTCGACGACCTCGGGGGTGAGCACCATGGAGGCGATCTCGCCGGTGTGGCCGCCCGCCTCGTAGCCCTGCGCCACGACGATGTCGATCCCGGCGTCCCGGTGCTTGCGGGCGTGCCGGGCGCTGCCCGCGAGTGCGGCGACGAGGACGTTCCGGTCGTGGGCGCGGGCGATGACGTCGGCGGGCGGGGAGCCGAGGGCGTTGGCGAGGAGCCGGATCGGGTAGTCGAAGGCGACGTCCAGCTGGCTCCGGGCGACCTGCTCCATCCAGCCGGTGATGCGCCAGCCGGCCGCCTCGCCCTCGGCGAGTTCGGGCACGCCGTGCTTGGCGAGGGTGTCCCGGACGAACTGCCGGTGCCCTTCGGGGATCATCGCCTCGACATCGGCTTCCGTCACGCCCTCGACCTTCTTCGCCGGCATCACGACGTCCAGGCCGTACGGCCGGCCGCCGACGTGTGCCTCGATCCAGTCCAGGTCGCGGGTGAGCTCGTCGGGGTCGGTGTAGCGGACCGCGCCGAGCACGCCGAAGCCGCCGGCCCGGCTGATGGCCGCGGCGACGGCCGGGAACGGCGTGAAGCCGAAGACGGCGTGCTCGATTCCCAGTTGCCGGCTCAGCTCCGTCTGCATGGGCGCAGGATGCCGGAGTCCCCCGGAGGACGGAAGGGTTTCTCTGATGCTCCGTCAGATTCACGGCTCGGTCGGTTGACGCGTGCGGTCTATGGGCGGAGGCCGCCGGCGGACATACTTCATGGGACAGACGAGCAGGCAGAGGCGAAGGGGTACCCGGTGACCGACGAAGCGGCGAGCGGCGAACTGACCCGGCGTCAACTGGGCAGAGCGGGACTGGCCCTGGGCGGTGCGCTCGCACTCGCCCCGCTGCCCGCCGGGCCCGCCGAGGCCTCCCCGGCGGCCAACCACCACCCCACCCTGCGGCACGGTTCCGCCGCACGCGCCGGACTGCTCTCCTCCCACCTGCGCCGGCTCGTCACCGACGCGGAGGCGTTCCTCGCCCCCTCCCCCAAGCACCCCTGGTACGCCGGCGCCGTCCTGCTCGCCGGACGCGGCGGCACGGTCGCCCTGCACCGGCCCATCGGCATGGCGGTGCGCTACCGGGCCTACGACGAGAAGACCGACACCGGCGTCGAGTTCCCGCCCGGCGAGCAGATCCCGATGGCCGAGGACACCGTGTTCGACCTGGCGTCGGTGTCGAAGCTGTTCACCTCGATCCTCGCCGTGCAGCAGATCGAGCGGGGCGCGCTGGAGCTGGAGGCGAGGGTCGCCTCGTACCTGCCGGACTTCTCCCGCGCGGGCAAGCAGGACATCACGATCCGTCAACTGCTCACCCACACCTCGGGCTTCCGCGCCTGGATCCCGCTGTACAGCGCGCCGACGTACGAGGAGAAGCTCCAGCTCATCTGGAACGAGCAGCCCGTCAGCGCGCCCGGCACGGCGTATCTGTACTCGGACCTGAACCTCATCACGCTCCAGCTCGTGCTGGAACGGATCACGGGCCGCGCCCTGGACGTCCTGCTCCCGGACGAGATCACCGCGCCGCTCGGCCTGCGCCGCACCCGCTACAACCCGCCCGCGTCCTGGCGGCCCAAGGTCGCGGCCACCGAGGACGCGCGGGCCCCGTGGTCCGGCCTGGACCGGGGCCTGGTGTGGGGCGAGGTGCACGACGAGAACGCCTTCAGCCTGGGCGGCGTCGCGGGTCACGCGGGCGTCTTCTCCGACGCGTGGGACCTGGCGGTCCTCGGCCGTACGCTGCTCAACGGCGGTGTCTACGGACGGGAGCGGATCCTGAAACCGGAGTCGGTGGAGCTGCTGTTCACCGACTTCAACACCGCCTTCCCCGGTGACGAGCACGGCCTCGGCTTCGAGCTCTACCAGCACTGGTACATGGGCGCGATGGCCACGCCGCGCACCGCCGGGCACACCGGCTTCACGGGCACCTCGCTGGTGCTCGATCCGACGACCGACTCGTTCCTCGTGGTGCTCGGCAACTCCGTGCACCCGATGCGCAGTTGGCGTTCCGGCTCGGCACCGCGGGTGGCCGCCGCGAACCACCTGGCACGGGCCGTGCCGGTGCGTCCCGCGCGGGGCCGCACGGCCTGGTTCTCCGGAATGGCGGTCGCCACGACGGCGACGCTCACCCTCCCCGCGCTCGACACCACCTCCGGGGGTGCGCGGCTGAGCTGCGCGCTGTGGTGGGACACCGAGCCGAACGCCGACGTACTGGTCCTGGAGGCCACCACCGACGGCGGCACGACCTGGCAGCCGGTGCCCTTCACGACCTCCCGCCGCGGCCAGGAGCCCGAGCAGCACCCCTCGGGCTCGGTCACCGGCTGGTCCGGCCGCGTCTGGCACCGGCTCACCGCCGGCCTCCCCGCCGCCCGGGCTCTGACGCTGCGCTGGCGGTACACGACGGACCGGCTGTACGTGGGCCGCGGCTGCTACGTGGACGCGCCGCGCGTGACGGCGGCCGGCGGCGTCCTGTTCGACGAGGCACACCCGGCGGACGCGGCGCGGATCGAAGCGGTGGGCTGGACGCCGTCGGCCGACTGAGACGGACGGACCCGGGACCGGGACCCGGTTCAGGACCGGGTCACGGGCTCCGGGTCACGGGCTCCGGGTCACGGGCTCCGGGTCACTGGTTGAAGACGGCCTTCTGCACCTCGTTGGGGCCGTCGAATCGGCTCTCCTTCAGGCCGTCGAGGGTCCTGACGATCTTCTCGTCGGCGTGGTTGCTGCGGGCACGCTCCACCAGGTGCTGCTTGTCCGTGGGGTAGTCCATGCCCTTGAGGGCCTTCTGGAGATCGGTCGGGCTGAGCTCGGCCATAGGGCCTCCCGGGGTGGTGCGACCGTCCGCGCGGGGCGGCCGCGGGTACGGATCCTTCGTCCTGTCGGAGTGCCCCTGGATCGGCGTGCGATTCAGTCGTTTCCGCTTTCCAGCACCGCCATCGCCGCGTTGTGTCCCGGCACCCCGCTCACGCCGCCCCCGCGTACCGCGCCCGCCCCGCACAGCAGCACGTTGGCGTGCCCGGTCTCCACGCCCCAGCGGCCGGTGCCGTCCTGGGCGTAGGGCCAGCTCAGCTCGCGGTGGAAGATGTTGCCGCCGGGCAGGCCGAGATCCCGCTCCAGGTCGAGCGGGGTCCTGGCCTCGATGCAGGGGCGTCCGTCGGCGTCGGTGGCCAGGCAGTCGGCGAGGGGCTCGGCCAGGTGGGCGTCGAGCTGGGCGAGGGTCGCCTTCAGCAGGTCCTCGCGCACGCCGTCGTTGTCCCGCTCGAACAGCCGGGCCGGGGTGTGCAGGCCGAAGAGGGTGAGCGTCTGGTAGCCCCGCTCGGCCAGGTCGGGTCCGAGGATGGTCGGATCGGTGAGCGAGTGGCAGTAGATCTCGGACGGCGGCGCGGCCGGCAGGTGACCGGCGGCGGCCTGGGCGTGGGCGGTGGCCAGCTGCTCGTAGCCCTCGGCGATGTGGAAGGTGCCGGCGAAGGCCTCGCGCGGGTCGACGGAGTCGTCGCGCAGCCGCGGCAGCCGCTTCAGCAGCATGTTGACCTTGAGCTGGGCGCCCTCGGCCGGAGGCGGGGCCGGGTCGCCGGTCAGCTCGGCCAGGGCCTGCGGGGAGGCGTTCACCAGGACGTGCCGGGCGGCGACGATGCCTTCGCCGTCGGCCGTGCGGTAGGTGACCTCGGCGGTCCGGCCGTCCGTGGCGATGCGCAGCGCCTCGTGTCCGGTCGCGAGGACGGCGCCCGCCGCGCGGGCGGCGTCGGCGAGGGCGTCGGTGAGGGCTCCCATGCCGCCGACGGGCACGTCCCAGTCGCCGGTGCCGCCGCCGATCACGTGGTAGAGGAAGCAGCGGTTCTGTCTCAGGGCGGAGTCGTGCGCGTCGGCGAAGGTGCCGATGAGTGCGTCGGTGAGGACGACGCCGCGCACCAGGTCGTCCGCGAAGCGCTCCTCGACGGCGACGCCGATCGGTTCCTCGAACAGCACCCGCCAGGCTTCCTCGTCGTCGAGGCGGCGGCGCAGCGCCTCGCGGGTGGGCAGCGGTTCGGTGAGGGTCGGGAAGATCCGCTCGGCGGCGCGGCCGGTCATGCCGTAGAACTCCTGCCAGGCCCGGAACTCGCGGTCGGAGCCGGTGAGCCGGGCGAACGCCTCCCGGGTGCGCCGTTCGCCGCCGCCGACGAGGAGTCCGGTGGGCCTGCCGCCGCGTTCGGCGGGGGTGTAGGAGGAGACGGTACGGGTGCGCACCCGGAAGTCCAGGTCGAGGTCCCGGACGATCTTCCTGGGCAGCAGGCTGACCAGGTACGAGTAGCGGGACAGCCGGGCGTCGACACCGGCGAAGGGCCGGGTGGACACCGCCGCGCCGCCCGTGTGGTCCAGCCGCTCCAGGACGAGCACGGAGCGGCCGGCCCGGGCCAGATAGGCGGCGGCCACCAGGCCGTTGTGGCCGCCGCCCACGATGACGGCGTCGTAGGTCCGGTGTGCGCGGGGTGCCTCGGGTGCGGTCATGGTTCTTGGTAACACGGGGTGATCCGGATCGGCCAGAGGGTGCCTGCCTGCTCCGTCGGAGGTCAGTGCCCCGCCGCGGCCCGCTGCTCCCGCAGGGCCGCGACTCTTCGGTACAGGGCCACGGCCTCGGCGCCGCGGCCGAGCTGCTCCAGGCAGTGGGCCTCGTCGTTGCGGCTGGCGAGGGTGTCGGGATGGTCGGCGCCGAGAACGCGTTCGCGGGCGGCGGCCACGCGCCGGTACTCGGTCAGCGCGTCGGCCCAGTGGCCCAGCCAGCCGAGGCCGACGGCGACCTCGCGGCAGCTGACGAGGGTGTCCGGGTGCTCGGGGCCGAGGACCTGTTCGCGCTGGGCGGCCACTTCACGGGATTCCGCGAGGGCCTCCTCCCAGCGGCCGAGCCGCCCGAGGTTGACGCAGCGGCCGTGGCGGGCGCGCAGGGTCTCGGGGTGCATGGGGCCCTGGCTGCGGCTGCGGTCGCCGGCCAGGACGCGGTAGAGGTCCAGGGCCTCCGCGCTGCGGCCGAGGCGGCCCAGGCTGATGCCGATCTCGTGCCGGGCGGCGAGCGTGTCGGGGTGGTCGGGGCCGAGGGCGCGAGCGCGGGCCCCGGCGACCTCCTGGTAGGTCTGCAGGGCTTCGGCCCACCGGCCCAACTGCCCCAGGGCGTAGGCGACTTCGTAGCGGGTGACGAGGGTGTCGGGGTGGTCCGGGCCGAGCACACGGGAGCGGGCCCGGGCCACCTCGCGCGCCATGCGGTACGAGTCCTCCAGGCGGCCGAGGCGGCTCAGGTTGAAGGCGAGGTTGTGGCGGCAGCGCAGGGTGTCGGGGTGGTCGGGGCCCATGAGCTGCTCGCGGGCGGTGAGCACCGACGTGTAGACGCGGTGGGCGTCGAAGGCGCGGCCCAGCTGGCCGAGCACATAGGCCATCTCCTGGCGGGCGGCCAGGGTGTCGGGGTGATCGGCGCCGAGGGTGCGGATCCTGGCCTCGGTGACGTGCTTGTACTCGCGCAGGGCGTCCGCGGCGCGGCCGGTGCGGCTGAGGGTGAACGCCACCTCGTAGCGGCTGGAGAGGGTGTCGGGGTGGTCGGGGCCGAGGAGGTGTTCGCGTTCGGCGGCGACCCCCCGGTGCACCTCGCCCGCCTCCGTCCAGCGGCCGAGCCGGCCGAGGCTCAGGCCCGCGTTGTGCCGGCCGGCCAGGGCGGTCAGGACCTCCGTGGGCGGGGCGGGCCGCTCGGCGGGGACGGGTTCGGCGACGACCGGACCGGTGGCGGGGCGGGCGATCCACTCGCCGGACAGCCCGGCCGCCGGGTCCGGTGGGGTGGTGCGCAGTGCGGTGCCGGTCGCCTTGCGGCCGGTGGTCATGCCGCGGGTCCAGGACGGCAGCCGGGGCGGGCCGGCCCGCCCGCCGGGGGCCGGGCGGGCCGCGGCGACGGCGGTGACGTACGCCGGCGCGCCCCGGTGGGCGCTGATCCGGCGGGCCAGCTCGCGGGCGTCGTCGGGCCGTTGCGCGGGTTCCTTGGCGAGCAGGTCGAGGACGACCCGCTCCAGGTACTCGGGCAGTTCGGCGCGGTGCTCGCGCGGCGGGCGGGGCGGGGTGTCGCGGTGGCCGACGAGGATCGCCCAGGCGTCGCCGAGGTCGAACGGCGGTACGCCGGTGGCGATCTCGTACAGCACGCACCCGAACGAGTAGAGGTCGCTGCGCTGGTCGACCTCGGTGCCGCTGATCTGCTCCGGGGACATGTAGTGGGGGGTGCCCATGGCGATGCCCGTGCCGGTCAGCCGGGAGGTGAAGCCGATGTCGTGCCCGAGTCGCGCTATGCCGAAGTCGCAGATCTTCACCGTGCCGTCGCCCAGCCGCACGATGTTCGCGGGTTTGAGGTCCCGGTGGACGATGCCCTGTTCATGGCAGTAGGCGAGGGCCGCGGCGACCTGCTCGGCGATCTCCACGACGTCCGCGACCGGCAGCGGGTGCTGCTTGTTGTCCTCCAGGAGCTGGCTGAGGTTGCGGCCGTCCAGCAGTTCCATGACGAGGTAGAGGACGCCGTCGGACTCGCCGAAGTCGTGCACGACGGTGATGCCGCGGTGCTGCAGCGCGGCGGCCACCCGGGCCTCGCGGCGGAACCGCTCCCGCAGCACTCGCGTGAAGGCGTGGTCGTGGTTCGGACCCAGCGGTTTGAGGCACTTGACGGCGACGTGCCGGCCCAGGGACTCGTCCCGGGCCCGCCACACCTCGCCCATGCCGCCGCGCCCGATCAGATCGAGCAGCCGGTACCGGCCCTGGATGAGCCTGCTGTCCCCCATGTCGCGCGACGCTCCCCCCGGTAGCTGTCCGCCCGCCCCTGGCCCACCCAGTATGGCGGCCTATCGTCCGAGTTTGTACGGTGCCGGGCGCGCGTCGGGGCCGAGCCTCGCCATGGCCCGCAGAATGTGTTTGGGCGGGAGTTGCCAGCGCACACGTGCGGGGATGCGGCGCAGCAGGAGGCCCGCGAGGCGCAGTTGGCGGGTGACGGTGGCGGGGTCGGGGGCCGCTCTGCCGTACAACTCGTGGGCGTACGGCGGCAGGGAGGCGTACGCCAGATGCGCCACGCGCCGCCACAGCACGTCGCGCGCCGGTACGAGGAGGGGGTGCGTCGGCGGGCGGAGCAGGAAGTCGTCCACCGCGCGTGCCTCGGGTCCGGCGGCGAGGCCCGGGCGCACCTTCTCGAAGTACTCGGCCAGCTCGGCCCGGTTGGCCGGTACGGCGTCGGGGTCGACGCCCACCAGGCGTGCGCTCTCCCGGTGTTCGGCGACGTACCGGTCGGCCTCGGCGCCGGTGAGCCGGAGTCCGGAACGGTGTGCGACGTGCAGATACGAGTCGATCTCGGCGCAGTGCACCCACATCAGGAGGGCGGGTTCGTCGACGCCGTAGCGCTCGCCGGTGTCCGGGTCGGTCGCGGTCAGCATGCGGTGGATCTTCCGGACGCGGGCACCGGCGCGCTCGGCGGCGTCGGTGGTGCCGTACGTCGTCGTCCCGACGAAGCTCGCGGTGCGCAGCAGCCGGCCCCAGGCGTCCCGCCGGAAGTCGGAGTTCTGCATCACCCCGCGGACGGCACGGGGGTGCAGGGCCTGGAGGTAGAGCGCACGGACGCCCGCTATCCACATCACCGGGTCGCTGTGCACCTGCCAGGTCACCGAGTCCGGACCGAACAGCCCCGGGTCCGCGCCGGTCATGCGCCTCACCTCCGCCCGGCGGACACGATGGCACAGGCCGGACAGCCGGTCGATACGCAGGCGGTAGTAGCCTGGCGGCCACCGTGCCCCAGGGAGACGTCTTGCGTACGTTCGTCGTGTTCGACCTCGAGTTCACGTCCTGGCAGGGGGCGCTGGAGGAGGACTGGGGGGCGCCGGGGCAGCTGCGCGAGATCGTGCAGATCGGGGCGCTGCGGCTGCGCGAGGACTTCTCCGTCGCGGAGGAGTTCGAGGCACTGGTGCGGCCCGTGGTCAATCCGCGGCTGTCCGCCTACTTCACCGGTCTCACCGGCATCGACCAGGAACGGGTGGACCGGGAGGGAGTCCCCCCGGCCGAGGCACTGGGCGACTTCCTGGGGTTCTGCCGGGGACAGTCCGTCCTGTCCTACGGCAACGACATGGTCGTGCTCGGGGAGAACCTGGGCTGGGCGCGCGCCCGTGGGGAGAAGGTCAACAACGGTTTCCTGCCCGCCCATTTCCTGAACATCCGCCCGTGGCTGAACGCCCTGGCACCGGCGACGGCGACGGCCAACGTCGGGCGCCTGTGGCAGGTGCTCGGCCTCCCCCGGCCCGCGGGCGGGCAGGAGCACTCGGCGCTCTTCGACTGCCGTTCCTTCGCGGCGGCCCTCGCGCACCTGTGCCACGCGGGAGCGGTGCTGCCCGAGGGGTGCCTGCCGCGTCCCTGAGGGGATCCGCTCACGGGCCCCTCGGCGAGGGGCGGACGCTGTCCGTGCGGCAGCAGCGGCTGGTGCACCTGCGGCGTACCGGGTGCGGCGCTCCAGCAGGCCCGGGTCCAGGTGGAGGGTCTGGCGGTGCTGAGGACGGTCGCCGTGTCGGGGGTGAGCCAGGGCCCGGCCGGGACGCGGAAGCGCAGCGGGAGCCAGTTGGGGTGGTTCGCCAGGTTCTCGTTCTCGACGCGGCGTCCCGCGATCTCGGAGGTGAGCCGGTCGCACCAGCCCGCCGCGTAGGTGCCCGGGTGGTGCACGTCGTCCGCCGCGCACTCGGGCAGGGCCCCGCAGGTGGCGAAGTAGCCGTTGCCCAGGGTGCACAGCGACTCCCGGAGCCGTGCCTCCGCGGGTCGGTATCCCTCGTACGCCCAGGTGCGGTCCGTCACGGGAGCGTCTCCGCCGGGACGCCCTGCGGCACGACGGCCACGGGGCACTCGGCGTGGTGCAGCAGGGTGTGGGCCACCGTGCCGAGCTGGAGCCCGAAGTGGCCCTGCCGGCGCCGGGCGCCGACGACGACCAGATCGGCCGCGGCCGAGCGGTGCACCAGCACCTTGCGGGCCGGGCCCTCGACCGCGGTGCGGTTCACCCGGACACCGGGGTGGGCGGCCGAGGCGTCGCGCAGCAGTTCGTCGAGCTCGGTGCGGGCGCGCTCCTCGTGGCCGCGGTCGGACGCCTCGGCGGATGCGTGCACGGGGCGGCGCCAGGCCCGGACCGCGTCCAGGGCGCACCCGCGGACCTCGGTCTCCTGAAAGGCGAAGCGCGCCGCTTCGCCGCCGGTGGCCGGGCTGCCGGCGCCGAGCAGGATCCGCTGGTGGGTACCGGCCAGGCCGGCCTTGTCACCGCGTACCACGATCACCGGGCAGTGGGCCCGTGCCGCGACGGCCAGGCCGACGGAGCCGAGGAGCAGTCCCCTCAGCTCGCCGTGGCCCCGCGAACCGGTGATCAGGGCGGTGGCGTTGTCGCTCTCCGTCAGGAGGGCTTCCGTCGCGTCGGCGGGGACGACGTCGGTGGACACCTTCACTCCGGGATTGCGCCGTTCGGCCCGCTCCGCCGCGGCGGCGACGACGTGATCGGCCCTCTCCTGCCCGGCGGGGCGGTCCGGACCGATCGACGGGGTGAGGCCCTCGTACCGCTGCCCGAGGGAGCCGTGGACCAGCCTCAGGGGCAGGCCGTGCCGGGCCGCTTCGTCCACCGCCCAGTCGACCGCGGACAGGCTGCCGTCCGATCCGTCGACCCCCACGACCAGGGGACGTTCCATGGTCATCGTTCCCACCGCCTCGTGCACGGCGTGGTGCGGGCAGAATGCGGGCCCACTCTCACCGTCGCACCCGCGGCTGCCGCCCGCGAGGGGCGATCGGTCCCTCGCGGGGGCCGTTCGGCCCGTGGTGCGCCGAACGGACCGGGCTCAGGCTGGAGTCGGCGGCCCAGGGCGCCTCGGCACACGGAGGAGCACGGCGCCGCGCGACGGACTCGCCGTCCGACCGGGCGGGAGCTGAAGGGAGCCGGGCGATGACCTCCACCACCAACCTGTCCACGGGCCTCACAGCCGGGCATCGCGAGCGGCTGATGCGCGTGGCCCGCGAGGTGTCCTTCGACACGGGCACCCGCATCTTCGAGGAAGGGCGGCGCGCCGACCGGTTCTGGATCGTGCGGACCGGGACGGTCGCGCTCGACCTGCGTGTCCCCGGCCGGCGGGCGGCCGTCGTCGAGTCCCTGGGGCACGGGGAGCTGATCGGCTGGTCGTGGCATTTCCCGCCGCACGTGTGGCATCTGGGCGCGGAGGCCATGAGTCCGGTGCGGGCCTGGGAGTTCGACGCGGAGGCGGTACGGGGGATGTGCGCGCGCGACCCCGAATTCGGCCGTGCGATCGCGGACTGGGTCGGCCGGGTGGTCGCCCACCGGCTGCACGCGTCGCGTGTCCGGTTGCTCGACCTGTACGCCCCCTACGGCAGCGGAAGCCACATGTGAGAGACGGCCCGCCGGTCCGGCCCCACTGCGCCCGCTTCACGGCCGGGTGCCGGGTTGGACGGGCGGCCTGTTGCTGCGCGGGCGGCCGGGTGCTGCGCGGCCAGCCTGTTGCTGCGCGGCCGGCCTGTTGGTTCGCGGCACCCGCGCTCAGGCCACCGCGCTCGGGCCACCGCGCTCAGGCCACCGTGATCCGGCGCCCGGTGACGGCGACGGGCTCGACACGCAGCCACAGTTCACGCCGGCCTCCCGCCCAGGGTGTGCTGAAGGCCTGCTCCTCGAGACGGGCGGCCTCGTCCGGGTCCGTCACCGTCGTCGCGGGGCCCCGCACCAGCACGCTCCAGCCCTCGCTGAACGCCTCGTCGATGCGGTCGGTTTCGAAGGCGACCTGGTGGCCGTCCGCCTGTGCCGGGATCGTGCCGGGCTCGGTGCGGAAGACGATCCCGCCGTCGACGACGCTGTAGTTGACCGGTACGACGACCGGTCCGGAATCCGTGGGCACGGCGAGGCGTCCCACTCCGTGGGCCGACAGCAGGGAGCGGCACTCGGCCTCGGTCAGCTCCGTGAACCGGGGTGTGCGGGCGGCCCGGCCGAGCCCGGGCGGCAGCTCGGTGTCGCCGCCGGTCAGGTGCCACACCGTGGTCTTCAGCGCTCCCGCCAGCCGCAGGAGGGTGCCCGCGCCCGGGTCGGCGGTCGGCCGCTCCTCCAGGTACTGGAGGTAGGCGGGCGCCATGCCCGCCCGGGTGGCCGCCTCCTGCCGGCTCAGGCCGAGTTCCGTACGCCGCCGGGTGATCCGCCGCCCGAGGTCACCCATCGGGCGTCCTTCGACGGCATGCGACGAGGCCCGTTCGGTCATGACCCCTTCACCTCTCTCCTTCGTCAGGCCGCCCGGTACGGGACGACTTCCTCGTGCGGCTCCTCGCCCAGGACGACCTTGAGCGCCCCGGTGTCGGCGCCCCGGGCGAAGACGTCGTACGCCTCCTCCATGTGCGTCAGCGGGAACGTGTGCGTGACCAGCTCCCCGGTGGGCAGGCGGCCCGCGGCCGCCATCCGGAGCAGGGTGGGGGTGGAACACGTGTCCACCAGCCCCGTGGTGATGGTGACGTCCTTGATCCACAGGTCTTCCAGATGGAGCGTCACGGGCTTGCCGTGCACGCCGACGTTGGCGACGTGGCCGCCGGGCCGCACCATCCGCGTGCACAGTTCGAACGTCTCCGGCAGGCCGACCGCCTCGACGACCACGTCCGCACCCAGTCCGTCGGTGAGGTCTTCGACCAGCTGTTCGGGGGCCTCCCGGGCGTCCGCCACGGCGTCCGCGCCGAGGTTCCGGGCCGCTTCCAGCCGCGCGGCGGCGATATCGACCGCGACGATGCGTTCCGGAGCGAACAGCCGCGCGGTCGCGACCGCGGCGAGCCCGACGGGGCCGGCGCCCACGACGGCGACGGTGTCTCCAGGCCGTACATTCCCGTTGAGCACGCCGACCTCGTAGGAGGTCGGGAAGATGTCGGCCAGCAGCACGGCGTCCTTGCTCTCCAGGGCGCTGGGCAGCGGGTGCGCCGAGAGATCCGCGAAGGGCACGCGGACGTACTCGGCCTGGGTGCCGTCGACCAGGTGGCCCAGGATCCAGCCTCCACCGCCCCGGCACTGGCCGTACGTCCCCTCCCGGCAGAAGTCGCAGCGGCCGCAGGCGGTGATGCAGGAGACCAGTACCCGGTCGCCCGGCCGCACCGTGCGTACGTCACCGCCGACGTCGACGACCTCGCCGACCGCCTCGTGCCCCAGCACCGTGCCGGGGCGCACCTCGGGGACGTCGCCCTTGAGGATGTGCAGGTCCGTTCCGCAGATGGTGACGGCGTCGACACGGACGATGGCGTCGGTCGGCTCCTTGACGCCGGGGTCCGGGACGTCCTCCCATGCGGACTGTCCAGGGCCGTGGAACACGTAGGCCTTCATGGAGTCCCCACCTTCCTGGGACGGGTGGTGTGACCGGTGCGCACCGCAGTTCCAGCTTGACGCGGATCGGTGCGACGCGCTTGGGCCGGCCGGTCCCGTCCGCGGGCCGACCGGGGCCCGACGGTCCTTCCTCCCCGCGGACTAGGGCCGATCGGCCCTACCGCACGCCGCGCCGGCACGCTTTGCTCGGACCATGTCCGACATCCTCGACAGGTCCGCGCAGCCGCTCCAGGAGCGGACGGCACACGTCGTGACGCTGCGCGGCGAGCTCGATCTGTTCGCGGCACCGGCCCTCAGGGCCCGCCTCGACATGCTGAGCGCCGGCCCCTGCCCCGATCTGGTGCTGGATCTGCGCCCGGTGTCGTTCATCGACTGCTCGGGGCTGGGGGTCCTGTGCCGGGTGCGGAACCGCGTCAGCGCGCGGCAGGGCCGGCTGCGTCTGGTGACGGACAGCACGTCCCTGCGGCGCGTCCTGCGGTACACCGGCATGGCGGGGGTCTTCGAGCTGCTTCCCGGGATGCCGGTGGGGGTCGACGGCAGGACCGCGGTGGACGCCCCCGACGGCGGTGCTCCGATCGCGTCAAGGTGAGTCGGCTCGTGGGATCGCGTCACACGAGGTCAGCTCGTGAGGTCAGCTCGTGGCCGATCTTCGCCGCCCATGCCTCGATCCGCGGGAAGTCCCGGAAGTCCCCGCCCTTCCCGTTGCGCAGGATCATCCGGGCGACCCAGCCCTTCGCACCTTCCCGGAGGCAGCCGCCGAAGGTGACGTGCTCCCTGGCGTCGAGCCGGTCGGCGGCCTTCTTCACTCCGGGCACGGGCGGGATGTCCCGCTCCGACGCCGAGGGGTCCAGCGGACCGCTGCTGAAAAACCACAGCGGGCGCTCCCCCAGGGCCTTGCCGTGGCGCCGGACGAAGCGCCGGGCGTCCTTGTGCCAGTGGCCGGCGTACAGGCCGCCCCCCACGACGACGGCGTCGTACGCCGCCACATCCGGCACGGCGGCGGCCGGGAGGGCCTCGGCCGTCAGCCCCTCCTTGCGCAGGACCTCGGCGATGGTCTCGGCGATCTCCGCGGTCGATCCGTTCGTCGTTCCGTAGGCGACGAGCACGTTCGTCGGCATGCCGGTCCGCCTCCTTCACAGTTTGCGCAGCCGGTCGTCGGCCACGCCGTGCAGCGCCTGCTCGTCCGATCGCTCACGCGTGTCGTCCAGACGCCAGGTGAGCTCCCCGACGACCGCGACCACACCGTCGATCTGCCGGGTCATGGCGACGGCGATCTCCGCTTCACTACGGCGTTCCAGCCGTCCGGCGAGCGTCACCACCCCGTCCACGGCGACCACCTCGATACTGCGGGGCATCAGCCACAGCACACGCACCAGCACCTCCTCGATCACCTCCTCCCGGATCTCCGCGTCGGGCCGCAGGAAGACCCGGAGCAGGTCCCGCCGGGTGACGATGCCGACCAGCCGGTCCTCCTCGTCGAGCACGGGCAGCCTCTTCACACCCCGCCGGGCCATGATCCGTGCGGCCTCGACGATGGTGTCCTCGGCGTGCGCGGCGACCGGCGGCGCGCTCATCAGCTCACCGGCCGTGCGGGCCGGCGCACGAGCGCTGCGCCTGCGGGCTGCGGGAGACAGCCCAGGGATCCCGAAGCGGCTCCGCGAGCGGCGCGGGTCCGGCCTCTCGGCCTCCTGCGCCGTGAGGTCGCTCGCGGAGACGACGCCGATGACCTGGTCGTCCTGGTCCAACAGGGGCAGTCCGCCGATCCGGTGGTCGGCCAGCAGCCGCGCGACCTCTTCGGCCGGCGTGCCGTACTCGGCTCGCACCACGTCCATCGCCATCAGGGAGCCGACCTTGTCGTGTTTCATGGCGCCTCCTCCTCGGGAACGACCGCGACGGGGCCCAGGGCGTGGTGCGGCACGGCGTGCGTGACGCACCGACGACCATGGGCCGGTCCATCGCCCTCGTCCTTCCGCGTCAGTCGTGTGCGACGACGGCGACCGGGGCGGTGGCGTGGTGCAGTACGGCGTGCGTCACCGAGCCGATGTGCACGCCGAACGGCTTGCGGCGGATCCGCCGCCCCACCACGACCAGGGAGGCCTCGCGCGAGGCGTTGATCAGCTGTTCCGCCGGGTTGCCCGGACGGGACGCCTCGGCCACGTCGACTGCCGGGTACTTCTCCCGCCACGGCCGCAGCACGTCGGCCAGAGCCATCGCCTCGCCTCGTGCGAGCTCCTCGTACCGCCACAGTTCGGCGGCACCGCCGTAGGAGTAGTACGAGGGCCGGCTCCACCCGTGTACGACCCGCAGGGCCGTCTCGCGCCGGGCGGCCGCGTCGAAGGCGAACTCGATCATGGTCGCGTCGGGATGGCCGGTGTCGAGACCGAGCACCACGGGCCGGTACGCGGTGGCGGCCGACGGAATGCCGACCGGGTCCCTCTGGTGCTCGTCCGCGGCCTGCTCACCGGCGCGGACCAGGACCACCGGACACTCCGCGCGCGCCACCACGGCGAGACCCACCGAACCCACCAGGAATCCGCCGATGCCGCTCATCCCCCGCGACCCCAGGACCAGGAGCTCCGTGGTGCGGGCCGCCGCCCCGAGGACCTCGGCCGGCCTGCCCGCCTCGAGCTCGGCCCTCACCTCGACCCCGGGGTGCCGCAGCCGCAGCCCTCCGGCGGTCTCGCGGGGGATCTTCTCGCTCCAGTGCTGGTGGGTCTCGGCACCGAGCAGCGGGGCCTGCGCCATGGGTTCCGGCACCGGCTCGTACACGTGGAGGAGCCTCAGACCCAGACCGCGCAGTTTCGCCTCGCGTGCCGCCCACTCCGCGGCGGCCCGGCTCTCGGGCGAACCATCGAGGCCCACGGTGATCGTGCGGGACATTCTCTCCACCTCCGCAGCGGCTCTACTGGTTCCAGCGTCGCCTCGACCGGCCCCCGCCGTGGAGATGCCACAGGTCCCGTACCGGGGCCGACCGGCCCTACCGCGGGGCTCCGGAGCGGTGCGCCCCGGGGACCGCCGGTTCATGCGGAGGCGCGGGAGAGGTGCGCCATCGGTATGACCGGGGCCGGTCGGCCCTGGTGCATCCGGTCCCCGCCCGTGATGATCGTGAGCACGGGCGGTTCCGCAGTCCGTGCTTCCAGCGCTCCGGGAAACGAGGGGTCCTGATGACCGAGCCGCGCAGCTTCACCGAGGAGCACCCGATCCGGGTCTTCCTGCTCGACGACCACGAGGTCGTCCGGCGTGGTCTGGCCGATCTGCTGGACTCCGAACCCGACATCGCGGTGGTCGGGGACGCCGAGAACGCCGAGCACGCGCTGGCCCGGGGCCCGGCGCTGCGCCCCGATGTGGCGGTGCTCGACGTGCGCCTGCCCGACGGCGACGGCATCACCGTCTGCCGCGAACTGCGCGACCGCATGCCCGGGCTGGCCTGCCTGATGCTGACCTCGTTCGACGACGAGGAGGCACTCCTCGACGCGATCATGGCCGGCGCCTCCGGTTATGTCCTCAAGCAGATCAAGGGCTCCGACCTGATCTCGGCCGTGCGCACGGTCGCCTCCGGGAAGTCCATGCTCGACCCGGAGACCACCGCCCGGCTGATGCGCTCGCTGCGCGCCGACCCGGCCGAGCAACCGGCCGTCGCCCCGGAGCTGGCGAATCTGTCGCCGCGCGAGCGGGAGATCCTCGTCCTGATCGGGGACGGTCTGACCAACCGGGAGATCGGCAAGAGGCTCTATCTGTCCGAGAAGACCGTCAAGAACCACATCTCCCGGCTGCTCGCCAAGCTCGGCGTCCAGCGCCGCGTCCAGGCCGCGGTCCTGGCGTCCCAGGTCGAGCAGCCGGAGCCGAGCGAGCGTCCCGGGCGTTAGGCCGGGCGCCGGGGCGGTACTTCAGTCTTTCGCCGGCCGCACCGGTACCCGCCACTCGACCCGGGTGCCGCCGCCGTCAGGCCCCTCGCCGAGCAGGAGATCGCCGCCGAGCGCGGTGGCCCGCTCCTCCATGTTCTTGAGTCCGCTGCGCACGGCGTCCCGGGGGATCCCGCGCCCGTCGTCGATCACCGTGAGGGTCAACTCGCCCTGGGCGTAGCGCAGGTGCACCTCCACGGAGTGTGCCCCGGCGTGCCGGGCCGCGTTGCTCAGGGCCTCGCCCAGCACCGCGAGCGCGTGATCGGCGACCTCGCCCGGCACGTCCGTGTCGACCAGCCCTTCGATCCGTACGGCGGGGGCGAAGCCGAGGGACGACGTCGCCGCCGTGACCGTGTCCGACACCCGGGCGCGCAGGCCGCTGCCCTCCCGGGTGCCGCTCTGGGCCCGCAGTCCGAAGATCGTGGAGCGGATGATCTTGATGGTCTCGTCCAGGTCGTCGACGGTCCGCGACAGCCTCTCCTCGGCCTCCGGGTGGTCGATGAAGCGCTGGGCGCTCTGCAAGGTCATCCCGGCCGCGAACAGCCGCTGGATGGCCAGATCGTGCAGGTCCCGGGCGATCCGGTCACGGTCCCTCAGCAGCGCGATCTGCTCGGCGTCCCGCCGCCGCTCGGCCAGCTCCAGGGCCAGCGCCGCCTGCCCGGCGAACCCCAGCAAGGGGCGCGTGTCGGCGTCCGTGAAGGGCGTACGGCCCACCGCGCGCCCCAGCAGCAGCACCCCTCCCGCCTTGCCGCCGGCCTCCAGCGGCACCCCGACCACGGGCCCGACCCCGGCCCACTGTGCGGCGTCGCTGCTGGTCCGCGCGTCTTCCTGGATGTCGGTGCTCACCACCGGTTCGGCGGTGGTCAGGACGGCCGCCACGAACCCGTCCTGGCCCGACATCACCAGACCGCTGCGCCGGTCCGCGTCCAGCCCCACGGCGAGCAGGGGCCGCAGCGCGTTCTCCTCCGGCACGCGCTCGGCGATCATCCCGACATCGGCGTCGGTGATCTGCCGGGCCTGCTCCACGATCAGTTCGAGCACGTCCGTGCTCGGCGCGCCCGACAGCAGCGCCCGCGTGACCTCGGAGCTCGCTCCCAGCCACCGTTCGCGCAGCCGTGTTTCCTCGTACAGCCGGGCGTTCTCGATCGCCACGCCCGCCGCCACCGCGAGCGTGGAGAGCACCGACTCGTCCTCGGCGTCGAACTCGGCCGCGCCGCGCTTCTCGGTGAGGTAGAGGTTGCCGAACACCTGGTCGCGCACCCGGATGGGCACCCCCAGGAACGAGTGCATCGGCGGGTGGTGGGCCGGGAAGCCGTACGACGACGAGTGCTCGGAGATCTCCGCCAGCCGCAGCGGCTCCGGGTGCCGGATCAGCTCGCCCAGGATGCCGTGCCCGCTGGGCAGGTCGCCGATCCGGGCCCGTTGCTCGCCACTGATGCCGACGGTGTGGAACTCGGAGAGCATGCGGTCGTCGCCGATGACTCCCAGAGCCCCGTACTCGGCGTCCACCAGCACCACCGCCGCTTCGACGATGCGCCGGAGCACTTGCGGCAGATCCAGCTCACGGCCGACCGACAGCACCGCTTCGAGCAGGTTGTGCACCCGGTCCTGGGTGCCGCGCGCCGCGTCGATCCGCGCCTGGAGTTCGTCCAGCAGCTCGTCCAGCCGCAGCTTGGGCAGCCGCTGCTCGGACCGCCCGGGCCGTTCCCCGCTCATCGTCTCCTCCGACCGGTCCCTGCGGACGCACCCGGAAGGGCGCCTTCTTCGCCTCACGATAGTGGGGTCACGCCCACGTGGTGACAGCTACCGCGTCCCGTCGGCGTCGGCGAGCGCCCGCCTGGTCTCGACGGCGATCTGCTGTGTCTCGCCGGTTGCGACCACGAGGACCGGGACACCTCCCGCCGCCTGGTCGACGCGTCGGAGGCCTTCCCGCATCAGATCGTCCAGTTCGGGGACGAACAGCCCGCCTCGCACACCGAGAACGGCAAGGTCCGAGCAGATCTCCTCGCGTACCTCGGGCTGGTCCTCACCGATCTCCCCGGTGAAGACCAGCGCGTCCAGCCGGTCCAGCGAGGCGGCCATCGAGGCGATGCCCCTGCGGCAGCTGAGTGTGAACGTCGCCAACGCCAGCGCGGCCGCGGCGTCGCCCTCCGCGCGGGCGCGCACCAGGTCCCGGGTGTCTCCCGAGGTACCGGAGAGGCCGAGCAGACCGGAATGCCGGTGGAGGGTGTCATCCAGTTCGTCCGTGCTCAGACCGTGCCGCCGCCGCAGCCACAGCAGCGCGCCCGGGTCGAGGCTGCCACTGCGCCGGCTCATCACCAGGCCTTCCAGCGGAGTGAAGCCCATGGTGGTGTCCACGCTGCGTCCGTTGCGGACTGCGCAGGCCGAGCAGCCGCCTCCCAGGTGCGCGAGCACGACCTGGAGGTCGTCGACGGGCCGGCCCAGGGCCTGCGCCGTCCTCTGCAGTGCCCACGCGTAGGAAAGCCCGTGGAAGCCGTACCGGCGCAGCCCGTACTCGGCTCGCCATCGCTCCGGCACGGCGTATGTGCGCGCCGGTGCCGGCAGATCCTTGTGAAAGACAGTGTCGAAGCAGGCGACATGAGGAACGTCGGGCAGGAGTTCTCGTGCGGCGTCGACCATGCGCAGGGCAGGGGTGACGTGCAGCGGCGCGAGATCGGCGACGTCCGCCAGCAGAGCCCGTACGCGTGCGTCGATCAGCGTGTGTCCGGTCAGGTGGGGACCGCTGTGGACGATGCGGTGACCGACCGCCGCGGGAGCGGGCACCTCGCTGAGAAGGTCCCGCAGTTCCGCCGCCGCAGCGGGCCCCGGGGGCTGTGCGGCGCTTCGATCCGCCACCCGTTCACCGTCCGCCGCGAACAGAGTCATGTGAAGGCTCGAAGAGCCGGCGTCGAGGACCAGTACGTGACCGTCACGGCTGTCGTGGGAGCGGTCGGCACCCATCACACACCTCCAGCGCACTCGTGTCCGACACTGATGTCCCAGTCGCCGTCCTCCAGGCGGGTGCCGCCGTTTTCCCGCAGGCCGGAGGCCAGGTCCCGGGCCGAACGGGAGGGCAGATCCCGGGTCGGCGCTTCCCCAAGGCTGTCACCGCAGGGAGGAGTCCGCTCGTCCACTCGTTCGGCAGCACGCCGCGCCTGCGGGCCGCGGCAGCCCTAGCATGCTGAATGTGCGACCCATTCTCCCGAAGATCGAGGGCGGCCGGGTACAGGGCCTCCTGCAGCTCATCGAGGACGGCATCCACCTCGTCGTCGCGGCACTCCTCGTACTGCTCGCGGGGATCCTGACCGTCGGGGTCGTCCATGACGTCATCCGGTCGGTCCAGGGGCCGTACCGCGAGGAGACGGTCGTTCTCTCCGCCCTGGACAGCGGCCTGGTGCTGTTCATCGTGGCCGAGCTGCTCCACACCGTCCGCCTCACCATCAGGAACCGGACCCTGGACGCGGAGCCGTTCCTCGTCGTCGGCCTGATTGCCGGCATCCGCAAGGTGCTCATCGTGACGGCCGAGGCGGAGAAGTCCTTCCGGTGGAACGTACAGGGGATCGAACTGCTGGTCCTCGCGGGGCTGATCCTCGTGATGGCGACAGCGGTGTACGTGTGGCGGCGCTCGACACGGCCGGGAGACTACTTCCCGCTCCAGGAGGCACGGCGCCCACCGTCGCCGGAGCCCTCACCCACCCCCGTGCGCGGGCCCTGATCCGTCGTCTTCCGCGGCCCCGGCAGCCCGCACCCGTTGCTCCTCGCGGGCAGAGCCGACGTCCCGTTCGAGGGGTGTGCGGCTCACGGCTGTCGCGAGGTCGTCCAGGGCCCTCTTCTGCAGTTCGACACCGCGCCGCAGCACCGGGCTCCGGTCCCCGGTGGCGCCTTCCCACGCGTGGAGCGCCTTCCTCGTGCGCCTCCAGTCCGGATTCCTGTGCTCGCGTACGGCGTCCGCCGCCTGCGCGGTGTCCGCCTCCAGGGCCTCGGCGAACTCCTCCGCCCCGGGGACCGAACGGCTGTCGGCCCGCGGGACGTGACTCTCCATGAGCATCGCCGCCCGGTCGAACCCCTTGAGCGCCTCCTGCGCATCCTCCGCCTCGCGCGACGTGAGCCCCCTGGGGCGGACCGGTTCCTGCCGTGCCCGGTCGTAGGCGTCCTGCCAGGCGGCGCGTGCCTCCCTGCTCGCCAGCAGGGCCCTGCGCATGTCGGCGCGGTGCTCCCGGGTCGGTTCGGCGTAGCTGCGGAGCACTGCGGCCGCGTAGCGACCGTCGGCGGCGAGCCAGTCCGCGAGCCGATCCGGCAGCCGAGGGGTCTCCCAGGCGGGGAACACCACGTACGCCAGCATGGCCAGGACCCCGCCGAGCAGGGTGAGCACCACCCGCTCCGGGACCGTCTGCTCCCATGCCTGGCCGCCCATGCCGAGCAGGAAGACGACGTACGCGGCGGTGAAGCACTGGGAGTAGGCGTAGCCGGTACGGAGCACTGTGTACGCCAGGGCCGCCGAGACCACGGCCAGCGCGCCGAAGACATGGGCGTCCGGGCCCAGGGCACGCACGATCCCGGTGGCGAGCGCGACCCCCGCCAGGGTGCCGGCGAGACGGCCCACCGCACGCGCGTACGTGCGGTGGAAGTCCGGCCGCATCACCATCACCGAGGCGATGGGCGCCCAGTAGCCGTGGCCCACGGGCAGCCGGGAAGCGATGAGGTAGCCGATGGTGGCCACCGCGGCCAGGCGGACGGCGTGCCGGAACACGGGCGAGTCCCGGCACAGTTCACGGCGGACCGCCCGGACGACGACCGGGAGCAGCCGGAGCATGGTCGGGCGGACCAGGAACTGGGCGTTCGCGGGGCCGGGCGGCGTAGGCGCCTGGTCGCGCGCCCCGCCGCTCCGGGCGATCTCCAGCGCCTCGGCGAGCAGTTCCACGAGCCGTTCGGCGGCCTGCCGGGCGGGGCCCTGAAGCACCTCGTCCTCCTCGTCGATGCGCAGGACGTCCGCGCTCCCGGGCGGCACCTCGGCGGGAGTTCCGCGGCGGATCGAACGGGCGGCCGCGTCCAGGACGTCGGCGGCCGCGCCGAGCAACTCCCGTGCGCGGTCCCGCCCCGGTCCCTCCGCCGGGGCGCCGACGTCCGGGTCGGCGAGCGCGGCGACGACCGGCAGAATGCGCTCGGCGAGGCCCCGGGGGCCGTGCAGGACGGGGGGACGGGTGCGGGCCTGTGACGGTGTCACGGCGGCCGCGTCCCGGGCCGTCATCAGCGGCTCCGGGTCGAACGGCGCGGTCGGGTCGTGCCGCAGCCGGCGGGCGTGGTCGGCCACGGCGGCCAGCGCGTCGGCCAGCGCGTCACGGTGGGCCCCCCAGCGGCGGACCGGGAACAGCAGGATCAGCAGGGCCTGCGCCACGCCGCCGAGCGCGATGACCCCGGCGTGTTCCAGGGCCCGCCCGACGCTGGTGGGCAGGGTGATGGTCACCAGCATGCTGCCGACCGTCGTGGCCGCGACGATCCCGGCGGTCGATCCGAGGGCCCATGCCATCCCCGCGGCGAAGGCCCATGCGGCCAGCAGCGGGAGGAACGTCACGAGTCGCCCGGCGGCCAGGTAGCCCACGAAGGTGCTGAGCGCCAGACCCGCGCCCGCGGCGAGCGCGATCACCTTGCGCGGACGCCAGGTGCGCTGGAAGGTGGCAGCGCCCGCGGAGTAGGCGCCGAGGGCGGCGGACGCGGCGTACTCGGGGGAGACCAGCCACAGCGCCGGCCCTATGACAAGGGCCACCCCGGCAGCCGTACGCAGCGCGAGCAGGGGCTCCAGCCGCGTCTCCTCGATCGTGAGCCCGGATCGCACGATCTCCCGGAAGATCCGCAGCCACGTCACGGTGTGAGCCCGGTCGAATGGCCGTGCCGGGTCGCGACGGGCTGCTCGAGGTGCGGCCGCCGGGTCAGGAAGCCTCCCGCAGGGGCCGAGAGCTGAGCGTCGGTGCGTACGCGGCACATCAGCATGCGGCCTCCCCAGTCCCAGGGTTTCCACGCGCGCATGCCGGGCGGGGTGTTCCCCTCCGGGCCGGCCGGCATGCGGGGCCGCGGACGGGCGGCGGCCGTGGGTCGCTATCGCTTGCTGCCGTTCCCGTGTCCGTCGGGATGCAGGACCACCTTGGTCCAGCCCTCGTCGCGGGCATCGAAGTGCTCATAGGCGGTGGGGGCGTCGTCCAGGCCGAGTTCGTGCGAGACGACGAAGCTGGGCTTCGCCTTTCCGCCGGCGATCAGATCCCGAAGTGCCCGGTTGTACTTCTTCACGGGCGCCTGCCCGGTGCCCATGCCCTGGCCCTTGAACCACATCATGCCGAAGTCGATCGGCACCTTGCCCTGCGCTTCCAGCTCCCCCTGTGCCTCCGCGCCTCCGGGGTCCTCGGGCAGGAACACGCCCACCACGCCGATGTGGCCCGTGAACCTGACCGTGTCGATGAGTCCGTTGACGGTGAGACTGGCGTCCTCGTGTCCCTCGGGGTCGTGCGCCTGGTAGCCGACGCATTCGCAGCCGTTGTCGGCGCCCAGGCCGAGGGTGGCCTCCTTGACGACCTCCGCCGGGTCCTGCTCGGCGATGTTGATCGCAATGGCCCCGATCTCCTCCGCCTTGCGCAGCCGGTCGGGCTGGTGATCGGCCACCCAGACACGGCCGGCGCCCTTGAGCACGGCGGAGTAGGCGGCCATCAGCCCGACCGGACCGGCCCCGAAGACGATGGTCTGGTCGCCCGGTTTGACGTGGGCCATCTCGGTGGCGTGATAGCCGGTGGGGAAGATGTCGGCGAGCATCACGTAGTCGGTCTGCCGCTCGGCGGCGTCCTCGCCCAGGCGCAGCGCGTTGAAGTCGCCGTAGGGCACGCGCAGCAGTTCCGCCTGGCCGCCCTGGTAGGGGCCCATGTCGGCGAACCCGTAGGCGGCTCCGGCGAGGGCCGGTTCCGGCTGCATGGTCAGGCAGTAGTTGGTCAGCCCCCGTTCGCACTGCTTGCAGAAGCCGCAGGCGATGTTGAAGGGCAGAACCACGTATTGGCCGACCTGGACCTTGCGCACGGCCGAGCCGACCTCCACGACCTGGCCCATGTTCTCGTGTCCCAGCGTGCGGCCGGACTCGAACGAGGTGCGGCCCTCGTACATGTGCAGGTCCGAACCGCAGATGTTGGTGGTGGTGATCTTGACGATGATGTCGCAGGGGTGCTCGATCTTCGGGTCCGGTACGTCCTTCACCGCGACCGTTCGCGGGCCTTCGTATACCGCTGCTTTCATGATGGCGATCCCTTGTTGTCGCGGCATGACCGCACCATGGCGGTGATGGAGACGGCGCGAGGAGCCTGACTCCCGGGAGTTGCACGCGTGGGGTTGGTGTTCGCGCTCCGTGGCTCCGGCATGCCTCTGCGGGTCGTTCACCCGGGTCAGGTGCAACGGGGCCGCCGGCGGCTTGCGATGCGGAGCGCCGGCGCCCCGGCGGCGTGCCGTCCGGGTCCCCCTTCGGCCTCGACGCGAAACGGGCACGCGCGCACCGATCAGCGAAACCCTCCCGTCCGGACGGCCACCGACCACCGCCGTGTCTCCGGCTCGGGCCGGGCTAGTCCTTGTGGTCGTCCTGGAGCCACTGGCGACGTTCCTGTTCGCGCTTGGAGTAGGCGGCTGCCCGGATCGCATCGTCGCTCTCCAGGCCTGATCCCAGCGCGCCGCCCACGGTGGCGACCGAAGCGACGAACCAGGACAGCGTCAAGTACTGCTCAGCGTCCAGTGGAATTCGCGTCACGGCTTTGAAGGCTTGGCCGTTGAGGATGAACAGCGCCCACGCCAAGTTGATGACCATCAGACCCGCGTAGCAGACGAGCACGCCGATACCCACGGTCAGGACCGTCGAGGCGTTGTACAGCCGCGCCCTCTGCCTGGCCTCCGGAGAGCTCTCTGTCGCCGTGTGCCACAGATCCGCGTCTATGATCAGCCAGCCGATCATGATCGCGACAGATCCGATGGTGGCAATCACGAGGCGTGGCGTGCCGAGGGACGCGGCGAGGGTCCAGACGGTGGAGTTCACGGTGGCGACCGCTCCCGTGGCGAGTGCGGCCGCCAGGGCTTTCGACAAGCCCGGCACCAACCGCCACGGCCGGTTGGCGCGGACCATACCGGCGAGGACCCGCAGGTAACCGCGCGGCCCGCCGGCGACGTAGCGAAGATCGTCGCTCTCCTTCTCAGCGGTCCGGCCCGGATGAAAAGGGGCGGGGCGATCGGCGGAGGGCCCCGGGAGTGGCTCACTTGGCGGAGCTTCCTCAGCCCCGTCCGTTTGCGGACCCGCCATGCCGAGCACGGCCTCTTCGACGGCCCGCCTTGCCCTCGTCTGCAGCCGCAGGCCCCCCAGTGAAGGAAGAGAGAGCAGTACCAGGCCGTGTTCGTGATTCAGATTCACGGCCAGCTTGCGCCCGTCGGAGTGCAGCGGCAGGTCGGTGAGGGCCACCACGATGTCCCAGTTCTGCGTACTGCCACGGTCCCTGATCCTGCGCATCAGGGTGGGCGGGTCCTCCGTCCCCGAGGTGAAGGGCTCACTGACCACCTCGACCTCGAACCGTCGCCCCTGGCCCGACTTGTCGGTGAGCCGATCAGGAAGTGTCCGGGCCATGCGCCGCGCGATCTCCGTCGGTGCGTCCGGATCCGCCAGGAGAGCCACGACCGTAACGCCCTCGGACGACCCCTGCATGACCGGACCCTCTCGTCGGCTGCCCCGCCGGTCCCGGGTGCCCACGGACGCCGCAGCGGTAACGTGCACGCCACGTGACACGGCGGCCTCCGCCGGCGGCGGGTGCACGGCAACCCGGGCAGTCGGACGCATGGGCCTGGCAGGGCAATACAGGGAGGCCAATTGGGCCCGGCGTGCGCAAGCGATCGCGCGCCCCCATCGGCCAGGCTGGCCTTCGAAGCCCAGGGGCCGGGAACCACCCGGCTCCCGCAGCCGGAGGTTGCCGTCATGACCGTGATGTCCATCGCCAGGTTCGAGAGGTTCTTTCGCGCGGCCGCAGGGCTGGACGTGGACAAGAACGATCTCAAGCGCTACAGCGACTTCGTGGACGCCAAGCTCTACGATCTGCTGACCGTCGCCCAGGCCACCGCCAAAGCCAACGGGCGCGACATCATCCAGACGTCTGACCTGCCGATCACGAAAGGCCTGCAGGAGAGCATTCACAACTTCCGGAAGCTCGACCAGGAAGTGGAACTCAAGCCGATCCTGGAGCAGCTCGCCACCCATCCCCCCCTGGACCGCACGCCCGATGAGGAGACCGAGGCGGCGTATCCGGACATCATCGGCGGACTCAGCCTGGCCCTTGCTCAGAGCTTCAAAATCCTCCATCCCGACCTGAAGAACCCCCAGACCCAGCACTGGGACGAGGCTCGAGCCGTCTTCGACCTCCTGTTGTGACTGCCCCTGGCCGACGAAGCGGAGCGGCGCTGCCCAACGGCGGCGCCGCTCCGCTGTCATGCCATCTCAAGCCACCGGGGTCACGGCAGGAGCGCGGCAAACGAGTTCGGCACCCGGGATTTGAGGTGCTCCCATTCGCCGGCGCTCACATGGCGCTCCAGCGTTTTCAGCACGGTGCGCACCAGCTGCTCGGTGCCACCCTCGACCGCATAGGGGAATTCACTGCGGACCCGGGCGAAGAACTCCTCGTTGCTCATCTTCACGGGCGTGTCGGCCGGTTTCCAGCCGTCGTAGTAGACGCCTCTGACGAGGGTCGGCAGTTGGGCGCCGAACTGCACGGCCGTCTCCACCGGGAGACGGTCCCGAAGCGGGTGCAGCACGGCCCGCACTGCCGCGTACGACTGCTTACGCCGTTCCTTGGGCCACCCGAAAGCCTCCTCGACGTCCTTGAGGAGCCGGTTGGCCTTGTCCACCATGGTGTCGAACGAGGAGAAACCTGTATCAACCATTTGCGTGGGCCTTTCGTTCCGGGCGCCTCGAGGGCTCAGTCCGCGAGGTCGGCCTTGCCGAACAGGACCGCGTAGCTGGAGGGGAGTTGACTGATGACCTGATTCAGCTCTCCGCCGGTCACAGCGTCGGCAACGGTGCTCAGGACCGCGCTCGCGTCCCACTGCGCCGTACGTGGCCGGGCCTGGGTGCGCTCGGCGACCCGGCGGTAGAACTCCTCGATCCCGAAGCTCTCCGCCTGCTGCGGCGTGGCACGGTCCAGAACCTCACGCAGCGGGCCGGGCAGCTGGGATGCGAGGTCCTTGACCTCTCCCGGACTGATCCGCTGGGCCAGCACTTCCAGCACGGCGTTCGTGACCTCCGCGGCTTCCTTCTGGTCCTTGTACTCGCCTCGCTCGCGTACATGGGCGAGGAATCCGTCGTATTTCATCGCTGCCTCCTTCTGCCCCGGTCACCGCTGGTCGCGGGGGTCGTCCGGTGCGCTGCCGGTCGGGCCGTGTCCGTCCGCCGGCGCGTAGCTGCCGTCGGGGAGGCTCCTGACCCTGGACTCCTGCTCGGACTCACGCAGGGCACGGCGGAAGCGTCCGGGGCCCCAGGAACGGCCGTCCACGGCCTGTTCGAGTCGGTCGCGGCTCGTCGGGCCGGTTTCCCGGAGCGCGTGGGTGATCTGTTCGATCTCCTCGTCGAGGCGTCGTTCGGCCATGGCGGAGGTACGGCTTGCCGTGCCCGCGGTGCCCACCATCCCCGGCGAGTACATCCTGCTGCCCTGTCCGGTGCCCGGGCGGTAGCGGCGGGCTCCGGTGCGCTCCCGCTCCCGGCGGCGGGCGGTACGGTCGGCGATCCGCCGTTCCCGCTCGTCCGCCGCCCGCCGGACGTGCTCGGGCCGGCGGCTGTCTCGTGCGTCCTGCGGCGCGGGCTCGTTGCGCAAGGCTGCCTCGGCTTCCTCGGCGGTGAGCGGCCGGGCGATGTTCTCCAGCGACTGCTGTTCGGCCCGGACACCGAAGAAGACCTCGGCCAGCCCGCCCAGCGCCATGGCCGCCGCTCCGACGAGGAAGCCGATGGCCACCAGGTCCGCATCGCCACTGTGGATCAAGTGGCCGAACAGCAGCGGGCCGGTGATTCCGCCCACGGCCGTGCCGATCGCGAAGAACAGCGAGATGGACAGGGCTCGGGTCTCCATGGGGAAGACCTCGCTCACCGTCAGGTAGGCCGAGCTCGCTCCGGCGGACGCCACGAAGAAGGTCAGCGAGACCAGCAGGAAGAACGACCATGTCGTCAGGGAGCCGTTGACCAGCAGGACGGCGAGGATTGCCGCCACGACCGCCGAGCCGAAGTAGGTGCCCGCGATCATCGGCTTTCTGCCCACGGTGTCGAACAGCCGGCCGAGAAGGAGTGGTCCGAGGAAGTTGGCGATGGCGAAGAGGGCCATGAAGTAGGGGATCGAGCCGGAGCCGATGTCGAAGAAGCCGTTCAGGATCGTGCCCAGGTCGAAGACGATCGCGTTGTACAGGAACGCCTGTCCGACGAAGAGCGCCAGACCGAGAATGGCGCGCCGCGGGTACCGCCGCACAGCAACGCTGGCGATCTCCCTGAACGGGATGACGTCGCGCTGCCGTACGGTGACCGCCTCGCCCGGTTCCGGCAGCTCTCGGCCGATCTCTTGGCGCACCTCCGCCTCGATCCGGTCGACGATGCGTTCAGCCTCCTCTTCATGCCCGTGGATGAACAGCCAGCGCGGACTCTCCGGCACATGGCGGCGTACCAGCATGATCCCCAGGCCCAGGACGCCGCCCAGGCCGAAGGCCAGCCGCCAGCCGAGGTTGTCCGGCAGCAGACTCTCGTTGAGAAGCAGCACGGCGACCAGGCTGCCGAGCGCGGCACCGACCCAGTAGCTGCCGTTGATGGCCAGGTCCACCTGACCGCGGTTGCGGGCGGGAATCAGCTCGTCGATGGCCGAGTTGATCGCGGCGTACTCTCCGCCGATGCCCATACCGGTGATGAAGCGGGCGAGGTAGAGATACCAGGCGTCGTGGGCGAACGCGGTCGCGACCGTGGCGAGGATGTAGATGCCGAGCGTGAGCATGAACAGCTTCTTGCGCCCGTAGCGGTCGGTGAGCCTCCCGAACAGCAGAGCGCCCACGCAGGCGCCTGCCACGTAGATGGCGGCGGCGGTGCCTATGTCGGCGCTGGTCAGGTCGATGCCGCTGCCCGGCTCGGTCATTCGGGCGGCAACTGCCCCGACGATCGTCACTTCGAGTCCGTCCAGAATCCAGACGGTTCCCAGACCGATGACGATCCGCCAGTGGAACCGGGACCATGGCAGCCGGTCGAGCCGAGCGGGGACCTTGGTGGTGACGACACCGAGCTCGCTGGTGGTGGTCATGCCATGCCTCCTCGTTCAGGGCCATGGGCTGTTGCCTGGAGAGGGACAGAACAGGCCGGAATGAACCGGTCCGCCTAGGGTGGTGTGCTGTGCTGCGCTGCGACCTTCTGGGACACCGTTTCCGCTTCCGCCATGAGGGCGACACGATGCTCTGGCGCTGTGCCCGTGGGTGCGGAGCGGGGGGAAGCAAGCGATATCCGACGGCCCAGGACGCCGAGCGTTACGCACGGGCATTCGACCGGGAGGACCAGGCGGACCTGGGCCGGCGAGCACCGCTGGGGCTGCTCCCCCTTCGGCTGCTGCGTGCCTGGCGTCTGCGGCGCCGAAAGGAAGCCGGTGGCGGGCCAGGTGCCGAGCCGCCGCGGTGAGGGGTCGTGATACGGGACGTCGTCCATGAGTCACCCCGGATGCCGGGCCTCGCCGGCCCGGCCGCGGAACCGGACGTGTGTCCGGAACCGCGGTCGCTTCTCAGCCGCTGCTCCCGGTGCCTTCACTCGCCTCGCTGATCTCGACGCGCCGGGGCTTTGCGACCTCGGCCTTGGGGACGGTGATGGTGAGCACGCCGTCCGACATCTGCGCGTTGATCTTGTCGGTGTCGATCTCTCCGGGCAGCCGCAGCCGGTACTCGAAGGCTCCGGTGCGGCGCGTGCTCCGCCGCAGGACACCTTTGCGTTCCTTCTCCTTGATCTCTCCGGTGACCACGAGCTCCTGGCCGTTGGCTTCGACGTCGATGTCCTTGCTCTTGACGCCGGGGAGTTCGATCTCGATGTGGAAGGCGTCGTCGGACTCCGTGACATCCGCCAGGGGCGTCCACGCGACTGCGGGCGCCGTGCCTCCCACCGTGGACTCGATCAGTCCGCTCATCTCGCTGAGCAGCTGGTCGAACTCCGTCAGCGGATTGCGTGCCCAGCCAACGGGCCTTTCCTGCATCGCGCCACCGCGGTGGCGCCTGACGGGCGTGCTCATTCCCATCGCCTCCTTCTCCTTCTCGTGATCTCGTCGCCCGCTGGGTGTCATGCGAGCCAAGCGGACTCCTTCCGACGGGTCTGCGGAGAGCTGTCGCTACCGCCGGGCGCGGCCGTGTGGCCCAGATAGCGGTGCACGAAGTGGATGCTCATCGCGCCCTCGCCGACCGCGGAGGCCACGCGTTTCACCGAGCCGCTGCGGACATCGCCGGCGGCGAAGACGCCGGGCAGGCTGGTCTCCAGCGTCAGGCAGTCGCGGCCCTGGCTCTGCCACAGCTCGGGGACGGAGCCCGCCTGCGCCTCCGCCCCGGTGAGCACGAAACCGCGCGCGTCGAGGGCGAGCGTGCCGGACAGCCACTCGGTGTGGGGCTCGGCGCCGGTGAAGACGAACAGGGCCCGCACCTCCAGCCGGCGGCTCTCGCCCGTACCGTGGTCGACCACGGTGACCGCCTCCAGCACGTCGTCACCCAGCGCCTCGGTCACCTCGGTGTGCAGCAGCACGCTCACCCGCGGGTGGCGCTCGACCTGGTCGATCAGGTAGCGGGACATGTGTGCCTCGAGGCTCGGCCCACGGACGAGCAGATACACCTGCGGTACGTACCCGGCCAGGAAGAGCACGGCCTGGCCCGCGGAGTTGCCTCCGCCGACGACGGCCACCGGGTCGGTGCGGCACTGCTGGGCCTCGTAGACGGTCGCCGAGTAGTGGACGCTCGTTCCCTCCAGGCGTTCGATGCCGGGCACCTGGAGGCGGCGGTAGCGAGCGCCGGTGGCCAGGACGACGGTACGGGCGGTGATCTCGCTGCCGTCGGCGAACCCGACGGCGTAGTGCCCGTCGCGCGGTTCGAGCCGAGCCGCCTCCGCCGGGACGCTGATCCTGGCACCGAACTTATGGGCCTGGAGCACGGCGCGTTCGGTGAGTTCGGCGCCGGAGATGCCGGAGGGGAAGCCGAGCAGATTCTCGATGCGGGAGGACGTGGCGGCCTGGCCGCCGCTGGCCATGGCCTCGGCCACGGTCGTCCCCAGGCCTTCCGAGGCGGCGTTCACCGCGGCGGCCAGACCAGCGGGCCCGGAGCCGACGATCAGGAGATCGCCGTGACGGTTTCCGGCGGGCAGCGAGGGCAGGCCCATGAGCCGGGCCAGTTCCGCGTTGCTGGGGTTGCGCAGCAACGTGGTGTCCCGCCAGATGACGAGCGGTGTCTCCTCCGGGCCGACGCCGAAGCGGCGCAGCAGTTCCTCGGCCTCCTCGTCGGTCTCCAGGTCGATCCAGCGGTACGGCAGCCGGTTGCGGGCGGCGAACTCGCGCAGCCGCCGGGTGTCGGGCGAATAGCGCGAGCCGACGATGCGGAAACCGGCGCCCTGCCCGACGAGCAGGGCACGGCGGCCCAGGCAGGCGCGCAGCACCACATCGCCGAGGACGGAGTCCCGGGTCACCAGGTCACGCAGCTGGTCCATGGACAGGGAGAGGACCTCGCCGGGGTCCCTGACGACGGCGGTGTAGAAGGCCACCTGTCCGTTGAGGAGCCCGAGTTCGCCGATGAAGCGGCGGGGGCCGTGCACACGCAGCAGCCGTTCGTCGGGCGTGCCGTAGCCCTCGACGATGGCGACCGAGCCGCTGAGGACGACGTAGAACGTCTCGCACGGCTCCCCCTCCCGGATCAGCACGTCACCGGCGTCGACCGCGCGCCGCCGGCCCTGCTGCTCCAGGCGGGCCATCTGGTCGTCCGACAGGCGGGGATAGGCGCCGTAGATGTCGGCGGTCTCGAAGGGGACGCTCTCCTCCGCCTCGTCCGGCCCGGGGGCCGGGCCCGGCCCCGTCTCGTCGCCGGCCATCACACGAACGCCTCATGGACGAAGCACCACCGCCAGTCCTCGCCGGGCTCCATCGACGCCGCGACCGGATGGCCGTCGGCGGCGGCGTGCCGGCGCGCGTGCCGGTTCGGCGAGGAATCACAGCAGCCGACGTGGCCGCAGGTCAGGCAGAGCCTGAGGTGGACCCACGGGGAGCCGAGCAGCAGGCACTCCTGACACCCTTCCGGGGTCAGTGGCTGGACCGGCCGGACCAGCGCGAGGTGGGGGTCGGTTCCTACGGTCATGGCTGTTCACCCTTTCCCGGCCGGTTCGCGGCCGGCGATCGACTGCTCCACCCACCGCCGCAGGGCGGGGGCAGGTGCGGCACCCGTCTGCCGGGCGATGGTCTGCCCCTTGTCGAGGACCAGCAGCGTCGGTACCGCCTGGACCTCGAACCGCTGCGCCAGACGCGGGTTCTTGTCGATGTCGACCTTGACCAGCTTGATCTTTCCCGCGAGATCGGTGGCGACCTGCTCCAGCGCGGGGCTCACCATGCGGCAGGGACCGCACCAGGTGGCCCACAGGTCGACGACGACGGGCACGGTGGCCTGCTCGACGACCTCGGTGAAGTCGTCTTCGCCCGCGTCGGCCATCCACGGCAACGGCTGCTTGCAGTTGGCGCACTTGGGGCGGCCCTCGGCGGCCACGGGGACCCGGTTGGTGCGCCCGCAGTGCGGACAGGTGACCTTGGTGGCTTGCACGGTAGTCATGCCGCCGCTCCCTTCACGTCCTCGGGCTGGTCGTAGGTGACGACGAGCTCTCCGTGCTGGGCGTCGACGCGCACCGTCGCGCCGTCCTGTACGTCGCCGCGCAGCAGGGCGCGCCCGACCAGCGTCTCGACCTCGTGGGAGATGTAACGCCGCAGCGGCCGGGCCCCGTACACCGGGTCGTAGCCCTGCTGGGCGATCAGCTCCCGCGCCGCCTTGGTGAGCTCGACGGTGATGCGACGCTCGGCGAGGCGGCTACGCAGCTCGTCGAACTGCAGCTCCACGATCTGCTCGATCTGCCGCTCACCGAGCGGCTTGAACAGCACGATGTCGTCGACGCGGTTGAGGAACTCCGGACGGAAGTGCCCGCGCAGCTCGCCCATCACCAGGGCACGGGCCTCCGGCTTGATCTCGCCCTCGGCGGTGACACCGTCGAGGAGATGCTCGGAGCCGATGTTGGACGTCATGATGATCACGGTGTTGCGGAAGTCGACGGTGCGGCCCTGGGCGTCGGTGATGCGGCCGTCGTCGAGGACCTGCAGCAGGGTGTTGAAGACGTCGGTGTGCGCCTTCTCGATCTCGTCGAACAGTACGACCGAGTACGGCTTGCGGCGTACGGCCTCGGTGAGCTGACCGCCCTCCTCGTAGCCGACGTATCCGGGCGGGGCCCCCACCAGCCGGCTGACGGTGTGCCGCTCCTGGTACTCGCTCATGTCGAGGCGGACCATGTTGTCCTCGGAGTCGAACAGCGCCCGGGCGAGGGTCTTGGCCAGCTCGGTCTTCCCGACGCCCGTCGGGCCGAGGAAGATGAACGAGCCGATGGGGCGCCGCGGATCCCGGATACCGGAACGGGCGCGGATGATGGCGTCGGCGACGAGCTTGACGGCCTCGTCCTGGCCGATGACGCGCTCGCGCAGGATCTCGTCGAGGCGCAGCAGCTTCTCGCGTTCGCCCTCCTGGAGACGGGCGACGGGAACGCCGGTCCAGGCGGCGACGATCTCGGCGATCTCCTCCTCCGTGACGACCTCGCGCAGCAGCCGGTTCTCCCCTTGCTTCGCGGCCAGTTGCTCCTCCTCCGCGGCGAGCCGGCGCTCCAGCTCCTGCAGGCGGCCGTAGCGGAGTTCGGCGGCGCGGTTGAGGTCGTAGGCGCGTTCCGCCTCCTCCGCCTCGTGGCGGACCTGCTCCAGTTCCTGGCGCAGCTCCTGCACACGGCGGATGGCCTGCCGTTCGGCCTCCCACTGGGCGTGCTTGGCGTCGGCCTCGCTGCGCAGGTCGGCGAGTTCCTTGCGCAGTTCCTCCAGGCGGGCCTGGCTCGCGGGGTCGGTCTCCTTGGAGAGGGCGGCCTCCTCGATCTCCAGGCGGGTGACGCGGCGGGTGATCTCGTCGAGTTCGGCGGGCATCGAGTCGATCTCGGTACGCAACCGGGCGCACGCCTCGTCGACGAGGTCGATGGCCTTGTCGGGCAGGAACCGGTCGGTGATGTAGCGGTGGCTGAGGGTGGCCGCGGACACCAGCGCGGTGTCCTGGATCTTCACGCCGTGGAAGATCTCCAGGCGTTCGCGAAGCCCGCGCAGGATGGAGATGGTGTCCTCCACGCTCGGCTCGTCGACCAGGACCTGCTGGAAGCGGCGTTCGAGGGCAGGGTCCTTCTCGATGTGCTTGCGGTACTCGTCGAGGGTGGTGGCACCGATCATGTGGAGTTCGCCGCGGGCGAGCATCGGCTTGAGCATGTTGCCCGCGTCCATGGCTCCTTCGGCGGCGCCCGCGCCCACGACGGTGTGGAGTTCGTCGACGAAGAGCAGGATGTGCCCCTGGGCGGCCTTCACCTCGGACAGCACGGCCTTGAGGCGTTCCTCGAACTCGCCCCGGTACTTCGCACCGGCCACCAGGGAGCCCATGTCGAGTGCGAACACGGTCTTGTCGCGCAGCCCTTCGGGCACGTCGCCGCGGACGATGCGCTGGGCGAGGCCCTCGACGATGGCGGTCTTGCCGACGCCGGGGTCGCCGATCAGGACCGGGTTGTTCTTGGTCTTGCGGCTGAGGATCTGGGTGACGCGGCGGATCTCGGCGTCCCGGCCGATGACCGGGTCGAGTTTGCCGTCCCTGGCCTCGGCGACCAGGTCGCGGCCGTACTTCTCCAGGGCCTCGTACGCCACTTCGGGGTTGGCCGAGGTCACACGCTGGTTGCCGCGGATCCGGGTCAGCGCGCTCAGGAACGAGTCCCGGGTGATGCCGTGCTGCTTGAGCAGGCGTCCGGCGGCGGTGGACGAGCCCTCCTCGGCCAGGGCCAGCAGGAGGTGCTCCACGGACACGTACTCGTCCTTGAGGCGTTTGGCCTCCCGCTCGGCGGCGTCCAGCAGCCGGGACAGGCGCTGGGTGACGAACACCTGGCCCGGTGCCGCGCCCGGGCCGGTCACCTTGGGCCGGCGGGAAAGCTCCTCACGCACAGCCGCACCGAGCTCCTCGGGGTCCCCGCCCGCCTGTTGCAGCAGCCGCGGGATCAGGCCGTCCTCCTGGTCGAGGAGCGCGAGCAGCAGATGCTCACCGTCGACCTCGGTCTGGCCCATGCGGACGGCTGCGGTCTGCGCTTCCTGAAGGGCTTCCTGTGACTTCTGGGTGAGACGGTTCATGTCCATGGGGGTGAGTCACTCCTCCTGCCGCGGTCGCGCAGCGCGGCTTCGAGCAGGCTGATGCGGTCGAGCAGGTCGAGCACCAGACCGATGGATGCGTAGTTGAGGCAGAGTCCTGAGCGCAACCGCTGGACGCGGGCGAGGACCGCCGGGGCCGCGGAGTCGAACACCAGGCGCCCCGCGGCGTCCCGCTCGGCGTCGACCAGGCCCAGGGCGACGAAGCGGCGGACCAGGTCGGGATGGACGCCGGCGCGGCGGGACACGGTGTCCAGGGAAAGCCTGGGCACGGGGACGAGCGCGTACCGCACGGCCGTGGAGCCGGCGCGGGTCCGTACGGGATGCCCGCCCGCGTCGGCCCGGCTGGCCCGGCCGCCGGTCGCCGCCCATGAGGGTCGGTCGCTCATGACGTCCTCCTGGGATCGTACGAAGAGGTGGCGGCGAGCTCCTCGAACAGCTCGCGCTCCCGGTCGCTGAGCTCGGGCGGCACCATGATGCGGACCTCGGCGTAGAGGTTGCCGTCGGGGCCGCGCGGGTTCGGCATGCCCTCGCCGCGCAGCCGTAGCCGCCGGCCACTGGAGGAGCCCGCGGGCACCGTGACCTTGGCCGTGCTGCCGCCCGGGGTGGGCACCGGAACCGTCGCGCCCAGCGCGGCCTCCCAGGGGGTGACCGGAAGCTGTACGTACACATCCCGGCCGTCCAGCCGGAACCGAGGGTGCGGCTTGATACGCACCCGCAGATACAGATCCCCCGCGGCGGCGTCGCCACTGCCCCGTCCGCCCTCGCCCGCCAGGCGGATGCGCTGCCCGTCGGTGACGCCGGGCGGTACGTCGACCTCGTACCGGCGCGGCTGCCCGGTGGGGCCGGCGAGCGTGACGGTGCGCCGGCCTCCCCTGTACGCCTCCTCGACGGTGAGCGGCAGCTCGGCCTCCTGGTCGGCCCCCGGTACACCGCCGGGGGCGCCGCCTGCTCCGAAGAACGAGCCGAACAGGTCCTCGATGTCGATGCCCTCCCCGAAGTCGTCGCCGAAGCCGGTGGCGTACCGGACACGGGGGCCGCCCGCACCAGCGGTTCTGCGAGCGCGGAAGCCGCCGCCGCCCGCGCCGGCACCGACGCGCTCCTCCCAGTCCTCGGGGACCCTCCGGAAGTCCTCGCCGAAGCGGTCGTAACGGGCCCGGGTCTTGGGGTCGGACAGGACGCTGTACGCCTCGTTGAGGTCCTTGAAGCGTTCTTCCGCACCCGGGTCCTTGTTGACGTCGGGGTGGTACTTGCGGGCCAGTTTGCGATACGCCTGCTGGATCTCGTCCTGGCTCGCGGTCCGTGACACGCCCAGCACCTCGTAGAAGTCCTGTGCCATGACCGGTCACTCCCGCTTCGCCACAGTCACGGCGGCGGGCCTGAGCTGCCGTTCGCCGTCCCCGTATCCCGGCCGCAGCACCTCGACGACCGTGCCCGGTGGGGCGTCGGGGTCCTGGACGACGCCGACCACCTCGTGCCGGGCCGGGTCGAAGGCGACGCCGGTCTCCGCGTGCCGCGGGTAGCCGAGCAGTTCGAGGACGTTGACCCCTTGGTCGCGGACCGCCCGGACGCCCTCCACGATCGCGCCGGGGTCGGATCCCGCGTGGGTCAGGGCGAGTTCGAGGTTGTCCAGGACGGGCAGGAAGGCGGCGGCCGTGCGGGACCGCTCGGCCGTCCGCTCCCGTTCCAGTTCCTTGGTGTGGCGCTTGCGGAGATTGTCGAGGTCGGCGAGCGCGCGCCGCCAGCGGTCCTCGAGGTCCTTGAGCTCGGCCGTGTGCTGGTCCTCGGACGGTGCGGGGCCGCCGGCCGCGTCGGGGCCGGGTGCCTCGTCCGTGTCGGACCCCGGCCCGGACGGCGGGCTCGAGCGCGGAAGATCCCCTCGCGGAGGGCCTGCGGCGCCCTCCGCGGCCGGGTCGGCCGGGTCCGGCACGGCCGGGTCGGATTCCCTGGGGTGGATCGGCATGGCGGTTCCTCAGTCCTTGTCGAACTCGGCATCGATGACGTCTTCGTCACCGCCACCGCCACCCGGGCCGCCACCGGCGGCACCGTCGTCGGTGGTGTCCTGGTCGGGACCGCCCGTGGTGGCGCCGGCCTGATGCGCCGTCAGCGCTGCCAGCACCTGCTGGAGTTCGGAGGTCAGGGGCCGCACGCGCTCCACGCCTGCCTCCTCCTTGACCGCCGCCCGGGCATCCGACACCAGCATCTCGGCGCGTGACTTCTCGTGCGCGGGTGCGGCGTCGCCGAGCTCGGCGAGGCGCTTTTCGACCTGGTACGCGACGGCGTCGAGTTCGTTGCGGGCGTCGACGGCCTCGCGCAGGGCCTTGTCCTCGCCCTGGTTCCGCTCGGCCTCCTGGACCATGCGTTCGACTTCGCCGCGGTCGAGGTTGGAGCTCTCGGTGATGGTGATGCCCTGTTCCTTGCCGGTGTCCTGGTCGCGGGCCTTGACGTTGAGGATGCCGTTGGCGTCGACGTCGAAGGTGACCTCGATCTGCGGTTCGCCGCGCGGCGCCGGGCGGATGTCGGTGAGCTGGAAGCGGCCGAGCACCCGGTTGTCGGCGGCCCGTTCGCGCTCGCCCTGGAGGACGACGATGTCGACGGCGGGCTGGTTGTCCTCGGCGGTGGAGAAGGTCTCGGTGCGGCGCACGGGGATGGTGGTGTTCCGCTCGATGATCTTCGTCATCACGCCGCCGCGTGTCTCGACACCCAGCGACAGGGGCGTGACGTCGAGCAGCAGGACGTCCTTGACCTCGCCCTTGAGCACCCCGGCCTGGATCGCGGCACCCAGGGCCACGACCTCGTCGGGGTTGACGCTCATGTTGGGTTCCTTGCCGCCGGTCAGCCGGCGCACGAGGGCCTGGACGGCGGGGATGCGGGTGGAACCGCCGACGAGGATGACCTCGTCGATGTCGCTCTCGCCGACCTTGGCATCCGCCATGGCCTGCTTGACCGGTTCCAGGCACCGCTCCACCAGGTCGCTGGTGATCTGCTCGAACGTGGAGCGCATGACCGAGTCGGTGAGGTGCTTGGGGCCCGACGCATCGGCGGTGATGAACGGCAGACTGACCTGTGTCTGCGTCACCGAGCTCAGCTCGGTCTTGGCCTTCTCCGCCGCTTCGAACAGGCGTTGCAGGGCCTGCGGGTCCTTGCGCAGGTCGATGCCGTTCTCCTTCTGGAAGTCGTCCGCGAGGTAATCGACCAGCCGCCGGTCGAAGTCGTCACCGCCCAGGTGACTGTCGCCCGCCGTCGAACGCACCTCCACCACGCCGTCGCCCACGTCGAGGATGCTCACATCGAACGTGCCGCCGCCGAGGTCGAAGACCAGCACCGTCTCGTGTTCCTTCTTGTCCATGCCGTACGCGAGGGCGGCCGCGGTCGGCTCGTTGATGATCCGCAGCACCTCCAGGCCCGCGATCCGCCCGGCGTCCTTGGTCGCGGTGCGCTGGGCGTCGTTGAAGTAGGCGGGCACGGTGATGACCGCCTCCGTGACCCGTTCCCCGAGCTGCTTGGACGCGTCGTCGGCGAGCTTGCGCAGCACCTGGGCGCTGATCTCCTCGGGCGCGTAGAGCTTGTCGCGCACCTTGAAGCGGGCGACGCCGCCCGGGCCCTCGACGACGTCGTACGCCACCGCCTTGGCCTCGTCCGAGATCTCGTCGAAGTGCCGGCCGATGAACCGCTTGGCCGAGTAGATGGTGCCCTTGGGGTTGAGGATCGCCTGGCGCCGGGCCAGCTGGCCCACCAGCCGTTCCCCGGTGTCGGTGAAGGCCACCACGGACGGTGTCGTGCGGTTGCCCTCGCTGTTGGGCACGACGGAAGCTTCGCCGCCCTCCCACACGGCGATCACCGAGTTCGTGGTGCCCAGGTCGATGCCCACTGCCTTGGCCATGAGGAGCTCCTCCCGGTGCGGCGGCACGCGCCGCAGCTGCGGTTCCGATCGTTCATGTATGGGCGGGACGTCCGCCTGCGCCGGTGGTGTACAGCCCGCCGAGCAGCCGTATGGCCTCATCGGCGACCGCTTCGTCCACGACGACGTCGTACCGGCTGGGCTGCATCGAGCTGACCGAGGCGAAGTCCCGGCGGCCGCCCTGCAGGGCGTACAGCAGCAGGCCGAACAGCGCGCCCACGATCGCCCCGAAAATCAGGCCGTAGAGGGCGACGAGCAGGCTGGAGACGATGGGGTCCACCCAGTCGAGCAAGCCGAAGAGCCAGCCGATCAGCGCACCGGGCAGGGCCCCGCTCGCCGCACCGTGCAGGGCGGCCCGGCCGTAGTTCATACGTCCGACGACCTGCTCGACAAGGCGGACGTCCTGGCCGATGATGGCCACCCTCTCCACGGGAAACCCCTGGTCCGAGAGGTGGTCGACGGCGCGTTCGGCTTCCTGGTACGTCTCGTACGTGGCAACGGGCCTACGAGGTTGCTCGGTCATCGCCCAGTCCTTCCTGCCGGTGTGCACGGCGGCCCCCGGCAAGCCCAGATTCGCGAACCGAGCGGCTCTACGCCTGCTCCCGGCAGGTCAAAGAACGACGGAGCCCGTCCTCCCGCGAGCACTAGGCGAAACTCCGAAGCCCTCGGGTGAGCCGGTCGCACCGGGGTACACGAGGTCCGCCCCACCTCTGCGAGGGCTCGGGAAAGGGCTGCGCCTGGCCATGGACCAGGTGCCGGCCGTCGGCCCGTACCGAGCCGAGGCCGGATACCTCAGGGTGTACGGCCGGCCGGCTGGCCCCGGCCCGCAGGGCGGGCCGGACCGTGCGTCAGCCGTTCTCCCTCGTGGTCGAGTCGGGATATCAGCGGGCCGTGCACGACGCGCTCGCGAGGGGATGTCCGGTGCTGACCGAACGTCCTCGTCGCAACACCCCGTCAGCGTCGCACCCTCGGCATTCCCAGCCCGATCCACGAGATGATCTCCCGCTGGATCTCGTTGTTGCCGCCGCCGAAGGTGAAGATGACCGCCGAGCGGTAGCCGCGTTCGAGTTCGCCGTGCAGGACCGCTCCGGCCGAGCCTTCCTTGAGGGCGCCGGGGGCCGCGACGATCTCCATGAGCCAGGCGTAGGCGTCGCGCCGGGCCTCCGAGCCGTAGACCTTGACGGCGGAGGCGTCCTGGGGGGTGAGGGTGCCGTCCTGGACGGCGCCGACCATCTGCCAGTTGAGCAGTTTGAGCGCGTCCAGCCGGGCGTGGGTGCGGGCCAGGAGGCGGCGTACCCAGGGCAGGTCGGCGACGCGGCGGCCGTCGGCGAGCTTGGTCTCCATCGCCCAGCGCTGCACGTCGTGCAGGGCGCGGATCGCCATGGTGCCGTGTGCGGCCAGGGTCACGCGCTCGTGGTTGAGCTGGTTGGTGATCAGCCGCCAGCCCTGGTTCTCGGCGCCGACCCTGAGGGAGACGGGGACGCGGATGTTCTCGTAGTAGCTGGCAGTGGTGTCGTGCGAGGCGAGGGTGTTGATCAGGGTGCAGGAGTAGCCGGGGTCGGTGGTCGGGACGAGGAGCATGGTGATGCCCTGGTGCGGCGGTGCGTCCGGGTCGGTGCGGACCGCCAGCCAGACCCAGTCGGCGGTGTCCCCGTTGGTCGTCCAGATCTTCTGGCCGTCGACGACGTACTCGTCGCCCTCCCGTACCGCCCTGGTATGCAAGGACGCCAGGTCGGTGCCGGCGCCGGGCTCGCTGTAGCCGATGGCGAAGTCGATCTCGCCGGAGAGGATCTTGGGCAGGAAGTACGTCTTCTGCTCGTCGGTGCCGTACTGCATGATCGTGGGGCCGACGGTGTTCAGCGCCATGAGCGGCAGCGGGACGCCCGCCTGGGCGGCTTCGTCGAAGAAGATGAACTGCTCCATGGCGGTCAGGCCGCGCCCGCCGTACTCCTTCGGCCAGCCCACGCCGAGCCAGCCGTCCGCGCCGAGCTTGCGGACGGTCTCGCGGTAGAACCGCTTCTGGGCACTCGGGTCTCCGTGCCGGGCGTGGGCGTGGTCCGGGACGAGCCCGGCGAAGTAGGACCGCAGTTCGGTGCGCAGCCGCTGCTGCTCGGGCGTGTATTCGAGGTGCACGGCGCCTCCAGGCTCCCCAGGCCGGTCCTGTCGGCGCACACCGTAGAACGTGTTTCAGAAATTGTGAATGGCGTTGGTCAGTTCAGCGTGGCGAGGAAGTCGGTGCACGCCCGTGCACAGGTGCGGCACGCCGCCGCCGAGTCCTCCGCGCCCGGTTGCCGGTCGAAGACGTGGGCAGCCTCGAGGCACACGGTCCGGCACCACTCCACCTGGACCCGGATGGTGCTCTCGTCCACCTGGTTCTGCTCGGACAGCACACGGCAGGTCGCGTCGCAGACCTCCGCGCACATGATGCCCTTGCGTCGTACGAGTTCCTGGTTCTCGGTGCCGTCGGGATCCACGAGGCTGGCGCGCAGCGCGCACGCCCGCGCGCACTCCGTGCACGCCTGCGCACAGGCGAAACGGTCCTCCAGGAACCGGAACAGCTCCTGCTGGGATGTCGTCGAAGTCACACCGCGCGGGTAGCCCCCCTCGGTGCCGGTCAAACCCGGCGTTCCCCGGTGTTCCGCAGGGCGGGCGGCCGCCCGTGCCCGGCGGGTTCACGGAGGGGACCGGGGGTACCCGCGTGCCATGAAGAGCGCATGGATGGAGATGGCCGCGGGCAGTGGCGCCGTCGGCATCGGGCTGATCGTGGCGGGTGTGGTGGTCGTGGCTCTGCTGCTGGGGGCCTTCGTCCTCGGCGTGCGCGTCAAGCGCAGGGAGCTGCCCACACCCCGTCCGGACGAGCAGCCGCGGCTGCCCGACGGGGGCCCGGTCCGCGAGACGAGTGAGCGCCGGGAGCCCGAGGAGGTCCCCCGCAGCGACGAGCGCCTGACGCCGCACCAGCTGAAGGGGCACGGCACCATGAGCGACCGGACGAGCGCGTCGCAGGAGCGCCCGCGCTGGAACGAGGGCAGCAGCGGTTCGTTCGGCAGCGGCGGCCCGGGCGGCGGCTGACCCCCGGGAGCCGGCGGCCGGCGTGGCCGCGAAACCCTGGCAGAAGGGCCCGTGCGTGTGCACGGGCCCTTTTCCGTGTCCGGGCCCGGCAGCAGAGGCGTGCGGTGCCGGCCGGGACGGGCCGACGAACACAGACGTGAGGTGGATCACAGGTTTCAGGTGCATCGTGGAGCGGGGGCCTGCGTCTTTTGAGTGGTGTAGGGGGCCACTGAGACGCAGGACGGTGAGGATGGAGCAGGTTCGGGCGGACGGCTTCGACGAGTTCGCGGCCGCCCGTTGGTCGACGCTGCTCCATGTCGCGCGTCTGCTCACGGGGGGCGACCGGCAGCGTGCCGAGGATCTGGTGCAGGAGGCGTTGGTCAAGCTGTGGTTCGCCTGGCCGAAGATCGCCGACCAGGCTCCCGAGGCATACGTGCGCACGGTGCTGGTACGGCTGGCGGCCCGCTCGGCGCGGCGGCGCTGGTGGGGGGAGCGTCCGGTGGAGCAGCTGCCCGACCGGCCCGGCCCGGTCGATGTGTCGTCCGCCGTCGCGGAGCGTTCGCGGCTGGAGGGGGCGCTGGCGCAGCTGTCGCCCAACCAACGGGCGGCGGTGGTGCTGCGCTACTACGAGGACCTGCCCGAGGCCCAGGTCGCACAGGCTCTGGGCTGCCCGGTGGGCACCGCCCGGTCCCATGCGTCACGCGGAGTCGCACGGCTCCGCCAGATCCTGTCCGACGCCGTCAGGCCCGTGACATGAAAGGAGAACCGATGGACGACTTCGAGCGGGACCTGTCGCGGCTGATGCGTGACGCCCAGCAGCACACCCCCTACGAGCCCGAGCACCGGCAGCGGCTGCACGCGGGCATCAGGACCCGCCGCAGGTCGAGGTTGCTGTGGAAGGCGGGCGGCTCCGCCGTGGCGGTGGCCGGACTCAGTGTCGCGCTGGCCCTGCTGCCCAACCTGCTCACCCGCGCCCAGCCCGCCGATCCCCGGCCGCAGCCGGAGACGAGCCCGACGGCCTCACCGGACGGCACGCCGACGACCGAGCCGTCGCCGACCAGCCCCACTCCGACCCTGCGGCCCGAGACGTCCCTGCCCGCGACCACCACCGGCGGCGCCACACCGTCCGCCACGACGGCCCCGCCGACCGAGCCCACCCCCACGGCCACGGCCTCCGAGAGCCGGACCGTCACGACGCGGCCCGCGCCGCCGCCCTCCCCGACACCGACGACGGCCCCTCCGTCCGCGCTGGACTCCGAGGAACCCTCCGCATCGGCCTCCACCGAGTAGCCGCCTGAGCGGCCCCCCACGTCGAGGGCTCCACGCCCCCCACCTTCACCGCACCACCCGCCACGGGCGCCTTCGGCATGCCCGGAACCGGCGCAAGGGCCCGTCCCGCGCCAGAAAGAGACCGTGAGACAGCGATGCGAACCGTACGGCGGTCGGCCCTGATCGACCGCCCGATACCCGAGCCGTCCGCGCTGCCGCGCCGCGAGCCCCTGCCCGCGCGCCACCCGGACCCCGTGCTCGACGTGGTCGTTCCCGTGTACAACGAGGAACACGACCTGGAGCCCTGCGTGCGGCGGCTGCACGCGCACCTCGGCGAGACCTTCCCCTACGCCTTCCGCATCACCATCGCCGACAACGCCAGCACCGACGGGACCCCGCGGATCGCCGCCCGGCTGGCCGCGGAACTGCCCGGCACGGACGTCATCCGGCTGGCGGAGAAGGGCCGGGGCCGCGCGCTGCACACCGCGTGGTCCCGTTCCCGCGCCCCGGTGCTCGCCTACCTGGACGTGGACCTGTCCACCGACCTGGCCGCGCTGCTGCCGCTGGTCGCGCCGCTGATCTCGGGCCACTCGGACATCGCCATCGGCACCCGCCTGGCCCGTGGCTCGCGGGTCGTGCGCGGACCGAAACGGGAGATCATCTCCCGCTGCTACAACGGCCTGCTGCGCGGCACCCTCGCCGTGGGCTTCTCCGACGCGCAGTGCGGCTTCAAGGCCGTGCGGCGGGACGTCGCCGAGCGGCTGCTGCCGCTGGTGGAGGACCGCGAGTGGTTCTTCGACACCGAACTGCTGGTCATCGCCGAGCGCGCGGGGCTGCGGATCCACGAGGTGCCGGTGGACTGGGTGGACGACCCCGACAGCCGGGTCCACATCGTCTCCACGGCGCTGGCCGATCTGCGGGGCATGGCCAGGCTGGGCCGGGCCCTGGCCTGCGGGAGGCTGCCGCTGTCCGCGCTGCGCCGCAGCGGCGGCGACCTCGACGGGGAGCTGCCCGCGGGTCTGGCCCGGCAGGTGGTGCGCTTCGCCGCCGTCGGCGCCGCCAGCACCCTGTGCTACCTGCTGCTGTACTCCGTGCTCCGGCCGGCGACGGGAGCGCAGGCCGCCAACGCGCTCGCCCTGCTCGCCAGCGCCATCGCCAACACCGCGGCCAACCGGCGGCTCACCTTCGGCGTACGGGGCCGCGGCGGCGCGCTGCGCCACCATCTCAAGGGCCTCGCCGCCTTCCTGATCGGGCTGTCCCTGACCAGCGGTTCGCTGGCCGTCCTGCATCACACCGCGCCCGGGACCGGCCACCGGGTCGAGCTGCTGACGCTGATCGCCGCCAATCTGGCCGCGACGCTGCTGCGTTTCCTCCTCTTCCGGGCCTGGGTGTTCCCGGCCCGCCGCACGACAGGACCCTCCGCCCCATGAGCACCGTCCAGCTGCGCCGCCCGCCCTCCGGCGTCGACCACCAAGAAGTCCCGCGCGGCTCCCGGCCGTTGTCCCGGTCGCCGTGGCCCCGGCTGCGCGCGGCAGCCCGCCGCCACGGGCCCGTGCTGCTGACGTACGGCGTGCTCAAGCTGGCCGGCTTCGCCGTCTTCATGTATCTGCTGGACTCCGCGGGCGACTTCCGGAAGAAGAACCCGCGCTTCGGCGGCGGCGAGCACGCCTGGGACGTCCTGGCCAGCTGGGACGGCTGGTGGTACCAGCAGGTCGCCGAGCACGGGTACGACCCCGTACTGAAGCCGGTCCCGGGCGCGACCGGCATGATCACGCTGGAGGGCAACTCGGCGGCGTTCTTCCCGCTGTACCCGACGCTGATGCGGCTGGTGTCGGAGTGCACCGGGCTCGGGCTGTACGGCGCCGGCATGATGGTCTCCGTCCTCTCCTCGTTCGCCGCCGCGCTCGGCATCTACGCCGTGACGCAACGCCTCGGCGGCCACCGGGCCGGTCTGGTCGCGGCCGGGCTGTGGGCGGTCTGGCCCGGCTCGGGCACGGAGTGGTCGGGCTACTCGGAGTCCCTCTACACGGCCCTCGCCGCGTGGGCCTGTCACGCCGTCATGACCCGGCGCTGGCTGACCGCGGGCCTGCTGACCTTCGCGGCCGGGCTCTGCCGGCCCACCGCGGTCGCGCTGGTGGCCGCCCTCGCCTTCGCCGCGATCATGGCCCTGCGCCGGCGTGAGGACGGGGTGCGACGCCCCCTGGCCGCCGTGGCGATCGCGCCGCTGGGCCTGTTCGGCTACCTCGGCTGGGTCAACTACCGCATGGGCGACCTCAACGGCTACTCCAAGCTCCAGGACGGCGCCTGGGGCCACAAGTTCGACTGGGGAGTCCACTCGTTCAACGTGCTGACGTCCATCCCCGTCGGGCACTTCGACTACCTCTTCGCGATGCCCTTCGAGGACGTCATCGGCGTCTGCGTGGTGCTGATGGTGCCGGTGCTGACCGTGCTGCTGATGCGCCTGCGCCCGCCCGCCGTGCTCGTCGTCTACACCGTCCTGTCCTACCTCATGGTGATGACGACGCAGCAGTACTTCGGCAATGTCTCGCGCTATCTGCTCCCGCTGTTCCCGCTGTTCGTCCCGCTCGCCCTCGCGATGCGGCGGCTCAGGTGGCCGTCCCTGGCGACGGTGCTGGGGATGGCCGCGCTGGCTTCCGGGTCGTACGCGGGATACGTGCTGTTCGTGCTGGGGGTGCCGTAGACCGGCGTCGACGAGGGGTGGGATGGCACCGAAACACTCCCTTCACGCGGGAAGTATTTAGGGGCAACGGCCGCTGCCTACCGTGCCTGCCTTGTCAGTCCCCAACCCCGCACAAGGAGGCGTGGCATGAGTACCGAGCCACGACTGGCCGAGGTCGCCGAGCCGGAACCCGCACAGCGGGCGGCGCCAGGCACGGACCAGGCCGTCAAGGAGACCCTCGAGGACTACACGCTCCGTTTCGCGCCGCGCAGTTACCGGCGCTGGACCCCGATGGTGGTGGCGACGACCGCGCTCGGCGGCATCGCCTACATGGCCGACTTCTCCATCGGGGCCGGCATCGGCCTGGCCCACGGCACCGGCAACGCGCTGCTCGCGATCGCCGTCGCCGCCGTCGTCATCTTCGTGACCGGATTCCCGCTGGCCTACTACGGGGCCCGCTACAACATCGACCTGGACCTGATCACCCGCGGCTCCGGCTTCGGATACTTCGGCTCGGTCCTCACCAGCGTCATCTTCGCCAGTTTCACCTTCATCTTCTTCGCCCTCGAAGGCTCGATCATGGCGCAGGGCCTGAAGCTGGGCCTCGGACTGCCGCTCTGGCTCGGCTACTTGGTCTCCACGCTGATGGTCATCCCCCTGGTGATCTACGGCATGACGGCGCTGAGCAAGCTCCAGGTGTGGACCACCCCGATCTGGCTGCTGCTGATGGTCGGCCCGCTGGTCTACCTGGTGGCCACCGACCCGGGCACCGTCGACCGTTTCCTCGCCTACGCGGGAACCGACGGGGACGGCGGCATCGACACCGCGTCCGTGCTGCTCGGCGCGGGCGTGTGCCTGTCGCTGATCGCGCAGATCGGCGAGCAGATCGACTACCTGCGCTTCATGCCACCCAAGACCGAGGCGAACAGGCGCAGTTGGTGGACGGCCGTGGTGATGGCCGGCCCGGGCTGGGTCGTGCTGGGCGCGCTGAAGCAGGCCATCGGCGTGTTCCTCGCGGTGTACGTCATCGCCGAGGTCGGTGCCTCCGCCGCACCCGAGCCGATCCAGCAGTTCAAGGGTGCTTTCGACGCCATGATGCCGTCCTGGCTCGTCGTGCCGCTGGCGGTGGTGCTGGTCGTCATCAGCCAGATCAAGATCAACGTGACCAACGCGTACTCGGGATCGCTCGCCTGGACCAACTCCTTCACCCGGGTCACCCGGCGCTACCCGGGCCGGATGGTCTTCGTACTGGTCAACCTGGGCTTCGCGCTGGCGCTGATGGAGGCCGACATGTTCAGCTTCCTCAACAGCATTCTGGGCTTCTACTCGAACTGCGCGATCGCCTGGGTGGTCACGGTGGCCACCGACATCGGCATCAACAAGTACGTGCTCAAACTGTCCCCGCACGCCCCCGAGTTCCGCCGCGGCATGCTCTACGCCGTCAACCCCGTCGGAGTCGTCGCCTTCGTCGCCGCCTCGGGGCTGTCCATCGCCCTGTACTTCCACGCCCTCGGCGACACGCTCCAGCCGTACTCCCCCGTCGCCGCGGCCGTGATCGCCTTCGTCCTCACGCCGCTGATGGCCGTGGTCACCAAGGGCCGGTACTACCTGCGCCGCACCGACGACGGCATCGCCGAGCCCCTGCTGGACGAGGACGGCAACCCCAGCGCCGTCGCCTACGAGTGCCATGTGTGCCTGCAGCGGTTCGAGCGGCCGGACGTGGCGGCCTGCCGGACGCACGACGCGGTCGTCTGCTCCCTGTGCCTGAGCACCGACAAGGCCGGCGACCACGTCCTGCCCGCCGCGGTCTGACCCGTACGGCGGGAGCGCGGTCGGGCGCTCCCGCCGTACGGCACGTTCCGGGTCGGTCGCGGACGCGCGGTGCGGGACCGGATCAGGGGGCGGGTCCGGCACCCGGGCGGCATACTGATCTTCCGCTGCGCAAGGATCAGGCCGACGGTCGGAGAGGGGAGGACGGGACGTGACCACCGAAGAGCCGGGCGGCCCGGGAGTTCCCCGCGAGCCGCACGGCGTTCCCCCGGTCCCCGACGAGGTGTGGCTGAGGTTCCTCACGGACAGCGAGTCCGCCATACGACTCTCCGCCCCGAGGGAACCCTCCGCCAGGGAGCGGGCGGCGGGACGGCAGCTCCAGCCCCCGCACGCCGTCGGTGACCTGTGGCAGCCGGAGGAGCTGTGGGTCCGTGTGGCGTGGCGGGACCTGGACCGCCGGTCCAAGGTCCGGCGCGCCGGACGGGTCCTCGCCACCGCGGCCGCCGTCGCCCTGGCGCTGGGGGCCTGGTCCCAGCTGTCCACCGGCGCGGGCACGGGCCACCGGCCCGGCGGAAGCACGGTGCGGCAGGTGGAGGGGGCGACGGCACCGCTGTCCACCGCCACGCCCGTCCCCTCCGCGTCGCCGGTCGCGCTGCCGTCCCGGTAGCGCGCGACGGGGCTCGAGGTCAACACCCGTGCATTTCTGGCCCAGTTGCGGATGCCGGGGCCGACGAGCGCCGGCATCGAGCAGGCGGAGGCGGATTCGCTGACGTACCGCTACGGGTGAGGGGCCGCCTTGCGGTTGCCGGGTCACCAAACCATCGAACCGCCGAGGCCGACCGGCCCGGGGAGCGATCTCGGTGCACTCCGTCAGCCCGTCTTCCAGCCCCTTCTGGTGTCGATCCGCTCCCACTCGGCGTCCCACTGGGCCATGCGCCGCCGGTCGAGGAGCAGGCGGGCCAGCCAGGTGGCGCCCAGTGCCGCACTGCCCGCGAACACCCCGCCGAGCGCACCGGCCATGACGGTGTGCAGCCATGCCTCGCCACTGGACACCGGAGGCGTCGTGAGGTCACCGCTCCGGTTCACCCACACGGAGAGGGTGCTCCCGGCGGGGGCCCTGGGCGGTACCCGGGCCTCGTCCCGGTGGGTCGAGCCGTCCGGCGCCGTCCACCGCACCTTGCCCCACACCCGGTGGTCGCTCGCCGCGCCGGCCGATGGCGGGCCGGGCGCGTCCTTGACGACCACCGCCGGGACCTGGCGGCTCTCGGCGCGCTGCCGTTCGACGGCCTGCTCGACCGTGCCCGCCGCCACCAGCCCGGCGACCACCCCGCCCAGCAGGGCGAGCACCCACCCGGCCAGCACGACCCAGGCCTCGACGACGTCGACGCGCCGTTTGAGCGCGTTGCGACGCCACCGCCACCACCGCACGGTCATGCGCTCTGACGATTTCATCGGCCGACACCCCCTCGTGAGCACCGGCAGCACCCTTCCAGTGTGCGCCTGGTTGCCGTGAACGCTCGCCGATCAACGTCGGCGGATCGTTCCGGGCGCGTGAGGGCGTGGTTCAGACAGGAGAGGTGTCGATCCGCACCCGGTCGCTGCCGGCTCCGGAGAGGAAGGAGGCCATCGCCCGGCCCTCCTCGGCGACACTCGTGCGGTCCGTCCGGGAGAAGCGGCGCAGCGGGGTGACGAGCACGGTGTCCGTCTCGACGGTCCAGGTCGCGGCCACCCTGCCGTCGACCAGGACGACGCGTTCACCTGCCACGGACACAGGGCGGTGGTCGTCGTCGATGATCCGGCTGCGGTCGTGGTAGCCGAGGATCGCGTTGTCGAACGCCGGCAGGAACCGTACGGGTGCCGGGGTGTCGAGGTCGGGGCGGGGCGCGTCGGGGAGGTCGAGCAGTTCGCGGCCTCGCTCGTCGCGGAAGGCGACGAGTTCCTCGCGCACGGCGGAGACCGCGCCGGGCAGTCCGGCGAGGCCGCACCAGGCGCGCAGGTCTGCCGAGGCGGCAGGGCCGTAGGCCGTCAGGTAGCGCCGTACCAGGGCCTGGCCCACGGGGTCGGAGCCGTCCGGGGCGGGCGGGTCGATGTCGCGGCCCAGCCAGGAGGAGATCAGTGCGTAGCGCACTCCCGCCTTCGTGCGCCACAGGCCTCGCGGCGGCAGTCGGACCGTGGGGAGAAGGGCGGCGACCAGCATCTCGCCCAGGGGCCTGGGCCCCGCCGCGGGCCAGCGGTCGGCGACGGCTCGCGCGATTTCGGGCATGGAGCGGGGTTCGCCGTCGGCCAGGACCTCCCGGCCCGCCGCGGCGAGTTCATCGAGGTCGACCCCGTCGAACTCGCGCCGGTAGACCCCGAGAACCCGCCGGCGCAGCATGTCGTCGTGGCGGGCGCGCCAGGCCACGACATCGTCGCTGGTGACCAGGTGGACGGTGCGGCGCATGAGGTGGGTGCGCACGACCCGCCGCCCGGTCAGCAGGTCCGACAGCTCCGCCGGGTCGAACGCCCGCAGCCGCGAGAAGAGCCCGAGGAACGGCTCCTGCGGTTCCTGCGCCTGCAGTCCGCCCAGGTGCCCGACGGCGTCGAGGACCGGCAGGCCGGCCCGCTCGAGGAGCAACTGCCGGGCGAGGGTGGCGCGGTTCAGCGCCCGGGCGTCGAGCACGGTCATCGGAACACCTCGACCTTCGCGTCGTGTGCCGACCCGAGGTCCAGGTGTCCGGGCGGCCTACGCGCTCACGGTCGCACGGGATGCGGTCAGGTCGTGACCGCATCGGGTGTCGCCGGCGCTCCGCGTGCGTCTGTCACCATCCGTTCCCGGTCCCGCGAACCTCCGGCCCGGGGCCCGGCGACGACCTGCCGCGGATCGTGCCGCACCGGAACGCCGGCCGTCTGCCGGCCGCTGCCGTCGCCCTGTCGCTCTTCGCGCTGCTGGTCGACTCCGTCGCCCGCAACCCGGCCTTCCAGTGGGGCGTGGTGGGCGGGTACTTCACCAGTGCCGCGGTGCTCGACGGGCTGCTGCTCACCCTGTGGCTGACCGGCGTGGTGATGGTGCTCGGCTTTCGGCACTAGCGCGAGGCGCCATCCGTGTGCTGCGGCCCACGCCCCTGCGGCGGCTGAGGATCAGGCTGGCCGCCTTCCGCCGTTCCCTACTTTCCCTATCGAATTACTAGGAAAGTATTGACGGGGCCTTGCACCACTGCGCAGGATGAGGCGCATGGCCCACACATCTTTCCCCCTCGTGAGGCTCAACACCCCGCTGTGCAAGCGAACTTGAGGAGAGTCCTGTGATGGGCGTTGCCCCGGCGCCGACCGGCCCCGCCGTGAAGTCCGACCAGCACGGGCCCGGCCGGGCGCACTGGCTGCGGGTGGCCCGCGAGACGGCGGACGACCTGGCCACCGACGCGGTCGCCCGGGACCAGGCGGGCAAGCCCCCCTTCGACGAGGTGTCACGGCTGCGTGAGTCGGGGCTGCTGACGCTGCTCGTCCCGGCGGAACTCGGAGGCGGCGGCGCGGACTGGGCCGAGGCGTACGCCGTGGTCCGGGAGACAGCGGCGGCGGACGGCGCCATCGGCCAGCTCCTCGGCTGTCACTACTTCACGTCCTGGAGCGCCCGGTTCTTCCCCCGACCCGCCCGTGCCGCGCGGCTGGAGCGGCGGTCCGCGGCGGAGCAGTGGTGCTGGGGCGGCGGCCTGGCCCGTCAGGAACCGGCGCTGATGCTCACCAAGGACACGCGGGGGTACGTGCTGAACGGCCGGCAGAGCTACGCCGCCGGCGTCCTGGTCGCAGACCGGCTCGCCGTACGGGCGGTGCGGGCCGGCACCGGGGAACCCCTGGTGCTCGTGGTCGATCCGGCCCTGCCGGGGGTGGTCGTCGACGGTGACGCCGACCCCTTCGGCCAGCGGCTGGCGGCCGGCGGCAGCGTGGAGTTCGACGCGGTGCCGGTCGCCGCCGACGACGTACTGGGTTCCCTGTCGGCGGACGAGGAAGTCCTGTCGCCCCTGACCGCCCTCGTCTCACCGGTCGGCCGCCTCCTGTCGGTGCAGCTCCGGCTCGGCATGGCGGAGGGCGTGCTCGCCGAGGCCCGTGAGTACAGCAGGACCGGCCACTCGCACTGGCACCCGGACTGGCCGGACGGCACCCCGCAGGACCCGCAGGTGCTCACGGCGTACGGGGAGCTCACCGTGCTCACCCGCTCGGCGTCCGCCCTCGCCGACCAGGCGTGCCGGGCCGTGCAGGGCGGGCTGGCCGACGGCGAGGACCTCACCTACGAGGAGTACGCGGAGATCTCCGTCCTCGTGGCCATGGCCGAAGCCGCCGCGTCCAGGGCCGCCCAGGAGTCCACCGCCCGCGCCCTCGACATCATCGGCGCCCACTCCGCGTCCGCACGGCTGGGGTTCGACCGGTTCTGGCGCAACGCCCGGACCCACACTCTCTACGAGCCCGTGGGCCAACGGCTCCGGGACGTCGGGGACTACTACCTCAACGGTGCGCACCCTCCGTTCGTCCTCCCCGTCTGACCGAGCGAGGACGGGCCGTCCGCTCCGCCGTGGCGTGAGTCCCCGCGGGCGGGACGGGAGGCCGAGGTGGCCGGGACCGCACAGGCGGGGGGCGACGGTCGCCGAGGTGATGGCCGAGCCGGCCGCGCCGGAGGACCCGAAGGCGCGCGCGGTGAACGAGCGGCGCGGTGACGATCGCGGCGGCCACCCGCCAAACGGCGACCCAGAGACCGGCCCGGCAACCCCGCGACGAGGAGCCGCCGGGAGCGGCGTCCGCTCCGCGAGGCTTCGACGGGCCGCCTCCGGGTACTTCCATGGCAGAACGACCTGCCGACGAAGGAAACGGAGGCATACAGGCCGTGCTGCTGTCCCATTCGCTCCATCACGGAGTCCTCGTCATCGCGGTCCACGAGGACCCCGGCGTCGACGGGCGCGCCACGCTCGTGGCGAAGATCAGCGACCTCGTCCGGGCCTACCGGCCCACCCCCGTCGTCATCGTCCTCGACGAGCCGGCCGCCCGGGGCGCGGTGGTCAGCGCGGTCCTCCGGGTCCACCGCCTGTGCGGCGGGCTGGGCACCCTGATGTCGGTGGCCACGCACAGCGCGCCCACCCGTCGCGCGCTCGAGGCGGACGCCGACACCGGCGGCACGCGACTGGTCGTCCACGCGCGCGTGGACACCGCCGTCTCCGCCGCGTACGCCGCTGCGGCCTGAGGAGCGGGTCCGCGGCGTCACGGCATCGTGCTCTGGGTGCTGACGAGTTCGGTGACCGCGCGCAGACCGCCCTGGGCGAGGGCGGCGCGCTGCCGGTCCGCGCCGGTCCCGTCCTGCAGCAGCCGGTGGATCAGGGAGGTGACCTGCCGGGAGTCGCCGGCCGCGTCGAGGGCGGGAGAGACGTGCCGCAGGAACTCGTAGAGCACGTCGCCGGCGCGGTGCGGTGTGCCGCCCGGGTCGACGAGGGTGTCGCCGAGTCCATGCCGGGCGGCGTGCCACATGGCGGCCTGGAGCAGTTCCGGCGCGCAGTCGGGCAGGGGCGTGTCCTCGGCGGCTTCCGTCAGGGCGGTCTCCACGAGGGCCCGGACGAGAGCAGCGAGCATGACCGCCTCGTCCGCGCGCAGCTGGACGTCCAGGCACCGCACCTCGATGGTCGGGTAGGTCTCCGAGAGGCGGGCCTGCCAGTAGAGCTGACCGGCGTCGGAGATCAGATCGGACTCCAGCAGCCGCTCCACGCGCCGGTCGTAGTCGGCGGCGTCGTGGAAGTGCGGGGGCATGCCGCTGACCGGCCACCGGCTGAAGATCACCGTGCGCCAGCTCGCGAAGCCTGTGTCGTGACCGTCCCAGAGGGGGGAGTTCGCCGCCATGGCGGTCAGCGTCGGGAGCCGGGAGCGGATCCGGTTCAGGACCTGCACACCCGCCTCCCGGTCGGGCACGGCCACATGCACATGCGTGCCGTTGACGAGCTGCTCCGCCACGAGTTGCGGCGCCTGGGTCACCATGGCCCGGTAGCGGGCCTGGTCGGTGACGGCGATGGGCCGGCCGTGCCGCACCGGTGGTGTCCCGCACACTCCGAGCCGGCAGTCGTGCTGATCGGCGGCCACGCCGATGGCGTGCCGCAGCCGCAGCAGATGGCCGCCGACCTCCTCCAGGGTGTCGCAGACCGGCGTGGCCACCTCGACCTGTGCCTGGAGCAGTTCGTACTGCACTTCCTGGTCGGTCACGAGGTGTCCCACGCCCGCCGCGGCGCGCACTTTGTCCGCCTGAGGTACCGGCAGGCCCGTGACCGGGTCGAGCAGCAGGTACTCCTCTTCCACGCCGATCGTCGTCATCGACCACCCTCTGTTCCGCCCGGCAGCCGGGCAGGATTCCGGCGCGTCCAGTCGCGCCGCACGCAGCGATGGTCACCTCTCAGGGGGGGGCACGCTCGCGAGATACCGAGTGCCGCGCTCGCGCAGGGACAAAACATGACACAGCCAGGGAAACCGCGTTGGGATTCTTTGACCACGGTGAGATCTCCCGGCCCATTCATCGGCCCTTTCGTGGAGGAGGTACCGGAAAATCGACACCGCCCTGGGGCCGGGAACATCGTGGACGCGTCATAGATCGGATATATAGGGGTGTGCATCACCCGACGACCGACATGGTCGACAACTGGCCCGGCCCCTTTCGGACTGCAAAAATGAAGGCCAGGGGCACATGGACCAACCAGTCTCACCTGGAGGTACCCGTGAAGATGCTGATCAACGTCCCGGAGTCCGTGGTGGCGGACGCGCTGCGCGGCATGGCGGCTGCCCACCCGGAGCTGACCGTGGACGTGGAGAACCGGGTGATTGTGCGGCGGGACGCTCCCGTCGCAGGACAGGTGGGGCTGGTCTCGGGCGGCGGATCGGGCCATGAGCCGCTGCACGGCGGCTTCGTGGGTCCCGGCATGCTGTCGGCGGCCTGCCCGGGCGAGGTGTTCACCTCCCCGGTGCCCGACCAGATGCTGCGCGCGGCCGCCGCCGTGGACAGCGGTGCCGGTGTGCTGTTCATCGTGAAGAACTACACCGGTGACGTGCTCAACTTCGACATGGCCGCCGAGTTGGCCGAGGACGAGGGCATCCAGGTCGCCAAGGTGCTGGTCAACGACGACGTGGCCGTGACCGACAGCCTGTACACGGCGGGACGGCGCGGTACGGGCGCGACCCTGTTCGTCGAGAAGATCGCGGGTGCGGCCGCCGCCGAGGGCATGCCGCTGGAGCGGGTCGAGGCCATCGCGCGGCAGGTGAACGAGAGCTCCCGCAGCTTCGGGATCGCGCTGAGCGCCTGCAGCACCCCGGCGAAGGGCAGCCCGACCTTCGATCTGCCGCCCGGCGAGCTGGAGTTGGGCATCGGCATCCACGGCGAGCCCGGCCGGGAGCGGCGCGCCATGATGACCTCCGGTGAGATCGCCGAGGCCGCCGTGGAGGCAGTGGTGGAGGACCTCCAGCCGCGCAATCCGGTGCTGGTCCTGGTCAACGGCATGGGTGCGACGCCGCTGCTCGAGCTGTACGGCTTCAACGCCGAGGTGCACCGGGTGCTCGCCCAGCGCGGCGTCGCCGTGGCCCGCGTCCTCGTGGGCAACTACGTCACCTCCCTGGACATGGCGGGCGCCTCGCTCACCCTGTGCCAGGTCGACGAGGAGCTGCTGCGGCTGTACGACGCGCCGGTGAGCACCCCGGGTCTGCGCTGGGGCATGTGACGCGCAGGGGGTAGAGGATCACCACGTACCTACCAGGCAAGGAGACCCAGTGCTCGACGCCGCATTCTTCCGCCGCTGGATGACGGTGACCGCCGCATCCGTCGACCGCGAGGCGGAACGGCTCACCGCCCTCGATTCCCCCATCGGGGACGCCGATCACGGCAGCAACCTCCAGCGCGGGTTCAGGGCCGTCACGGCCGCCCTGGAGAAGGAGCCCCCCGGCACGCCCGGCGGGGTGCTGACCCTCGCCGGACGCCAGTTGATCTCGACGGTCGGCGGCGCCTCGGGGCCGCTGTACGGCACGCTGCTGCGCCGTACCGGCAAGGCCCTGGGCGATGCCGGTGAGGTCAGCGCGGAGCAGTTGGCCGAGGCCCTGCGGGCGGGGGTGGACGCGGTCATGACGCTCGGCGGCGCAGCCCCGGGCGACAAGACCATGATCGACGCGCTGGTGCCCGCCGTGGACGCGCTCGGCAACTCGTTCACGGCGGCCCGGACCGCCGCGGAGGAGGGTGCGGTGGCGACGACGCCCCTGCAGGCGCGCAAGGGCAGGGCCAGTTATCTGGGCGAGCGCAGCATCGGCCACCAGGACCCGGGTGCCACGTCGGCGGCGCTGCTGATCGCCGGACTCGTGGAGGCCGCCGGTGAGTGACGAGCAGCTGGTGGGCATCGTGCTGGTGTCGCACAGTGCGGAGGTGGCCGCGTCGGTCGCCGAGCTGGCGAAGGGGCTCGCGGGCGGCGGCCCGGCGGTGCCCGTCGCTCCGGCGGGCGGCACCGAGGGCGGCGGGCTCGGCACCAGCTCCGAACTGATCGCCGCCGCGGCCGTGTCCGTCGACCGAGGCGCCGGAGTCGCCGTCCTGGCCGACCTGGGCAGCGCCGTGCTCACGGTGAAGGCGCTGCTCGCGGAGGGCGACGAACTCCCGGAGCCGACACGTCTGGTGGACGCCCCCTTCTTGGAGGGGGCCGTGGCCGCGGTCGTCACCGCGTCCACCGGGGCGGATCTGGCGGCGGTGGAGGCGGCGGCCACCGAGGCGTACGCGTACCGCAAGGTGTGAGGGACGGCTGCGGCCGGGCACGCCCCTGAGGCGATGCCCGGCCGCAGCGCTGTCCGTGACGCGTCGTCAGCCTCAGCCCCCGTCCGCCCGGCTCCCGTCGGCGAACCGCCTCGCCACGCGCTCCCCCGCGGTCACGGCCGCGGCGTGGTCCTCGATGGGCGACACTTTGGTGTTCTTGAAGACGATGTAGGTGACGCCGGAGGGTGCGCCGCCGCCGTGCGGGTCGGCGCGGATGCCGAGGCCCTTGGCGGTCGCGTAGGACGCCTCCCCGATGATGCCCTGCGGGCCCGTGTCACCGACGACCGCGTACTGGACCCGGTCGCGGTACACCACGGCCACCACCGAACCGCCGCCGATGCCGTGGTCCCGGTAGTCCCAGAGGGAGCTCGGCGCGGGAACGACGATGAAGGGCAGGCGCTCGGCGCTCAACGGGCGGCCGTCGGACTGGGCGTAGGCCGTGCTCGCGGCGAAGTACGGGTCCGTGCGGCTGTTGCAGCGGGTTCCGGGGCTGCCGTCGCAGTCGATGTCCATGTCGGCCTTCCAGAACACGGCGTCACGGGTGCCGCAGACCGGGATGTTCGCGGGTGCGCCGTTGTCGCTGCGGTAGCGGCCACGGGAGACGGGAGCGCAGTCCCGCACCTTGGCGAGCAGTTCGGCGGCGCTGACGGCGCCTTCGCGCCCCACGGCGGGCCGGGAGTGGGCGGCGGGGTAGGTCGTCGGGGCGAGCAGGGCGGCGCTGGCCACGGCCAGAGTGAGCGACTGGACACGCACGATACGGGGGCCTCTCGTGGGGGACCTGACGGGCACTCAGCCCAATCTGATGCCGAGGCGATCAGCCGGCCACCGCTGGGGGGCCGGACGGTGCATGCCCCCAACCTCCGACAGGTGCCGGGCGCCTGAGTCCGTGTAAGACTCCGGTCGCCCGGCCACCCGCGCCGGCGCGGGATCTGCGACGACAGCGGTTCCGCGCGACAGGCCCGAACTCCCTGGTGTCCGCCAGGAATTCGGCCGTGAGGCCTTCAGCATACGTAACTCTTCCGGGTGGTCACGCACGGCGGGGGTGACGTCCTCGGGGGAGCGGCATCCAGGGACCACCGACCCGCCCTCTTGATGTGGTCGCGCCAACGGCGTCATATTGGTCCGGACCATTCCGGTGAACCTGCGGGCCGACCACCCCCGGGAGGCAGTGCCGTGCGAGGACGTTCCGCTCCCCCGCCCTTCCTGCGCCGCCTGGCGCTCTGCGGGGCTCTCCTGCTGCTCGCCTCCTGCGGCTGGGCCGGAGCGGAGGAACGGGACGGCGTCGGGCTGCCCGGCGCTCCGACGGGTGTGACCGCCGAAGCGGGCAGCGCGACGAGCGTGCATGTCATGTGGAACGCGACCGCCCGGGCCGACGGCTACGAGGTGTATCGCGGCACGACGAAGGTCAAGGAGGTGCCAGGTTCACAGCACATGGTGGACGTCACCAGGCTCCGGCCCTCCACGCGGTATGTCTTCTCCGTACGGGCGCGGGACATCGACGGGCGGCTCGGACCGCCCAGCCGCCGGGTGCCCGCGAAGACGCCCGCGGCCGCGGCGGACGACCGCTCCGCGCCGACCCGCCCGTCGGCGCCCGGCGGGCGGGCCGTCTCGAGCCGCGCGGTCCAGCTGTCCTGGTCCGCCTCCACGGACGACCGGGGTGTGGTGTCGTACGACATCCACCAGGGCGACACGAAGATCCACAGTGTGGGCGGGGGCCAGACGGCCGCCGTGCTCACGGGACTGCGGCCCGGCACGGACTACACGTTCACCGTCCGCGCCCGGGACGCGGCCGGCAACGTCTCCCCCGCCGGCCGCGCGGTCCGCCTGACCACACCGGGCACGGACGACGGCCGCGCCACCGCCCCCACGGACTTCCGGGCGACGAGCCACCGTGAGGACGGGGCCTACCAGCTCGACCTGAGCTGGGTGCCGCCCCGTGTGGACGGTGAGGTCACCGAGTACCAGATCCATCTGGACGGCAGGCCCGCGACGTCCCTGGTCTACGGCGGCAGCGCCCCGCGCGAGCGCGCCACGTACAGCTTCTACGCCGGGCGGCGTGCCGGTGTCACGCACCGGGTCCGCGTCCGGGCGATGCTGCCCGACGGCACCTGGGGAGGGTTCTCGGCGGAGCGGGTGGTGACGACGGGGGCGGGGCGCTGACGTACCCGCGGCACCGGCCGGGACGTACCCGCCGTATCCCGCCCCGCCGTATCCCGCCGTATCGGCCGGGAGGGGCAACCCGTCACCTGCACGGGGGCGCTCGGGGTGCGGCGGGGGCCCGGGGAGCTTTGGCTGACCCCGAGGCAGCACGGGCGCTCCCCGACCCTCGGCGGCGCAAGGATGTACCGCCGACCGTGCCGCCGGAGGGCAGTCCACATGCGCAACTCATCGCCAGTTCTCCGCTCCGGCCTGACCGTGGCAGTCGCCGCGCTGCCCCTCGCCCTGGCCGCGGTGCCCGCCGTCGCGGCCCCGGGTATCTCCGTGAGCACCACGGGGTCCACGGTTTCGGTCACGACCAGCTCGTGCACCCAGATCAACGGCAGCTGGGGCACCGCCTCGCTCCTCACCAGCAGTCAGGGCAGCTTCGCCCAGGGCCGCCAGGTGACGCTGTCGGGGACGTCCACGAGTCAGTCGGCCGCCTGGTCGAATGTCTCCCCGGGCACGTACACGGTCATCGTCGTCTGCTCGGACGGCACCACCGCGGGCACGCAGTCCGTCGTGGTCTCCACCGCTCCCTCCCCCTCGCGGTCCGCGTCCCCCTCGGCGTCGCCGTCCCGCGGTGTGATGGGCGGGGTCGGCGGCAGCACCACGGACTACGGAACCGTCACGCTGGTCGCGGGCGGCACGCTGGTCGGCGCCGGCCTCCTCGGAACGGCCCTGTACCTGCGTCGGCGCAACAAGCCGTACCGGCTCTGACCCGGTACGGACGGCGGCCCGTTCCCCCGAAGCGCTCCGGGCGAACGGGCCACCGTCATGCCGCCCGGGCCGACGGGCCGCCATCATGCCGCCCGGCCCACGGGCCGCCAACGTGCCCTCCGGGCGAACGGGCCGTCTTCATACCGCCCGGCCCGACAGGCCGCCGTCACGCCGTCCGAGCCGACGGGCCGCCGTCACGCCGTCCGAGTCGACGGGCCGCCATCATGCCGCCCGGCCGACGGGCCGCCAACGTGCCCTCCGGGCGAACGGGTCGCCTTCATACCGCCCGGGCCGACAGGCCGCCGTCATGCCCTCCGAGCCGACAGGCCGCCCTCACGCCGCCCGGCCCGACAGGCCACCGTCATGTCGTGGGAGCGTCGGGCCGGCGCTCATCCCGCCCCCCTCGCCTCGCCCGGCCCGCCGCCGGTCAGGCCGGTTCCGCCGGCTCGCCGTCCGGGAGTTCGGCGAAGTCCGCCAGGGCCCGCCGGAGCCACTGGGTCCAGAAGGTCTCCAGGTCGATGCCGGCCCGCAGCACGAGGTGCCGCAGCCGGACCTCGGCTCCGTCACTGCCGGGCGGGAAGTCGCGCTCCTCGATCTCCTCGTACTCCGCCAGCTGCCGTTCGTGCAGCTCCAGATGGCGTCGCAGATCCGCCTCAAGACCCGCCGTGCCGACCACGGCCGCCGCCCTGAGCCGCAGCAGCAGCGGGTCGCGATGCGGCTTGGGGTCCTGGGAGGCGGAGGTCCAGCGGGCCAGTTCGGCACGCCCCGCGGGCAGGACCTCGTAGCTCTTCTTCTGCCCGCGGGCCGGCTGCTCGGGCGGCAGGGCGCGGATGAGGCCGTCGGCCTCCAGTTTCCCCAGCTCGCGGTAGATCTGCTGGTGCGTCGCCGACCAGAAGTAGCCGATCGACCGGTCGAACCGGCGGGTCAGCTCCAGGCCCGAGGACTTCTTCTCGAGCAGGGCGGTGAGGATCGCGTGCGGGAGTGACATGGCCTCATCCTAGGGACGCGTCACCGCACTACAGGGCGGCCGCGAGCTCGGTGCCCTGCTTGATGGCGCGCTTGGCGTCCAGTTCGGCGGCCACGTCCGCGCCGCCGATGAGGTGCGTGCTGCGCCCGGCGGCGAGCAGCTCCTCGTACAGGCCGCGGCGCGGCTCCTGGCCCGTGCACAGCACGATCGTGTCGACCTCGAGGACCGTGCTCTCCTCACCGACGGTGATGTGGAGTCCGGCGTCGTCGATCCGGTCGTAGCGTGCGCCCGGGACCATGGTGACGCCGCGGTGCTTGAGCTCGGTGCGGTGGATCCAGCCGGTGGTCTTGCCGAGCCCGGCGCCGACCTTGGAGGTCTTGCGCTGGAGCAGGTGGACGGTGCGCGGCGGCGCGGGCCGCTCGGGCGCCGCGAGACCGCCGGGGCCGCGGTAATCGAGGTCGACGCCCCACTGGCGGAAGTACGTCGCCGGGTCCTCGTGGGCCTTGTCGCCGCCGTCGGTGAGGAACTCGGCGACGTCGAAGCCGATGCCGCCCGCGCCGAGGATCGCGACCCGGTCGCCGACGGGGGCGCCGTCGCGCAGGACGTCGAGGTAGCCGACGACGCTCGGGTGGTCGATGCCGGGGATCTCGGGGGTGCGCGGGGTGACACCGGTGGCGACGACGACCTCGTCGAAGCCGTCGAGGTCCGCGACCGTGACCAGGGTGTTCAGGCGGACGTCGACGCCGTGCCAGTCGAGCTGGGTGCGGAAGTAGCGGAGCGTCTCGTCGAACTCCTGCTTGCCCGGGACCTTGCGGGCGACGTTGAGCTGGCCGCCGATCTCGCTCGCCGCGTCGAACAGCGTCACCTCGTGCCCGCGCTCGGCGGCGGAGACCGCGCAGGCGAGGCCGGCCGGGCCCGCGCCGACGACCGCGACGCGCTTGCGCAGCCGGGTCGGGGAGAGCACGAGCTCGGTCTCGTGGCAGGCGCGCGGGTTGACCAGGCACGAGGTGATCAGGCCGCTGAAGGTGTGGTCGAGGCAGGCCTGGTTGCAGCCGATGCAGGTGTTGATCGCCTCGGGGCGGCCGGCGGCGGCCTTGGTGACGAAGTCGGGGTCGGCGAGCATCGGGCGGGCCATCGACACCATGTCGGCGGCGCCCTCGGCGAGCAGTTCCTCGGCGAGTTCGGGGGTGTTGATGCGGTTGGTGGTGACGAGCGGGACGGAAACCTCGCCCATGAGCCGCTTGGTCACCCAGGTGTACGCGCCGCGCGGCACGGAGGTCGCGATGGTGGGGATGCGGGCCTCGTGCCAGCCGATGCCGGTGTTGATGATCGTCGCCCCGGCGGCCTCGACGGCCTTGGCGAGGGTGACGACCTCGTCGAGCGTCGAGCCGCCCGGGACGAGGTCGAGCATGGAGAGCCGGTAGATGACGATGAAGTCCTCGCCGACCGCCTCGCGCACCCGGCGCACGATCTCCAGCGGGAAGCGCATGCGGTTCTCGTACGAACCGCCCCAGCCGTCGGTGCGGTGGTTGGTCTGCCGGGCGATGAACTCGTTGATGAGGTAGCCCTCGGAGCCCATGATCTCGACGCCGTCGTAGCCGGCCTGCCGGGCGAGGCGGGCGGCGCGGGCGTAGTCGTCGATCGTCCGCTCGATGTCGGCGTCGGTGAGCTCACGGGGCGGGAAGGGGCTGATCGGCGCCTGGACCGGGCTCGGCGCGACGAGGTCCTGGTGGTAGGCGTACCGGCCGAAGTGCAGGATCTGCATCGCGATCCGCCCGCCCTCGCGGTGCACGGCGTCGGTGATGACCCGGTGCTGCTCGGCCTCTTCCTCGGTGGTGAGCTTGGCGCCGCCCTCGTAGGGCCGCCCCTCGTCGTTGGGGGCGATGCCGCCGGTGACGATCAGGCCCACTCCCCCGCGGGCGCGGGCGGCGTAGAAGGCGGCCATGCGCGCGAAGCCGCCCTCGGCCTCCTCCAGGCCGACGTGCATGGAGCCCATGAGGACCCGGTTGGGCAGGGTGGTGAAGCCCAGGTCGAGGGGGGTCAGCAGGTGCGGGTAACGGCTCATCGGGCCCTCCGTGCGCGGTGTCGTGCCTGTAGTTGTAGAGGACTACCGACTGTTTATGCAACTAGTTGCACAAGGTGATGGAGGGCACAGTAGGGCCATGACCAGGGGCCTTGGGCCGCTGACCGCGGTGGTGGACGTCGCGGGCGAACTGATCCGCCGCCCGAGCCGGGCCGCCCTCGATGATCACGCGCCCGTTCTGGCGGTGCTGGGGGCCCGCCCGTTCTGGCGGTCCTGGAGGCCTGGCTCACCGCCCGCGGGCTGCCGCACCGCCGGCTCCATGACGAAGCCCGCCGCCCGGTCGCGCTGCAGGCGGAGATCACCGGCGGCCGGACAGGGCCTGACGGCGCGGGCCAAGACCGCGGGCCCGTCGAACATGGGCAATCCGCCGGCCGCCGAGGGCGTCCCGGCCGCGGCAGGCTTCGGCCCGCGCTACGAGGGACTGCACGGCGTCGACGAACAGGTGCACCTCGCGGACCTGCCGACGGTGCACGCCGTCTACCGGCGGGCCGTCCTCGGCCTGCCGGCGGGGTGAGGGACGGTCACCGCGCTCACCGGCTCTGCAGCCGCACGTGCAGCTCCCTCTCCTGGTCGCCGGAGACGGTACTCAGGTCGTGCACGTCGAACAGCGAGTCCAGGGTCATGCGGAACCGTTCGATCGCCCAGTAGCCGCCGTGCAGGTCGGCGTCGACGGAGGACGCCAGGTGCACCGGCCGCGAGCCCCCGTGCTCGTCGGCGACGTCGAAGGTGCCGAGCCACACGGTCGGCCGGGTCTCGTGCAGTTCCTCGGGCACGTCGTCGGCGCACCGGTCGGACTCGAAGCAGGAGCACAGTGCGTCGAACACGATCCGGGCGTCGTGCTTGCTGCACCCGCTGATCTCCACCGAGACGGAGTGGGGGTGCGGTCGCTCGTGGTTCATCGCCATCGTGATCGCTCCTTTCGCGGCCACCGGTGCCGTATCCGCCCCTACCCCAGCAAAGCACCACCTTCCGGCGAGCACTACCGGCGGCGGCCTTCTCCCGGTGGCGGTTTTGCGGGGCGGCCCACGCCGTGGTGGGAGATGGTGGAAGGTGACGGAAGGGGCCTTCGAGAAGCGGCTCCGCGCGGTAGAACAGCGGTAGAACATGGGGCGTCGGCACACGACGGCGTGCCGCGAGGACGGCGAAGGCGGGGCGTGGGATGAGTGCAGCCGGGTCTCCCGGGTCCGAGGGCGGCGGTCCGGCACGCCCGAGCGGTCTGCTCGACGTGCTGCGCGTGGCCTCGGTGGTCCTGGACGCCGAGGGCCGCATCGTGCTGTGGAGCCCGCAGGCCGAGGAACTCTTCGGCTACGGGGCACAGGAGGCGCTCGGGCAGTACGCCGCCCGCATCATGGTCCACGAGCAGCACGTCGACCTCGTGGTCAAACTGTTCGCCGACGTCATGGAGACCGGGCAGAGCTGGGCCGGGGCCTTCCCGATCCGCTGCAAGGACGGCAGCACGCGGCTGGTGGAGTTCCGCAACATGCGGCTGCTGGACGACCAGGGCGACGTGTACGCGCTGGGGCTGTGCGCCGACCAGACGACCGTGCACCGGCTGGAGCGGGAGGTGGCGCTGTCGACGCGTATGATCGCGCAGTCCCCGATCGGGCTGGCCGTGCTGGACACGGACCTGCGGTACGTCTCCGTCAACAGGGCGCTGGAGGAGATCAACGGCGTGCCGGCCGAGGCGCACCTGGGCCGCACGGTCCGCGAGGTGGTGCCGCGGATGAACGTCGACGCCCTGGAGGCCGCCGCGCGCGGGGTGCTGGAGACCGGAACGCCGGTCGTCGACCAGTCCACGATCGGCCGTACCCCGGCCGACCCGCATCAGGACCACGCCTGGTCGGTCTCGCTGTACCGGCTGGAGAACGCCTTCGGGACCGTGCTGGGCGTGGCCGTCTCGATCGTCGACGTCACCGAGCAGTACCGGGCGGGCATCGAGGCCGAGGCCGCGCGGCGGCGCCTGGCCCTGATCGCCGACGCGTCGGGCCGGATCGGTACCACGCTGGACCTGGACCGCACGGCCGGCGAGCTGGCCGAGGTGGCCGTGCCGGAGCTCGCCGACATCGCCGCCGTCGACCTGCTGGACGCGGTGGTGCAGGGCCGCCGCACCCGGCTGGGCCCCGCCGAGTCGGCCGTGATCCGCGCCCTGGCGGTACAGGGCTACGACTCCGCCGAGGCCCTGGAGGCGGCCGATCCTCCTGGACAGGTCGCCCGGTACGCCCCCGACCGGCTCGTCACCGAGTGCGTGCGCACCGCGAGCCCCGTGATGCTGCCGGAGGTCAAGGACGAGGACCTGGACCGCATCGCGCGGTCCTCCGAGGCGGCCGAGCTGCTGGGCCGGGCCGGGGTGCACTCGTACCTGGCGGTGCCGCTGATCGCGCGCGGCGAGGTGCTGGGGGCCCTGGACCTCAAGCGCACCCGCAATCCGCTGCCGTTCAGTGAGGACGACCTGCTGCTGGCGCGCGAGCTGGCCGCCCGGGCCGCCGTGCAGATCGACAACGCCCGCTGGTACCAGAGCGCCCGCAATACCGCGCTCACCCTCCAGCGCAGCCTGCTGCCCAGCCATCCGCCGGTGACGGGCGGGCTGGAGGTCGCCTCCCGCTACCAGCCGGCCGGGGCCACGAGCGAGGTCGGCGGCGACTGGTTCGACGTGATCCCGCTGGACGGGGGCAGGACGGCGCTCGTCGTGGGCGATGTGATGGGCAGCGGCATTCCCGCGGCGGCGGCCATGGGGCGGCTGCGGACGGCGACCAACACCCTCGCCTCCCTCGGCCTCGATCCGCATGTACTCCTGGAGCACCTCGACAAGATCACCGCGGGCCTCGAGCAGACCATCGCGACCTGTGTCTACGCCGTTCACGACCCGCATCTGCGGCAGTGCCGGATCGCCAACGCCGGGCATCTGCCGCCGGTGCGGGTCCGGCCCGGCAGCGCCCCGGAGCTGCTCGATCTGCCGACGGGGGTGCCGCTCGGCGTGGGCGGGGTCGCCTTCTCCACGACCACCGTCGACCTCGAGCCCGGCGACCGGCTGGTGCTCTACACCGACGGCCTCGTCGAGACGCGGCGCGACCCCCTCGACGAACGGCTCGACACGCTGCTGTCGCTGCTCGACGGCCCCGACCGGCCGCTGGAGGACGTCTGCGACCAGCTGCTGCGCACGCTGCACGAGCCGGACAACTTCGACGACGTGGCCCTGCTCATCGCGCGGGCGACCGCACCCGAGTGAGGGCCGGGGGGCCTAGGGTCTGACGCCGATCACCACGTGGGCGTAGAGCTCCTCCGACATGACCGCGCGTGCCGTCAGGCCGTTGCGTTCCAGGACGCCGACGGCGGTCGGGGCCTGGTGCCGGCTCGTCTCCACCAGGACGCAGCCGCCGGGGGCGAGCCAGCGGGGCGCCTCGGCCGCGACCCGGCGCAGCACGTCCAGGCCGTCCGTGCCTCCGTCGAGTGCGACGAGCGGCTCGTGGTCGCGGGCCTCCTGCGGCAGCAGGCCGATCTCCTCGCTCGGCACATAGGGCACGTTGGCCGCGAGGATGCCGACGCGGCCGCGCAGCGCGCCGGGCAGCGCCTCGAACAGATCGCCCTGGTGGACCTGACCGCCGACGGCGGCGACGTTGCCGCGGGCGCACCGCACGGCGGCCGGGTCGATGTCGGCGGCGTGCAGTTCGACGCGGCCGAGCGCGGCGGCCAGCGCCGCTCCGACGGCACCCGAACCGCAGCACAGGTCCACGACGACGGCGGCCGCGGGCGCCTGTCGCAGGGCCTGCTCCACCAGGAACTCGGTGCGCCGGCGGGGCACGAACACACCCGGCGCGACGGCGATGCGCAGACCCCTGAACTCGGCCCAGCCGACGACGAGTTCGAGGGGCAGGCCGGCGACGCGGCGCTCGACCATGGCGGCGGCCTCGGCCGGGGTTGGGGCGGTGGCGAGGATCATCTCGGCCTCGTCCTCGGCGAAGACGCACCCCGCGGTGCGCAGGGCGGCGACGGCCGAGTCACGGGAGGACGGTGCGGAAGGGGGGACGGCGGACACAGACGGCATGGAAGCCCAGAGCCTTTCGGGAACCGAAGGGCGCTCCAGCGATCGCCTACGGCCGGCGATCCGCGCGACGTCGAGAGGAGAGCACCCGAGCTGACACAGCGGTAATGGGTCTCACCTCCTCGGTTCCGGCGGCCGGGTCCCTGCCCGGCCGGACGGCAACCCTACCCCGAGGGGCCGGCCGACGGGTACGGCGAGGTGATGCCGTGCGGGCGAGTGGTTGGGCTATGCAACCATGGAGGGGTCGAGCAGTACCGTGGTGAGGGAGGTCCCGTGCACACCGCCGACGCCGTCGAGACCATCCAGCGGGAGATGACGGTCTTCGCCCGCCGCGCCCGGGCCGCCGCCGGCCGGATGCACCCCGAGCTGTCGCTGGTGTCGTACACGCTGCTCGGGCATCTGGAGGAGATCGGCGGCTGCCGGGCCACCGATCTGGCCGCCCACTACGCCCTGGACAAATCCACCGTCAGCCGCCAGGTGACCGCCCTGGAGCGCGCCGGCCTCGTCGAGCGCCGCCCCGACCCGGCGGACCAGCGCGTCCAGGTGCTGCACCTGACGCGGGCCGGGCGGCACATCCTGGCCCAGGTCACCGAGAGCCGGCGGGCGGCGTTCCGGGAGCGCCTGGCCGACTGGCCGGCGGAGGATCTGAGCCGCTTCGCCGAGTACCTCGTGCGCTACAACGCCTGGCCGGGCCCCGGCCGGGAGGAGTAGGCCGCACCCCCCTTACGGTTGAATACGCAATCACTGATCATCCGGTCCGGCGGGCACCGCCGGACCGGCCCGGAGGCACCACCGCATGAACACCACCCGAGGCTTCACCGGGCGCCCGCGCGTCGCCGATCCCGGCCTGCCGCCCGGCCAGTACGACGCGGGCGACGACTGGCCCGTCCTGTCCGCCGAGGTCACTCCCGAGCTGGCACCCGCCGACTGGACCTTCCGCGTCGACGGGCTGGTGGCCGAACCCCGCACCTGGGACTGGGAGGAGGCGCACCGGCTGCCCCCGTCGGCGTACGAGGGCGCCATCCACTGCGTGACGAGCTGGTCGAAGTTCGGGGTGCGGTTCGCGGGAGTGTCCCTGGACGCGTTCCTGGACGTGGTCCGGCCCCATGAGTCGGCCACCCATGCCGTCGCCTACTCGCACACCGGCTACACCGCGAGCCTCCCGCTGGCCGACCTGACCGGCGGGCGCGCCTGGATCGCGTGGGAGTGCGACGGCAGGCCGCTCGCCCCCGAGCACGGCGGCCCGGCGCGGCTGGTGGTGCCGCACCTGTACTTCTGGAAGAGCGCCAAGTGGATCGCGGGCCTGCGGATCCTCGACCACGACGAGCCGGGCTTCTGGGAGAAGAACGGCTATCACGAGCGGGGCAACCCGTGGGAGGAGCAGAGGTACTCCGGTGACTGAGACCGCCGTGACGGGCACCTTCGTGCCTCCGACCCGGTTCGCCGTGCCCGGGCGGATCGCCGTGAGCGAGCAGGCCGCCTCCCAGTGGCAGACCGCCACGGTCACCGAGATCCGCCGCGAGACCCCCCGTGCCGCCACCTTCCGGCTGGCCGTGCCCGGCTGGCCGGGCCATCTGCCGGGCCAGCACCTGATGGTGCGGCTGACCGCCGAGGACGGCTACGCGGCCCAGCGGCACTACTCGATCGCGTCCGCGCCGGACGACTCCGGGCATGTCGAGCTGACCCTGGATCACGTGGAGGGCGGAGAGGTCTCGGGCTGGTTCCACACCGTCGCCCGGCCCGGCGACCGGCTCGAGGTGCGGGGCCCGGTCAGCGGCTTCTTCGCCTGGCCGGGCGACCGGCCCGCGCTGCTCGTCGGCGCCGGCTCCGGCGTCGTACCGCTGATGTCGATGATCCGGCACCACCGGGCCCGGAACCTGACCGTGCCGCTGCGGCTGCTGGTGTCCGCGCGCAGCCCCGAGGAGCTCGTCTACGCCCGGGAGTTCGGCGCGGAGACGACGTCGGTCTTCACCCGGAGCGCGCCCGCGGGGACGGCGGTCGGACGTATGGCGGCCGCACATGTGGCGCCGCTCCTGGCCGAGCAGCCCCCCGGTGGGTGGGAGGCCTATGTGTGCGGCTCCAACTCCTTCGCCGAGCACGCGTCCCGGCTGCTCGTGACGGCCGGTCAGCCGGTGGACCGGATCCGCATCGAGCGTTTCGGCTGACTCCGGTTTCGTCGCGCCCGTCCCGGGCACCCAGCCGCAGGCCGCTCCCGCCGCGTATACGGCCGCGGAGCGATCGATGTGCGCCTCAGGGGGTACCCCGACCATGGAGGCACTCGCACGCGTGCGTGATGCGGAGGGAGCGGCGGCGCACCGCACGGCCGGTTCGTCCCTCGGTCGCGGTGACGGCGAGGAGGTGGGCATGCGTACCCGGGTGCGCGGCTGGCGTTGGCGGCGCAGTCCGCTGCGACGCCGGTCGGATGTCGTTGAAGCGTGGACGGTGCTGGTGGTCGCCGTCCTCGTCCTCGTGGGCGCGCCCCTGGCCGGGGCGGCCGCCGCCTGGTGGGCCCATGACGAGGCGCGGTCGGTGGCGGCGGAGCAGCGGGCCGAGCGGCATCGCGTCCGGGCCGAGGTGATCGGCACCACCGACTCGCTGCCGTCGGTGCAGGCCGGCGGGCAGCACGCGTACCGGGCGACGGTGCGCTGGACCGAACCGGACGGAAGCCGGCGCACCGCGACGACACGGGTCCCGGCGGACACCCGGCGGGGCGAGACCGTGGACGCCTGGTTCGACGACCGGGGGCGGAATGTCCTGCCGCCGGTGGACAGGTCGGCGGTCTGGCAGCACACCCTCACCATCGGTACCTGCGCCGCGGGCGGTGCGGTGCTCGTGGTGCTCTTCGGCCACTCCTTGGTACGGAGGGTGGCCCTGCGGCGCCGGATGGCGGAGTGGGACCGGGCCTGGGCCCGTACGGAACCGGAGTGGACGCACCGCCGCGCATGAGACGCGGTAAGGCCCCCTCCGGGGCACGCACCCGTGAACTACGGGTGCCCCGGCACAAATCCCTGGCCGGTCCTCCAATCACTCACATAGTGTGATCATCCACACTGCCCCCGTAGCTGCTCCTCACTCAAAGGCGGCCCTGCATGGCCCTGTTCGACCTTCCTCTCGACGAACTCCGCGAGTACCGCAGCGCGGCCACCGAGCCCGAGGACTTCGACGCGTTCTGGTCCAAGACCCTCCAGGAGGCGCGCGTTCACGACCTGGACGCCCGCTTCGAACCGTTCGACACGGGCCTGTCCACCGTCCAGGTGTTCGACGTGACGTACGCCGGCTTCGGCGGTCATCCGGTCAAGGGCTGGCTGACGCTCCCGGCCGGGGCGCAGGAACCGCTGCCGCTGGTCGTGGAGTTCATCGGCTACGGCGGCGGGCGCGGGCTGCCCCACGAGCATCTGCTGTGGGCGTCCTCGGGCCGGGCGCACTTCGTGATGGACACCCGGGGGCAGGGCAGCGCCTGGGGCGGGGGCGGCGGCACGGCGGACCCGGTGGGCGGGGCGCCCGCGTACCCCGGTTTCATGACCCGCGGCATCGACGACCCGGAGAACTACTACTACCGCCGGGTCTACACGGACGCGGTGCGTGCCGTCGAGGCGGCCCGTTCGCATCCCCTCACCGACCCGGCGCGCACGGTGGCCGTCGGTTCCAGCCAGGGCGGCGGCATCACCATAGCCGTGGGAGGCCTGGTCCCGGACCTGGCGGGCATCGCGCCGGACGTGCCGTTCCTGTGCGACTTCCCGCGCGCGGCGACGATCACCGACCGGCACCCGTACCGGGAGATCGGCCTCTACCTCAAGACGCACCGCGGCCGCACCGAGGACGCCCTGCGCACGGTGTCGTACTTCGACGGCGTCCATTTCGCCGCCCGTGGCCGCGCCCCCGCGCTCTTCTCGGCCGCCCTGGAGGACCAGACCTGCCCGCCCTCGACCGTCTTCGCGGCCTTCAACGCCTGGGACCACGAGGACAAGTCGATCGAGGTCTACGACTTCAACGACCACGAGGGCGGTGGCCCCTACCAGCAGGCGGCCAAGCTGCGCTGGATGCGCTCGTACATCTGATCCGGCCGTTCGAGCGTCGGCGGGCTTCCACCCGGTCCGACCAGTCGGTACGTTCTTCGCGCCCGGGCCGCGACGCGGCGTCCCGGGCCCGGGACGGTCGGCGGAGGGGCTCATGTCCGAGAACGAGGCACAGGTGCACGGTCACTGCGACGCGCGGTTCGCCGCGGTTCGCGAGGCGTTCGAGGAGAACTTCCGGGAGCGGGGCGAACTGGGCGCCGCGGTGGCCGTCACCGTCGGCGGCGAGACCGTGGTGGATCTGTGGGGCGGCTGGGCGGACGCGGCCCGCTCCCGGCCGTGGGAGCGGGACACGCTGGTGAACGTGTGGTCCACGACCAAGGGTCCGGTGGCGCTGTGCGCGCACCTCCTCGCCGACCGCGGGCTGCTGGACCTGGACGCGCCGGTGGCCGGGTACTGGCCCGAGTTCGCCGCGGCGGGCAAGGAGAAGGTCCTCGTACGGCATCTGCTGTCCCACCGCGCCGGTCTGGCCGGCCTGCGGGAGCCGCACTCGCTGGAGCAGCTCTGCGACTGGGAGCTGACGACACAGCGGCTCGCGGCGACCGCGCCGTGGTGGGAACCGGGCACCCGGTCCGGCTACCACGCGCTGACCTACGGCCATCTGGTCGGCGAGGTCGTACGGCGGGTGTCGGGGCTGCGGCCGGGCGCCTTCCTGGCGCGGGAGGTGACGGGGCCGCTCGGCATCGACTTCGGCATCGGTCTGCCGGAGCGGGACTACGGCCGGGCGGCCGAGCTGGTCCAGCCGGCGGTCACCACGAGCAGTGAACAGGCAGCCGTTTTCGCCCAGTTGGCGCCCGCGGCCGTCGCCGCGCTGACCAACCCGGCGGTGTCCGCCGACGGGGCCAACACCCCCCGGTGGCGGGCCGCCGAGATCCCGGCGGCGAACGGGCACGGCACCGCGCGTGCGGTGTCCGCGCTCTACGGCGTCTTCGCGGGACGCGGTGCCCACGCAGGCCTCCGTCTGCTGTCCCCCGAGTCCGCCGAGCGGGTGCGCGAGGGGCAGGGCTCTTGCCGGGACCTGGTGCTCGGCGCCGGGTTCGAGCACGAGACGGAGGTGGGGCTCGGGCTCTGGCTCAGCGGCCCTGACGGCTCGTACGGGCCCAACCCGCGCGCTTTCGGACACGACGGCTTCGGCGGCTCCTGCGGGCTCGCCGACCCGGAGGCAGGGGTGTCCCTCGGCTATGTGATGAACCGGATGGGGCCCCGTATCGCCAACGACCCGCGGAAAATGGCCCTGGTGGACGCCCTGTACGGCGCGCTGTGAGGGCGGGCGCGGGCGGGCCGGTTTCGGCCGAACCGCCCGGCCGCCCTTCCCAGCTGGTTTAGACCAATGCTAGATCTGGTGGCGCACCGAGCCCGCACGGCTACCGAACGTCACCCACAGGAGGGGCGGCATGGCCCGCACCACCCCGCACGATCCCCCGCCGACCGAGGCGGAGCCCCTGTACCGCAGGATCGCCACGGAGCTACTCGGCGAGCTGCGCGACGGCACCATCCCGCCCGGTGAACGGCTGCCGAGCGAACGGCGGTTGGCAGGTCACCTGGGAGTCAGCCGGGAGACCGTACGGCAGTCGCTGGAGCTGCTCCGCCGCGACGGCCTGGTCACCACCGACCGGCGCGGCAGCCACGCCACCCTGCCCGGCCTGCCGGTCGAGACCCCGGCGTCGCTCACCTTCCCGGTCGGCGCGGACCCCGCGGCCCCGGGTGGCGTCGCCCGCGCCACCGTGACCTGGGAGGCTCCCTCACCGGACCACGCCGAGGCCCTGGGGCTGGAGCCCGGCCGCCCGACCCTGATCCACCGCTACCGCTACGCGACCACCGACGGGCAGGGCCTGCGGAGCGCCGTGACATCGTTCTCCGCCGTGGCGCTGGCGGAGGTGGAGGAGCTGGCCCGCTACCGCGACCGCGCCGACGGCACCGCCGCCGCGCAGCTGCGCCGGGCCTACGACTGGATGCGCCGGGCCGGTCTGACCCTCCACCACCGCGACGCCATCAGCCGCCTCGCGAGCGTCCCGTCGGTACGGGTCACCCGGCAGGTGCACGACCAGTACGCGCGCCCGCTGGAGATCACCGACCTCGTGGTGGACGCCCAACGGGAGGCGCTGGTCTACGAGTTCACCCTGCCGAGCCGCGCGGCGGCGCACCCGTCCGACCGTCGTCCATCACCCGTTCGGCGGACTGCTGACGCGGGCTCCCGGAGATGACGGAGATCATCGAGACACGGTACGGCTCCCCCAGGCGACCCCCGAGAGGATCCCCATGACCATGTTCACGACCTCCGACGGCACCGAGCTCTACTACAAGGACTGGGGCGCGGGGCAGCCCGTGGTGTTCAGCCACGGCTGGCCCCTCAACGCCGACGCGTGGGACGGGCAGGCCCGGCTGGTCGCCGAGCACGGTTTCCGGGCGGTCGCGCACGACCGCCGCGGACACGGCCGCTCGGGCCAGCCGTGGCAGGGCAACCACATGGACCGGTACGCCGACGACCTGGCCGAGCTGATCGAGGCACTGGACCTCACCGACGCGGTCCTGGTGGGCCACTCCACCGGCGGCGGGGAGGTGGCCCGCTACATCGGGCGGCACGGGACGGCGCGGGTCGCCAAGGTCGTGCTGCTCGGTGCGGTGCCGCCGCTGATGCTGCGGACGGAGGCCAATCCGGAGGGCACACCGAAGGACGCCTTCGACGGGATCCGCGCCGGGGTCGCGGCGGACCGCTCGCAGTTCTACTGGGAGCTGAGCGAGGCCTTCTACGGCTTCAACCGGCCCGGCGCCGCCGTGTCGGAGGGCGTGCGGCGGGCGTTCTGGATGTGGAGCATGCAGGCCGGCCTGAAGGGCGCCTACGACTGCGTCGCGCAGTTCTCGGAGACCGACTTCACCGAGGACCTGCGGCGCATCGACGTGCCGACGCTCGTCGCACACGGGGACGACGACCAGATCGTGCCGATCGCCGCCTCGGCCCACCGGACCTCCCAGCTCGTCAAGGACGCGACGCTGAAGGTGTATCCGGGCGCCCCGCACGGCCTGGTCGGCGACTTCGAGAAGGCGTTCAACGACGATCTGCTGAACTTCCTCCGAGGCTGAGCGGCGCCCCGGTTTCAGGGCCTAGCCCGGCAGCCGGGCCGTGACCAGCCGCACCCGGGGGCTGCCGTCCGACCGCCGCCCGAACTCCGGCAGCGGCTGGAGCTCGACCCGGAATCCGGCAGCCCCGAGTTCGCGCTGTACGTCCCCGAGGCGGAACGCGCGGTAGTACATGACGAAGTCGGGCCGCCAGAGCGCGTTGCGCACCCGCATCACGGTGTCGAAGCCCAGCAGCGTCCAGTAGCTTCGCGAGCCCGGGCGGGGCGGGGCGGCCAGCGGGAAGGCGAAGGTGCCGCCCGGCCGCAGGACGGACCGGACCTGTGCGAACAGCCCGGGCAGTTCGCGGGGCAGGAAGTGGCCGAAGGCCCCGAAGCTCACCACCAGGTCGAAGGCGGGGCCGAAGGGCAGGGCGCGGGCGTCGGCCCGGACCCAGGAGACCTGCGGGCCGCGCACCCGCACTCGCTCCCGGGCGACGCCGAGCATGCCCGCGCTGAAGTCCACGCCGGTGACGCGCTCCCGGCACACCCGCTCCAGCACCCCGACGCCCGCGCCGGTGCCGCAGCACAGATCGAGCCCGGCGTCGAAGGGCCCCGTCCGCCGCAGCGCCGACCCGACGGCGTCGAGGACGCCGTCGGATGTCCGGAAGGGCGTGTGGTCGAATTTCGGCGCGAGGAGGTCGTAGCCGCGCTCGACGGACGACAGCGCCTGGACGGCGAGTTCGCGCAGACTGGGGCCTTCGGGGCTGAACATCGGCTCAGCCTAGGGGAGTCCGCTGCTTCAGGACGGTGAGTACGCGCTCGCACCAGCGGAGGTTCTCCTCCTCGAAGCCGATGCCTCCCATCAGGGTGAGGTAGGGACCCACGCGGTCGGTCTCCCGGAGGTACTCCTCCTCGCTGCGGCCCGCCAGGAGGCGCTCGCGCACCCGCCGGTAGCGGGCGAGCTTGCCGCGCGCCCACGCCTCGCGCTCCTCGACCAGCGCCCGGGTCGCGTCCGGGTCCGCGCCGTCCATGGCCTGGATCTTGATGAGGAGTTCGTCGCGGATGGCGGTGGGCCGCCGGGGCGGCGCGGCGGCGAACGCCCTCAGGTCCTCGCGGCCTGCCTCGGTCAGCGTGAACATGCGCTTGTCGGGGCGGCGTTCCTGGCGCACCACCCTGGCCTCGATCAGGCCGTCCCGCGCGAGGCGCTCCAGTTCGCGGTAGAGCTGCTGCGGGGTCGAGGCCCAGAAGTTGGCCAGCGACACGTCGAAGACCTTCGACAGCTCGTACCCCGAGGCCTCGCCCTCCAGGAGCGCAGCGAGCACGGCGTACTTGAGAGACATGTGGACACCGTACCAACGGGTGACTAATCTACGCCGCACCTACTCAACAAATTGACTAAGGCGGTTTCGATGCGTGCATTCCGTGAGGCGGTCGAGAAGCTCGACCTCGACGCCGCCGAGGCGCTGCTGGCGCCGGACGTCGTCTTCACCAGCCCGGTCGTGTTCAAGCCGTACGCCGGGAAGGCGATCACGGCCGCGATCCTGCGGGCCGTCTCCAAGGTCTTCCAGGACTTCCGCTACGTGCGCGAGATCAACGACGCGAACGGCCGCGACCACGCCCTGGTCTTCACCGCGCGCGTGGGTGACCGGGAGATCAACGGCTGCGACTTCATCCATCTCGACGAGAACGGGCTCATCGACGAATTCACGGTGATGGTGCGCCCGTTGTCGGGGGCCCAGGCCCTCGCGGCCGCCATGGGCGAGCAGTTCGAGCGGATCGCCGAGGAGGCGCGCGCCCGCTCGAACTGACCGATTCCTCCGGAGATTCGTTTCCCGCGTTCTCCCGGCGCCCGCGGCCGGTTCAGGGTTGGATGTCCCCATGACGTCCGCCGAGCACGACCGGCTCATGCGGGCCAACCAGGCCAACTGGGACGCCCGCACGCCCGTCCATCTCGCCAGCCGCTTCTACGGCCTCGACCAGGACCTCGATCCCGAGCGCTGGTTCGCCCCGTTCGAGTGGGAGGACCTCGGCGAGCTGGCCGGGCGTGACGTGCTGCACCTGCAGTGCCACCTCGGCACGGAGACCATCGCTTTCGCACGGCGCGGCGCCCGGGCCGTCGGCCTCGACTTCTCCGCCGCGTCCGTGGCGGCCGCCCAGGACATCGCGGCGAAGGCCGGCGCGGACGTGACGTACGTCCGGGCGAACGTGTACGACGCCGTCGAGGCCCTGGGCGGGCGGCGGTTCGACGTCGTCTACACCGGCAAGGGCGCCCTGTGCTACCTCCCCGACCTGGACCGGTGGGCGCAGACCGTCGGCCGCCTCCTGCGGCCTGGCGGCCGGCTGTACGTCGTCGAGTTCCATCCCCTGCTCAACGCGCTCGGACCGAAGCCCGCCCCGGGCGAGGGACCCGAACTGCTCCTGCGCCACGACTACCTGGGCGGCGCCGGACCGGTGCACCGCGACGGGACCCACACCTACACCGACGGCCCGGCCGTCCAGGGCGCCACGGACAGCTACGAGTGGATGCACGGAATGGGCGAGGTCCTCAACGCGTTGACGGATGCGGGGCTCGCGGTGCGGCGGCTGCGGGAAGGCGAGGAACTTCCCTGGCCGCGCTGGCCGCAGATGGTCCGTACGCAGTCCGGCTGGTGGCGCCTGCCCGAGCCGCGGATCCCGTTGCTGTACGGGCTGCTGGCCACGAGCTGAGACAGCTCCCCGAGGTATCAGGCCCTCATCCGCCGCTTTCGGTGGTACATTGCCAGAAGCACTCGTGCACGCCCCTCTTTGCGGGCGCCGGTGCCGTTCTTCACCTCTCTCCTTCATTTCCAGCACCACGACGTGATCGTCGTACCCGAGGTGCTGTTCCCCCGCCGCCCGGAAGCGCGCCACAGGCCCTCCCTTCGCGGCACTCCTCCCTTCCCTTCGCACGTCTCATGCCTGCCGTCCGTGAAAGGACACCCACCACCATGACCACCACACTCGAAAACCCACTTGTACAGCAGCAGTCCCCCGCCCGGGCCGTGTCCGGGGTCCTGGACATCGACGCTAACGGCAAGGGGCACCTGCGCGGTGAGAACTGCCTGCCCACGCCCGCCGACACCGCGGTGTCCCCCGCGCTGATCCACCGGTACGGCCTGCGCAAGGGCGATCTCGTCGAGGGCGTGACCGGCGACCGGCGCGGCCTGACCGAGGTCGCACGCATCGACGGCCGTACGCCCGGAGATCTGCGCGGTCGGCGCCACTTCCGGGACCTGACACCGCTGCACCCGCACGAGCGGCTGCGGCTCGAGCACCCCGCCGCCGGACTGGCCGGGCGCGTCGTCGACCTGATCGCACCCGTCGGCAAGGGCCAGCGCGGGCTCCTCGTGGCCCCGCCCAAGACCGGCAAGACCGTCCTCCTCCAGCAGCTCGCCGCCGCCGTCACCGGCAACCACCCCGAGTGCCGGCTGATGATGCTGCTGCTCGACGAGCGGCCCGAGGAGGTCACCGACATGCGGCGCTGTGTGCGGGGCGAGGTGTACGCCTCGACCTTCGACCGCAGCGCCAGGCAGCACATCGCCCTCGCCGACCTGGTGATCGAGCGCGCCAAGCGGCTCGTGGAGGCCGGTGAGGACGTGGTCGTCCTCCTCGACTCGCTGACCCGGCTGTGCAGGGCGCACAACAACGCGGCCGCATCCGGTGGGCGCATCCTCACCGGGGGCGTCGACGCGTCCGCGGTGACCGGCCCCAAGCGGTTCTTCGGCGCCGCCCGGTCGGCCGAGGAGGGCGGTTCCCTCACGATCCTCGCGACCGCCCTGGTGGAGACCGGCTCCCGCGCCGACGGCTTCTACTTCGAGGAGCTGAAGGGCACCGGCAACATGGAGCTCCGCCTGAGCCGGGACCCGGCGTCGCGCCGTGTGTTCCCGGCCGTCGACATCACCCTCTCCGGCACCCGCCGCGAGGAACTCCTGCTTTCGCAAGCCGAGTTGGCCGCTGTCCGCGGACTGCGGCGCGTGCTGCAGGGCCGGGACGGGCAGGGCGGTCTGGAGACCCTGCTGGAGCGGATGCGCGAGACGCCGGACAACGCGACGTTCCTGCGGCGGATCCAGCCGACGCTGCCCTCGGGCTGACGCGGCCGCGTCCCCTACGGGGTCACCGAGCAGCCGAGGACGCGTCCGTCCACGGTGCCGATCAGCCGGGACTCCACGACCGCGTGGCAGCGCAGATCCGCCCGGACCGTAGACACCCACCCGGCCGCCACCCGTCGGGCACGGGGATCATCCATCCGGGTGCTAGCGCGTGGAGTGCGGCCCCGTCGTCGCCTCGCGGAGCATCTCCGTTCCTACGTTGATCGTATGATCATCGGATTCTCTTCCCGGGTGGCCGTGTCGGCCGGTGCGCTCTGCGTGGCGGGGCTGCTGGCGCTGACGCCCACGGCGATGGCCGACCCCGGTGGGGCGGAGCCCACTCCGCCGGGTGGGCCGAGGGCCGCCGCCCCGCACCCCTCGCTGCTGTACCGACCCGGCACCCAGGTCCGCCCGCGCACCGGAGTGGCTCGCCTTCCGAAGCTCTCCGCACGGTCCTGGCTGGTGGCCGACGCCCGTACGGGGGAGGTGCTCGCCGCCCACAACGCGCACCGCAAGCTGCCTCCGGCCAGCACCCTCAAGACCCTGTTCGCCCTCACCGTGCTGCCCGGGCTGCCGGCGGGCGTCCGGCACACCGTCCGCGAGCCGGAGCTTCGGGGCATCGGAGCCGGCAGCAGCCTGGTCGGGGTCGCCGAGGGCCGCACCTACCGGATCTCCGATCTGTGGCGCGGGGTCTTCCTCAACTCGGGCAACGACGCCGTGCACGTCCTGGCCGAGCTCAACGGCGGCTGGCGGGTCACCGCCCAGCGGATGCAGGCCAAGGCCCGGTCCCTCGGCGCCCGCGACACCCACGTGGTGTCCCCCGACGGCTACGACGCACCGGGACAGGTGTCGTCGGCGTACGACCTGGCCGTGTTCGGCCGGGTCGGGCTGCGCAACCCCGACTTCGCCCGGTACTGCGCCACCGTCGAGGCCAGGTTCCCCGGCGGCGGCAACTGGTCGTACCCGATCCTCAACACCAACCGGCTGCTGAGCGGCGCCAACGGGGTGAAGCCGTACCGGGGGCTGATCGGCATCAAGAACGGCTACACCTCCAAGGCGGGCAGCACCCTCGTCGTCGCGGCGCGCCGCGACGGGCGCACCCTGGTCGTGACGGTGATGAACCCTCAGAAGGGCGGCGGGTCCGCCGTGTACGAGGAGGCCCGTTCGCTGCTCGACTGGGGCTTCAAGTCGGCCGGGAGGGTCGAGGCGGTGGGCTCGCTCGGTGCGCCGGGCACATCCGCGCGGCCCGCCGCGACGACACCGCCCGCGGTCGCGGCCGCCGTACCGGAGGAGCACGGGTCCTTCTGGACGGAAGCGGGGATGATCGCCGGTGCCGCCGGCACGGGCGCGGCGGTCGTGGTGCTGGTGCTGCGGGTTCCGGTCCGCAGACCCCGGCGGAGCTGACCGACGGGCAGCCACAGCAGCAGACCCAGGGTGATCCAGGCATAGGCGTTGCTGCCCAGGAACCCGTCGACACCGGACGCGTCGTCGAACCACAGCCACACCACGCTCGTGCACAGCACGGCGTACAGGACGCCCGCGACCCGGAGGCGCCCCGCGCGGACCAGCACGGCGAAGGCCGGAAGCAGCCACACGAGATGGTGCACCCAGGTGATCGGGCTGACGAGACAGGCGGCGAGACCGGTCAGGGCGAACGCCGCCGTCCAGTCCCCCGCCGCGACCGCCCGGCGGGCCCGCACCGCCCACACGCCGAGGATCAGCAGCACCGCCAGGGCCCACACCGCACGGTCCGGTTCGCCGAGCCGGGCCAGGATGCCCTGCACCGACTGGTTCGAGACGTAGCCGAGGCGTCCCACGCGGTTGGTGTCCCACAGCGCCTCGGTCCAGTAGAAGCGCGAGGCGTCCGGGTCCACGCAGGCCGCGACGGCCGTGGCGCCGAGGGCCACCGCCGTCGCGAGCGCCGCCGCGCGCCGGCGTCCGGCCACCAGCAGCAGAGCGATGAAGAGCGCGGGGGTGAGTTTGACCGCCGCCGCGAGACCGATGCCGACGCCCGCCAGACGTCCGCGCCCGCCGGCGAGCAGCGTCGCGTCGGTGAGGACGAGCGCCAGCAGCAACAGATTGACCTGGCCGAAGCTGAGAGTGTCGCGAAGCGGTTCGAACAGGGCGAGCAGACAGGCGGTCAGCGCCCAGCCGAACCAGCCGTGGCGCCGCCAGTCACGTCCGGCGAGCAGCCGCAGGATCACGGCCAGCGCGGCCAGGTTGAGCAGCAGGGCCGCGACGATCGCGGTGTGCGGACCCAGCAGCGCCATCGGCAGCATGGCGACCGCGGCGAACGGCGGGTAGGTGAAGCCGTACGCCGTGCCGGGCACCCGGTAGTCGTAGATGCGGCCGCCGTGGTGGACCCAGGAGTCGATGCTGCCGTAGTAGACGCGCAGGTCGAACCAGTCGCGCAGCAGCGGCACGGTCGCGGTGAAGACCGTCACCAGTGTGGCGAGGGCGAGCACCAGCAGCAGCCGGCCCCGGTCGGTGCGGGGCAGGGCCGGGGTCATGCCGCGCGTCCCAGCGCCGGGGCGAGTTCGGCCTGGTGGGCCTGCCACAGCACGACGACGGCGAGTGCGCCGCCGGAGACGGCCAGCACGAGTTGCCCCGTGTCGGCCGGGCCGCCGCTGGGCAGCACGCTCAGCGCGAGCACGCCGGTGACGGCCGCCGTGCGGTGGCGTACGGACGTACTGGGTGCGGCGGCGGCGATGAGGAACAGGCCCCACAGGGCGTACCAGGGGCGGATCGCGGGCCCGAGCGCGGCCACCGCCGCCAGGGACAGGCCGAGCGCGTACACCGGCCTGAGGCGCAGCCGCAGCCAGATCAGCGCGATCGCGAGCACGGCGGTCACGATGCCCAGGGCGTGCCAGGCGGGGATCGCCAGGGGCGCGAGATCGCTGCCGAGGCGCTCCAGCAGGGCCCGGGTGACGCGGCCGAGGAGGGTGGTCAGCGCCCAGTTCTGGGGGGAGACGGGGGTGTTCAGGGCGCCGATCCAGCCGTATCCGGTGCCGGCGACGGCCGTCGCGGCGACGGTGGTCCCCGCCGCCGCGACGGTGGTCGTCGCGAGAGCCTTCGCCGGGCTGCGGCCCGCGCGCACCTGGAGGGCGGCGACGGCGGCGAGACCGAGCACGGCGGGCGCCTTGACCAGGGCGGCGAGGGTGACGAGGACGGCCCCGAGGACCGGCCACCGGCCGAGCGCTGCGACCAGACCGACGCCGAGCAGGCCGAGCATGACGGCGTCGTTGTGGGCGCCCGCGACCAGGTGCAGCAGGACGAGCGGGTTGAGGGCGCCCAGCCACAGCGCGGCGGACGGATCGGCGCCGCTGTGCCGGGCGAGGCGGGGCAGAGCGGCCGCCATCAGGGCCACACCGGCCAGGGCGACGAGCCGCATCCCGAGGAGTCCGGCGGGCAATTCGCCGCGGGTCAGGCCCGACAGCGCCGCCGCGACGGCGAGGAAGACCGGCCCGTACGGGGCTGCGGTGTGCCGCCAGAGCGGGGCGACCTCCTCGGCGAGCGGACCGCCGAGGCGGGCAGGCCCGTGCGCGTAGACGTCCAGGTGCGCCTCGACCATCGCCCCCTGGGCGAGGTAGCTGTAGACGTCCCGGCTGAACAGCGGCGGGGCGAGGAGCAGCGGGGCCGCCCAGGTGGCGAGGACGAGCAGCAGGGAGCGGGGCTCCGGTGGTCTCGGCCCGCGGACCAGCCGCCCCAGCTGCAGCCAGGCCGCGATCAGCAGGACGACGCCGAAGTACACACCGACCAGGCCGAGGGCGGCGCGGGCGGAGGCCGGGTGGAGGAGGTCCTCCACGGGCAGGGCGCCGGCCGTCTCACCGCCCAGGGCGAGGCAGGCGGTACCGGCCAGACCGGGTATCTGACAGCGGCGGAGATCGACGGGGAAAGCCATGGCCAACACTCGGGCAGCGTGTCAACGGCGGATGGCCGGCAGGGGAAGCGCCCCTCTCCGCGGGGCGGCCTGCTCGTGACCGGCCGGTGATCACGGACCGCCGAGTTCCCATCGGGGCGGCAGTCCTGCCGGCACCGGTGCACCGACGGACGGCGGCCGGCACACCGGGTGGTCAGAACACCGACAGACCCGTCAGGGTCGTGAAGCGGTCGAGCGCTGCCACGCCCGCCACCGAGTTGCCCCGCTCGTCGAGGCCCGGGCTCCACACGCACAGGGTGCAGCGGCCGGGCACGACCGCGATGATGCCGCCGCCGACGCCGCTCTTGCCGGGCAGGCCCACGCGGTAGGCGAAGTCGCCCGCCGCGTCGTAGGTGCCGCAGGTCAGCATGATCGCGTTGATCTGCTTGGCCTGGCTGCGGGTGAGCAGGCGGGTGCCGTCGGCGCGGATGCCGTGCCGGGCCAGGAAGCTCGTGGCGAGGGCGAGATCGGCGCAGGAGGCGGCGACGGAGCATTGCCGGAAGTACTGCTCCAGGAGCGTCGGGACGGGGTTGTCGATGTTGCCGTAGGACGCCATGAAGTGGCCGAGCGCGGCGTTGCGGTCGCCGTGCGCGGTCTCGGACGCGGCGACCTCCTGGTCGAAGCCCAGGCCGGGGTTGCCGCTCTCCGCCCGCAGGAACGCCAGCAGTTCGCCCGAGGCGTCGCCGGTACGGGTGTGCAGCCGGTCGGTGACGACGAGGGCGCCCGCGTTGATGAACGGGTTGCGCGGGATGCCGTTCTCGTACTCCAGCTGGACGAGGGAGTTGAAGGGGTTGCCGGAGGGCTCGCGGCCCACGTGCTCCCACAGGGCGTCGCCCTCTCGGGACAGGTCGAGGGCGAGGGTGAAGACCTTGGTGAGGGACTGGGCGGAGAACGGCTGCCGCCAGTCCCCCACCCCGTACACCGTGCCGTCGAGGCCGGCGACGGCCATGCCGAAGCTGCGCGGGTCGCAGGCTGCGAGCGCCGGGATGTAGTCGGCGGGCCTGCCGCGGCCGGGGGTCCGCTCGATCTCCTCGGCGATGCGCTCCAGGACCGGCTGGAAGGCCGTCGTCGACGTCATGATCGCCATTGTCCCTCCGCCGGTCCCGGTGCGCGCTTGGTGGGTCAGGCCGGTGCCTGGCCGCTGCCTGCCAGGACCTCGGGGCGCAGCAGGCCGGCGAGTGTCCCGGCGGGGAGCAGACCCTTCTCCAGGACCAGTTCGGCGACGCCCCGGCCGGTGGCGAGGGCCTCCTTGGCGATGTCGGTCGCGGCGGTGTAGCCGATGTGCGGGTTGAGGGCGGTGACCAGGCCGATGGGGTTCTCGACGCTGGTGCGCAACGCCTCGGTGTTGGCGGTGATGCCGGACACGCAGCGCTCGGCCAGGGTCAGGCACGCGCTCTGCAGATGCGTGATGGACTCCGACAGGGAGTGCAGGATGATCGGCTCGAAGGCGTTGAGCTGGAGCTGTCCGGCCTCGGCGGCCATGGTGATGGTGACGTCGTTGCCGATGACCTCGAAGGCGACCTGGTTGACGACTTCGGGTATGACCGGGTTGACCTTGCCGGGCATGATGGACGAACCGGCCTGCACGGGCGGCAGGTTGATCTCGCCGAGCCCTGCGCGCGGGCCGGAGGACAGCAGTCGCAGGTCGTTGCAGCTCTTGGAGAGCTTGACCGCGATGCGCTTGAGCACTCCGGACATCTGCACGAAGGCGCCGCAGTCCTGGGTCGCCTCGACCAGGTTGGCCGCGGTGACCAGGGGCAGGCCCGTGATGGCCGCGAGGTGGCGGCGGGCCGCTTCCGCGTATCCGGCGGGGGCGTTGAGGCCGGTGCCGATCGCGGTGGCGCCGAGGTTGATCTCATGGATCAGCTGGACGGCCTCGGCGAGCCGGGCCCGGTCCTCGTCCAGCATGACGGCGTACGCGGAGAACTCCTGGCCCAGGGTCATGGGCACCGCGTCCTGCAACTGGGTGCGGCCCATTTTGAGCACGTCGCGGAACTCGACGGCCTTGTGGGCGAACGTGTCCTGCAGGACGGACATCGCGTCGAGCAGCCCGCGCACGGCGAACACCGTCGCGATCTTGACGGCGGTCGGGTAGACGTCGTTGGTGGACTGGCCGAGGTTGACGTCCTCGTTGGGGTGCAGGAACCCGTACTCGCCCTTGGCGTGGCCGAGCAGTTCCAGGGCCCGGTTCGCCACGACCTCGTTGGCGTTCATGTTGGTGGAGGTGCCGGCGCCGCCCTGGACGACGTCCACGACGAACTGGTCGTGCAGCTTGCCGTCGCGGATCTCCCGGCAGGCCTCGACGATCGCGGCGGCCTTCTTCGGGTCCAGCAGACCGAGTTCCTCGTTGGCGAGGGCGGCGGCCTCCTTGACGGCGGCGAGGGCGTCGATCAGGTGCGGGTAGGCGGAGATGGGCATGCCCGTGATGGGGAAGTTCTCCGTGGCCCGCAGGGTGTGCACACCCCAGTACGCCTCGGCGGGAACGTCACGGTCACCGAGCAGATCGTGCTCGGAGCGGGTGGCGGCGGTCATGAGGGGGAGGGTCCTCTTTCTGCGTGAACTGAGGGTGGATGCACGCCCTTCAGGGGCGCGGGGAACTGCGCGAACAACCACGGACGGCCGTCGGACCGTCGACGACGGGCGGTCCCCCGTCGGTATGCGGCCCAGCGCTACGGGTGAGCCGTCGCCGGAAGAGGATCCAGGGCACGCACCACCCGTACCGACCCCACCGGCTCCCCGCCCCCGAGCAGGGGTTCACCCGCGAACTCGGCGAGAAGCCCCGGCTCGACACCGGCCCAGGCCAACCCGGCGGCAGCCACCGGCACCCGCGCCCGATTCGCCCCGTCCGCGATCTTCACCGCAACGGCCCGCCCATCGGCCAGCGCGGCGACCTGCACACCCTCGAACCCGTCCTTGGACAGCAGCCCCGGCACGGCCCGCATCAGCGCGGCGACGTCCCGCCCGGACCCGGAGGCCATCTCCGCGTGCTCGCGCATGGCGTCGGCGACCCGGGCCTCGGGCGTGCCCGGCGCGGCCGTGGCGATCCGGGCGGTGGCCCGGGCGAGGCCGTGCAGGGAGATGGAGAACAGGGGCGCGCCGCAGCCGTCGACGGACACCCGGGCGACGCGCTGCCCGGTGAGGTCCTCGACGATCTCGGCGATGGCCTGCTGGAGGGGGTGGCCGGGGTCGAGATAGTTCTCCAGGGGCCAGCCGTTGAGGGTGCAGGTGTAGAGCATCGCCGCGTGCTTGCCGGAGCAGTTCTGGGCGAGCCGTGAGGGCAGCCGACCCTCGCGCACCCAGGCGTCCCGGACGACCGGGTCGAACGGCAGGTCCGGGACGTTGCGCAGGTGCTCCTCGGTGAGTCCGGCGAGTTCGAGGATGCGCCGGGTGCCGGCGAGGTGGCGTTCCTCGCCGGAGTGGCTGGCCGCCGTCAGGGACAGCAGCTCGCCGTCGAGCGGCAGCCCGGCCCGGACCATGGCCACGGCCTGGACGGGCTTGATCGCGGAGCGCGGGTAGAAGGCGGCCTCGATGTCTCCGATCTGGAGCCGGACCTCTCCGTCGGCGTCGAGGACGACGACGGAGCCGTAGTGGATGCCTTCGACGATTCCGCCACGGATGAGGTGGGCGACGGGGGCGTGGACGGGTTCACGGACAAGGGGTGCGTCCGCGGGTGAACTGCTGAACATCACTGCCTGCTTCTCCTGGAGCGGCGCGTTCGTCACGCGTCGGCTCCGGTGGTGGACTTGCGCGCGGTACGGCCGCGGATGCCGAACCATCCGGCGACCAGTGCCCCGACGATCAGCGGCAGGCACAGCACGGTGGTGCGTCCCGCGCCGCCGTCGGCGTACATGAGGACCAGGACGGAGGCGAGGAAGGCCAGCGTCACGATCTCGGTCCAGGGGGAGCCCGGAAGCCGGTAGCCCGGGCGGGTCAGCTCGCCCCTCTGGGTCTTCTGCCAGAAGAGGAGGTGACAGATCATGATCATGCCCCAGGTGGCGAGGATGCCGATCGCGGCGAAGTTCAGCACGATCTCGAACGCCTCGGCGGGCACGACGAAGTTGAGGCCGACGCCCAGGACGCAGATGCCGCTGGTGAGCAGGATGCCGCCGTAGGGGACCTGGCTGCGGCTCATCACGGAGGTGAACTTCGGCGCGGATCCGGCCATGGCCATGGAGCGCAGGATGCGGCCGGTGGAGTAGAGGCCGGAGTTGAGGGAGGACATGGCGGCCGTGAGGACGACGAGGTTCATCACGCCGCCCGCCGCCGGGACCCCGATGTTGGACAGCACCGTCACGAAGGGGCTCTCCCCGGCGGTGTACTTGTTCCAGGGCAGCAGCATCGACAGCAGCACGACCGAGCCGACGTAGAACACGCCGACGCGCCACATGATCGAGTTGATCGCCTTCGGCATGATCTTCTCGGGGCTCTCGGTCTCACCGGCGGCGACGCCGACCAGCTCGACGGAGGCGTAGGCGAAGACGACGCCCTGGATGATCAGCAGCATGGGCAGCAGGCCGTGCGGGAAGACGCCGCCGCTGTCGCCGATCAGGGACGGGCCCGGGGTGTGGCCGTCGACGGGGTGCTGGGTGACCAGCAGGAAGATGCCGATGCACATGAAGACGACCAGTGCGCCGACCTTGACGATCGCGAACCAGAACTCCAGCTCGCCGAAGATCTTCACCGAGATCAGGTTGACGGTGAGGACGACCGCCAGCGCGATCAGCGCGATCACCCACTGCGGTATGTCGGAGAACATGCCCCAGTAGTGGGTGTAGGTGGCGACGGCGGTGATGTCGGCGATGCCGGTGGTCGCCCAGTTCAGGAAGTACATCCAGCCGGCGGTGTAGGCGCCCTTCTCCCCCATGAACTCGCGTGCGTAGGAGACGAAGGCGCCGGAGGAGGGCCGGTACAGCACGAGTTCGCCGAGAGCGCGTACGACGAGGAAGGCGAAGAGGCCGCAGACGGCGTAGGCGATGAAGAGGGAGGGCCCGGCGTCGGCGAGGCGGCCGCCGGCGCCGAGGAAGAGACCGGTGCCGATGGCTCCGCCGATGGCGATCATGTTGACGTGCCGGGACTTCAGGGACTTGCTGTAGCCCGCGTCTCCGGCATCGACATGGACGGAACGTTTCTGCACCTCGTTCTGCAGGGACTGCTCACTCACGCCTCGGGTCCGCCTTCCGTGGGGGTCTCCGTGCGCGACGAGCGCACGATGTCGGTGAGGGTGGTCTCGACGCGGTCCAGATGGTGGGCCATGGCCTCCACCGCGTCGTTCTCGGAACCGTCGATCAGCGCCTCGACGATCGCCCGGTGCTCGCGGTTGGACTGCTCGCGGCGGCCGCCCAGCTCGTTGAGGAAGGCGGACTGGCGGGCCAGTGCGTCCCGGATCTCCTCGATGACCCGGCGGAAGACCGGGTTCTGGGCGGCCTCGGCCACGGCGAGGTGGAACAGCGTGTCCATGGCGACCCAGGCGGTGGTGTCCGTCTCCCGCTCCATCCGGTCCAGGATGTGGGACAGATGGTCGAGGTTCTCCGGCGTGCGGCGCCGGGCCGCGTACCCGGCGACCGGGATCTCGACGTGGCGCCGCACCTCCAGCAGGTCGCTGGCCGCGTAGTCGCCGAAGGTGGGGTCCTCGACGGTGCCGGCGACGACGAAGGTGCCCTTACCGGTCCTGGACACAGTCAGACCCATGGTCTGCAGCGCCCGCAGCGCCTCGCGCAGCACCGGCCGGGAGACCTCGAGGGTGCGGCACAGTTCCGCCTCGGAGGGGAGCTTGTCGCCGATGGCGTACTCGCCCCGCTCGATGGCGTCGCGCAGGTACGCCAGCACCGCTTCCATGGCACTGACGCGTCGCACGGGCTGTCCGGCTGTCCGGCTGTCTGACAGGTTCACGGGAGAGATACTCCGGTCGGCGGAAGCTGCTGTCAAGGGCCGCCCCAAAGGGGCGCGGGGAACTGCGCGACGAGCCACGATGGCGCCGCAGCCGGCCGACGGCGCCTCCCGGCAGACCACTCAACTGTGCAGCACCCCGGCCCCGAGCAGCCCGAACAGCAGCACACCCACCACGACCCGGTAGATCACGAACGCGTTGAAGGAGTGCTTGACGACGAACTTCAGCAGCCAGGCGATCGAGGCGTACGCCACCACGAACGACACGAGCGTGCCGGCGGCGAGCGGCGCGGCGCCGACCCCCGTGCCCAGGGCGTCCTTGAGCTCGTAGAGGCCGGCGCCGGTCAGGGCGGGGATGCCGAGGAAGAAGGAGAGGCGGGTGGCGGCGACGCGGTCCAGGTCCAGGATGAGCGCGGTGGACATGGTGGCGCCGGAGCGGGAGAAGCCGGGGAAGAGCAGGGCGAGGATCTGAGAGCTGCCGACCAGCATCGCGTCCTTGAACGAGGTGTCGTCCTCGCCGCGCTTGTGCCGGCCCACCCGGTCGGCCGCCCACATCACACCGCTGCCGGCGATCAGCGAGCCGGCGACCACCCACAGCGAGGCCAGCGGGCCCTCGATGAGCGGCTTGGCCGCGAGTCCGACGACGACGATCGGGATGGTCGCGCAGATGACCCACCAGGCGAACTTGTAGTCGTGGTGGTACCGCTCCTCACGGTCGCGCAGGCCTCTTCCCCAGGCGGACACGATCCGCACGATGTCCTTGAAGAAGTACACGAGGACCGCGGCGATCGCGCCGACCTGGATGACGGCCGAGAACCCGACCACGGCGTGGTCGTCGACGGGGATGCCCATCAGTCCCTCGACGATCTTCAGATGCCCGGTGGAGGAGACGGGCAGGAACTCGGTCACCCCCTCGACGGCTCCGAGGACGACGGCCTGACCGACGCTGATGACGCTCATGGGATCCAGTTCTGCTCGGGGGGGCGGGAGCGGAGGGGACCGTCTTACTACACCCGGACGAGAACGGATCTCATGAACGCGCCTCACAGCGCTCCACAGCACCTCTCACCGCGCGTCACAGCACCTCTCACAGCACCTCACAGACGCGCCAGTGCCGCCCCCGCGAAGGCCGCGGCGATACCGGCCGTCACACTGACCGCGACGTTGAGGGCGGCCTGCAGCCGCGCCCCGGTCTCCGCCAGCCGCAGCGTCTCGTAGGAGAACGTCGAGTATGTCGTCATGGCCCCGCACAGGCCCGTGCCGAGCAGCAGCTGGAGGTGGGTGGCGGCTCCGGTGAGCAGGCCGAGGATCAGGGAGCCGGTGACGTTCACCGTGAAGGTGCCCCAGGGGAAGACCGAGTCGTGCCGCGCCTGGACCGCCCGGTCGGTGAGGTAGCGCAGCGGGGCGCCGACCAGCGCGCCGCCGACGACCAGCAGCCAGTTCACAACGAGTTATTACCCTCCGCGTCCGTCGTGCCGGGCGTGTCGTCCCGGCCCGTGTAACGGATGACCTCGCAGGCGTCGAGTGTCACCAGCCCCTCGGTGACCAGTTCGTCGAGCTGCGGCAGGAAGGCGCGGACCCGTGGCTCGGTGTCGACGATCACCACGGCGACCGGCAGGTCCTCGCTCAGGGACAGCAGCCGCGAGGTGTGGATGAGGGAGGAGGCGCCGAAGCCCTCGATGCCGCGGAAGACGCTGGCACCCGCGAGTCCCGCCGCGTGGGCGCGGTGCACGATCTCCGAGTAGAGGGGCTTGTGGTGCCAGGTGTCGCGCTCGCCGACGAAGACGGTCAGGCGCAGGGCCCTGCCGGTCAGCCTCGTCATCGTCGCCTGCCTTTCAGGACGCGGCGGGTCGTGCCGGCCGCGAGCCACACCGCCGTGAGCGCCGCGAGCGGGGTCGCGGCGAGGTAGGCCAGCCCGGTGCCGGGACGGCCGCCGTCGATGAGTCTCTGGATGTCGACGGCGTACGTCGAGAAGGTGGTGAAGCCGCCGAGGACGCCGGTGCCGAAGAAGGGCCGGACCAGGGGGTGGGCGGTCCGGATCTCGGTGATGACCACCATGAACACGCCGATCACCGCGCAGCCCACGATGTTGATCCCGAGGGTCGTCCAGGGGAAACCGCCCGGGGGCGTGGGCCACCAGAGGGAGGCCGCGTACCGGGCGGTCGCGCCCACTCCCCCGCCGAGCGAGACGACCGCGACGACGGGCGCCTGGGCACGCCAGGGAGACGGGTGGGGGGCTGTCGCCGCGACGCGGAGGCCTTCGGGGGATGTCATGGGGTCGTCCGTCTCCTACTCGCCGGGGCCCGGGTCGTACGGGCACGTGCCGTCGCAAGTAGGGACCGTTGGCGGCGTCCTTGCCGCGGTTCGGGTACGGCGGGCCCCACCGCCGCGCCGCGACGCCCGTCACGGCCGGAGTTCAGGTTAACCCCGGGGCGGGGCGGGGTCACTCCGAGACGGGACGGTGCGGGTCACTTCGCCGCGGGCGCCTCGCAGACCGCCACGCCCCGTTCCCAGATGCTGCCGAGGATGAGGTGCCCGCCCGCTTCGCAGACGCTGGTGGGCATGCGGTAGCCGGAGCGGCTGCGGGCGAGATGGTGCACGACGCGGCCCTCGTCGTCGAAGGCCTGGACGGCGATCGTGCCGGTGGGCCGGAACGGGGCGCGTACGGCGACGCGCGCGGCGGCGGCCCGAACGCCGGGGGCGCTGCGGTGGAACCGGTCGAGGGCCGGGACGCGGGGTCCGGCGAGCGCGACCCAGATCGGGCCGTCGGGCGCGCCGCGCCAGAGGTTGTCGGGCATGCCGGGGAGGTTCTCGGCGAACGGCTCGCTCCGCCCGGCCGTCGGCCCGGTGAGCGGGACGCGCAGCAGCCGGCAGGCACCGGTCTCGGCGACGACGAGGAAGGACTCGTCCGCGCCGACGGCGATGCCGTTGGCGAACTGCAGCCCGTCCAGCACCACTTCGGGCGCGTCGGCGCCGGGGGCGAGCCGCAACAGCCGTCCCGTACCGGTGTGTTCGACGATGTCGCCGATCCACTGCTCCAGCGGGTAGCGGCGGCTGGAGACGGTGAAGTACACGCTGCCGTCGGAGAGGGCCACGGCGTTGCTGCAGAAGCGCAGCGGCTCCCCGGCCACCGAGTCGGCGAGGATCCGGACCGTGCCGTCGCCGGTGTCGACCCTCAGGAGTCCGCGCTCGGCGTCGCACACCAGCAGGTCGCCGTCCGGGAGGAGTTCGAGTCCGAGCGGCCTGCCGCCGGTCTCGGCGACCACCTCGGCGCGGGCCTCGACCGGGTCGCCGAGGGCGTCGAGCCGCAGGATGCGGCCGTCGGCGACGCCGGTGAGGACGCGGCCGCGCGGGTCGGCGACCACGTCCTCGGGGCCGGGGCCCACCGCGACGTAGTGGCGGGGTACGAGTGCCGTGGGACGGTCCATTGCGCGCGTGTCCTCCAACCTCTGGGCGATACCGGTGTACCGGATCGCCTACCAGCCCTTCTCGAACATCCGGGCGACTTCGGCGATCCGCATGTCGTCGCGGTGGTAGCGCACCCGGCCCGCGGACCTGCTGGTGCGCAGCATGCCGGTGGCCTCCAGCAGCCGCAGATGGCTGACGGCGACCGGGCGCGGCAGCGAGAACCGCTCGGCGACGGCGTCCGCGGTGACACCGTCCGCCGCGGGACCGGGTTCCTTCAGCCAGGCCAGGATGCGCAGCCGCGTCTCGTCCGTGGGTGTCCTCAGCATGTCGTGCCCCTGCCTCGCGGCTTCGCCCTCTCACCGGGTCTTCCCACTGTCTCGCAGCCGAAGCCGCCGCGTCCGGGCTTCGGCATCGTTGACCGATACCGAACTGCCCTGCCGGGGAGCGGAGTTCGGACGGATGAGCGACGAGGAGGCGGGGCCGGCCCCGCCCCCGTGTACTCAGCGGTGCCGGAACCAGGACGTCGACGCGAGCGCCTGGTCCGGCCTCATGGCGCAGGGCGTGCGGACCTGGGAGGTCGGCGTAGGGCTCGGGAGCGGGAGCCGCGAGACGGTGGCCCGGGGGCTCTCGGAGCCCGTAGTCGATGCACGGTCATTGAACCCTGCACCGGTGTTACCGTTCCCCTATGGCGTCGAAAACGGCTGGTGGGCGGCTCGAGGACCGGTGGCGGGACATCCTGTCGGCGCACGCGCGCACGATGTGCGAGATCGACCGGGCGCTGCATCCGCACGGTCTCGGCGCCTCCGACTTCGAGGTGCTGGACATGCTCGCGACCGCGGCGCCCGAGGAGGGCGAGCAGTGCCGGGTGCAGAACCTCGTGGGGCGGGTCCACCTCAGTCAGAGCGCGCTGTCACGGCTGATCGCCCGGCTGGAGAAGGACGGGCTGGTGACGCGGTCCGTCTGCGCGGAGGACCGGCGGGGAGTGTGGGTCTCTCTGACGTCCAAGGGCCGTGATCTGCACGCCGAGGTGCTGCCGTTGCAGCGGGCAGCCCTGTCCCGGACGCTGGGCGGGGAGCCGCCCAGGCCCGGATCGGGTCGGCCGCCCCGCTAGCGGGCCAGCAGGGTGCGGACTCCCTCCGAGGTCAGCGTCAGGCGGTGCTCGGAGCTGCCGTCGATGGTGAGCGACAGGTCGTCGGCCGGCCACTGTGCGGCGAGGGCGCCGAGCGGCACCAGGCGGTAGCGGGAAACGAACGGCAGCAGCCCGGCCATCTCCACCTCCGAGGTGAACACGGGCACCACCGGTTCGCCGCCCGGCTGCTCCAGCACCGGCAGCGCCACCGCCGAGGGATTGGCGGCGTCGGAGTCGTTGGCGTCGTCGGGCACGGGGATGAGCACGTCGCTGTTGGCGAGCGCGTCCAGAGCCGCCGTGTCCTCGGTGTTCTCGGCGAGGACGTCCAGAGCCCGCTGGGCGGGCGTGGGCGTGGGGTCGTTTGCGGGTGTCTCCATGGCAGATTCCCTGGTAGCGGCGGTCGTGCGGCCCGCCCGGGCATGATCCGGCCCGGATGCGGTCCTGCTCGCGTACCCGAACGGGAACGGGGCAACCCTGGTGGATCTTCGGGGTTGGTGGGAGCACCGGGGAGATCGTGTGGGGCCGGGGTGTCCCCCGGGCGTCCCGGTGTGCCCGGGGTGTCCCCTGTGCCCCCGAGGTGCCGCGGGATGTTGAGGGCGACTCCCGCACCGGTGCCCGCAAGGCCACCGAGCACCTCCTCGCCCTCGCCCACACGACCGCCACTCTCGTGCCCAGGGACCTGGTGACGCGGGCCGGCAGCGGCCCGCACCGGTGCTCCGAGGGGCGTGCGTCAGCTGCTTCCCCCGGCGGCGGCCCGCTGCCAGGCCCCCTCCCTCAGCAGCCGCAGCCCGTTCAGGCCGACCAGGACCGTGGAGCCCTCGTGGCCCGCGACGCCCAGCGGCAGCGGCAGCTCACCGGCCAGGTCCCAGACGACCAGTCCGGCGATGAACACCCCGGCGATCACGAGGTTCTGCACGACCAGCGTGCGTGCGCGGCGGGACAGGGCGACGGTGGCGGGGACCGCGGCGAGTTCGTCGCGCACGACGACGGCGTCCGCGGTCTCCAGGGCCAGGTCGGAGCCGGCCCGGCCCATGGCGATCCCGGTGTGCGCGGCGGCCAGGGCGGGCGCGTCGTTGACGCCGTCCCCGACGACCAGCACCTTGCGGCCCGTGCTCTCCATCTCCCGGACGGCGTCCAGCTTGTCCTGCGGCAGCAGCCCGGCGCGCACGTCGTCGATGCCCGCCTCGGCGGCGAGATGTGCGGCGGCCCGGGGGTTGTCGCCGGTGAGGAGCACGGGGGCGCTGCCGGTGAGCCGGGCGAGGGAGGCGACCGTGGCGGCGGCGTCCGGGCGCAGCCGGTCGGCGATGCCGAGCAGTCCGGCGGGGATGCCGTCGACGACGACCAGGACGGCGGTACGGCCGGACTCCTCCAGTTCCCCGACCATGCGGTGGGACTCGTCCAGGTACGCGGCCGTGCGGTGGGACTCCTCCGTTTCCGCGGCCGCGCCGACCGCGGCGTCCGATTCCGCGGCCATGCCGACTGCGGCGTCCGATTCCGTGGGCATGCCAACTGCGGCGTCCGATTCCGCGGCCATGCCGACTGCGGCGTCCGATTCCGCGGCCGTGCCGACTGCGGCGTCGTCCGATTCCGCGGCCATGCCGACTGCGGCATCCGGCTCCGCGGCCATGCCGTCGCGGGCGTCCAGCAGCCGGGCGGGCGCGCCCACCGCGACCGTGCGGCCGTCGACGACGGCGGTGACTCCCACGCCCGGTGCGGACGTGAAGTCCCGCGCCTCGGGCAGGTCGAGTCCGCGTTCGCGGGCCGCGTCCGCCACCGCCCGGGCCAGCGGGTGCTCACTGGGCCGCTCGGCGGCGGCCGCCAGTGTCAGCAACTCCCGTTCGTCCAGGCCGGATCCGGGCAGCGGCCGCACGTCGGTGACGCGCGGGCTGCCCTCGGTGAGCGTGCCGGTCTTGTCCAGGGCGACCGCGTCCACCTGGCCGATCCGCTCCATCACCACGGCCGACTTCACCAGCACGCCGTGCCGCCCGGCGTTGGCGATGGCCGACAGCAGGGGCGGCATGGTGGCCAGCACGACCGCGCACGGGGAGGCGACGATCATGAACGTCATGGCGCGCAGCAGCGCGTCGGTGAGCTGCGCGCCGAAGGCCAGCGGCACCAGGAAGACGGCCAGGGTCGCGGCCACCATGCCCAGCGAGTAGCGCTGTTCGACCTTCTCGATGAACAGCTGCGTGGGTGCCTTGGTCTCGGACGCCTCCTGCACCATGCGGACGATGCGGGCGATCACCGAGTCGGAGGCGTCTCGCTGGACCCGGACGCGCAGCGAGCCGGTGCCGTTGAGGGTGCCCGCGAAGACCTCGTCGCCCCGCTCCTTCGGCACCGGCAGCGGCTCGCCGGTGATGGTCGCCTGGTCCATCTCGCTCGCCCCGTCCAGCACCCGGCCGTCGGCGCCCACGCGCTCCCCGGGGCGTACGAGGACGATGTCCCCGACCGTCAACTCCTCCACCGCGACAGTCTGTTCACCGCCGTCGGGGCTCAGGCGGGTGGCCGTCGCGGGGGCCAGGTCGAGCAGCCCCCGGACGGAGTCGGCGGTGCGGGCCGTGGCCAGTGCCTCCAGCGCTCCCGAGGTGGCGAAGATGACGATGAGCAGCGCGCCGTCCATGACCTGCCCGATCGCGGCGGCACCCAGCGCGGCGACGACCATCAGCAGGTCGACGTCGAGCGTGCGGTCCTTGAGCGCCTTGAGCCCGTCCCACCCCGGCTCCCATCCCCCCGTGACGTACGACAGGGCGTACAGCGGTCCCCATGTCCAGGCCGGGGCGCCGGTCAGCTGCAAGGGCAGCGCGAGCAGGAAGAGGACGGTGGCCGCGGCGGCCCAGCGCGCCTCGGGGAGGGCGAGGACACGGGTACGCCGCCGGGGCAAGGTCCCGGGACGCTCGGGCTGCCGCCGTTCGACCGGCCGAGGCGTGAGCGTGGAGGTCATGAGGGTCCTTCAGGCGGGGGCGCGTTCCGCCCTCACCATACAGGAACACATGAAGACTCATTCATGCCTTCATATGAGGGCCCCGCTTCATCGCACGGGCACGGCCACGTACTGGTACTCCAGGAACTCCTCGATCCCGACCCGGCCGCCCTCACGCCCGAGTCCGGACTGCTTGACCCCGCCGAAGGGGGCCGCCGGGTTGGAGACGAGGCCGGTGTTGAGGCCGACCATGCCCACTTCCAGGCGTTCGCTGACGCGCAGGCCGCGATCGAGCCCCTGGGTGAAGACGTAACCGACGAGCCCCCAGGGGGTGTCGTTGGCCCGGCGCAGGACCTCTTCCTCGTCGTCGAAGGTGAGGATCGCGGCGACCGGGCCGAAGATCTCCGTGTCCATCAGACGGCTCCCGGGATCGACACCGGCCAGCACGGTCGGCGGATAGAAGTTGCCCGGCCCTTCCGGCCTTCGACCTCCCACGAGCACCTCGGCGCCGCGCTCCACCGCGTCGGCGACGAGCTCCTCCACCTTGGCGCGTCCGGTGGCGTCGATCAGCGGGCCGACGTCCACGCCGTCGCGGGTGCCGGGCCCCACCACGAGCGCGCCCATCCGCTCGGCGAGCCGCCGCCCGAACTCCTCGGCCACCGACCGGTGCACGAAGAAGCGGTTCGCGGCCGTGCAGGCCTCGCCCATGTTGCGCATCTTGGCGACCATCGCACCGTCCACGGCCGCGTCGAGGTCGGCGTCGTCGAAGACGATGAAGGGGGCGTTGCCGCCCAGCTCCATCGAGGTGCGTACGACGGTGTCGGCACACTGGGCCAGCAGGATGCGGCCCACGGCGGTGGAGCCGGTGAAGGACAGCTTGCGGATCCGGCCGCCGCGCAGCAGCGGCTCGCACACCTCGCCGGCGCGGGAGGTGGTGACGACGTTCAGCACCCCGTCCGGCAGGCCCGTCTCCTGGAGGATCCCGGCCAGCGCGAGGCTGGACAGCGGGGTCTGCGGGGCGGGCTTGAGGATCATCGTGCAGCCCGCCGCGATGGCCGGGCCGATCTTGCGGGTGCCCATGGCCAGCGGGAAGTTCCACGGGGTGACCAGCAGGCACGGGCCGACCGGGCGACGGGAGAGCAGCATGCGGTTGCGGCCGTCGGGCAGCAGACCGCAGCCGCCGTCGATCCGCACGGCCTCCTCGGAGAACCAGCGGAAGAACTCGGCCGCGTAGGCCACCTCGCCCCGGGCCTCGGCGAGCGGCTTGCCCATCTCGGAGGTCATCAGATGGGCCAGCTCGTCGGTGCGGTCCAGGATGATCTCGTGTGCGCGGCGCAGGATTTCACTACGTGCCCGGGGCGCGGTGCGGGCCCAGTCCGCCTGGGCCTGGACGGCCGCCTCCTCCGCGAGCCGGGCGTCCTTGGGGCCGGCGTCGGCGACGTGGCAGAGGATCTCACCGGTGGCGGGGTCGTCGACGGGCATGGTGGCACCGTCCGCGGCGTCCACCCAGGCTCCGCCGATGAACAACTGAGTCAGTACCTCGGTCATGTCGTCTCTCCTGGTTGATCGGCGGGGTAGCGGAGGCGTCGTAGGCGTAGGGGCCGGTGGCCCCCGGGCCGGTCTCCACCCGCGGACCGGGCGCGAACTCGGCGGCACGGGCCATGAGACCGGCCAGGTCGCGGGTGGCGGTGGTCATCGGGCCCCGGATCCCGACGTGCCTGCCTCGACCGCGTTCGTCCAGGCCTGGAGACCCTCGTCGACGCCCGTCTCGTCGATCACGAGTGCCGGGATCATGCGGACGACCTGGTTCCAGGCGCCGCACAGCAGCAGGAGCAGGCCCTCGTCGACGGCGGCGCGCTGGACGCGGGCGGCGGTCTCCGGGTCGGGGTCGCCGTCCTCGGTGACGAACTCGGTGGCGAGCATGAGACCGAGGCCGCGGACGTCGCCGATGCCCGGGGTTCGGTCGGCGACGGCTTCCAGTCCCTGGCGGAGCCTCTTGCCCATCGCCTCGGCGTTCTCCACGAGCTTCTCGTCGCGTACGACGTCCAGCGTCGCGCAGGCTGCGGCGCAGGCGACGGCGTTGGCGCCGTACGTGCCGCCCTGCGAGCCGGGCCATGCCCTGGCCATCAGTTCCTCGGAGGCGGCGATGCCGGAGAGGGGGAAGCCGCTGGCCAGGCCCTTGGCGGTGACGAGGATGTCGGGGGTGACGCCGAAGTGGTCGTGGCCCCAGAAGCGGCCGGTGCGGCCGACGCCGGTCTGCACCTCGTCGAGGATCAGGAGGAAGCCGTGCCGGTCCGCCCGCTCGCGCAGGCCTTCCAGGAAGGCGCGGTTCGCGGGGACGTAGCCGCCCTCGCCGAGCACCGGCTCGACGATGATCGCCGCCGTGTCGGCGGGCGAGGAGATCGTCTGGAGGGTGTAGTCGAGCTCCTTGAGGGCGAAGCGCGTCGCCGTCTCCTCGTCCCAGCCGTAGCGGTAGGCGGTCGGGAAGGGGGTGACGACCACGCCGCTCATCAGCGGGGAGAACCCGGAGCGGAAGCGGATGCCGGAGGTGGTCATGGAGGCGGCGGCGACCGTACGGCCGTGGAAGCCGCCGTGGCAGACGACGACGTTCGGCCGGCCGGTCGCCTGGCGGGCCAGCCGCAGTGCCGACTCGACGGCCTCGCTGCCGGAGTTGGTGAAGAACAGACTGTCCAGGCCGGCCGGCAGCACCTCGCCCAGCTTGTCGACGAGGCGGCGCAGCGGCTGGTGCATCACGGTCGTGTACTGGCCGTGGATCAGCGTGCCCACCTGCTCCTGCGCCGCCGCCACGACCTTGGGGTGACAGTGCCCGGTGCTGGTGACGCCGATGCCGGCGGTGAAGTCGAGGTAGCGGCGGCCGTCCTCACCGTAGAGGTGGACGCCCTCGCCCCGGGCCGCCACGACGGGCGTGGCCTGGCGAAGGTGCGGCGACAGTGCGGTCATGGTGTCTCCCGGCCGTACGACGAGGTGTGGTTGCGTGGCTCAGCTCCGGTGCCGAGCATCCAAGCCGCGGCGGCGCCCGACAACGCGTGATGTGTCCGGCCGGAACCCGTTGTTCGGACGTTGTGTCAACCGCCGGACCCCCCGGGCACCCCCTGTCCCACCCGTGAACCGCTCTTGCGCAGGTCAGCCCCGCTTGTCAGAGTGACCGGGCACGCAGGGAGGCACCGTGAACCAGCACCCCCCGACGGCCGGCCCTGATCCCGCCCCCGCCGGTCGCGCACCCACCCTCGCCGACGTCCTGGCCCTGCCGGTCCTGGCCGCCGGACAGCCCCAAGTCGTCACGGGACTGGCTCAGTTGGACCAGCCGGTGCGCTGGGTGCACATCACCGAGCTGACGGACCCGGCCTCCTTCCTCAAGGGCGGCGAGCTGGTCCTGACCACCGGCATGCCGCTGCCCGAGGACGCAGCGGGCGTCCGCCGGTACGTCGACGAACTCACCGAAGTGGGAGCGGCCGCCCTGGTCATCGAACTCGTACGGCGCTACCACCGGCCGCCCGACGCCCTCGTGCAGGCCTGCCGGGCCCGGGGACTCCCCCTGGTCACCCTCGCCCGGGACGTCAACTTCCTGGAGGTCACCCAGGTCGTGCACGCGCTGATCCTCGGCAACCAGGCCGACGCGATGCGGCGGACGCAGCGGATCCACGAGGCGTTCACAGCCCTGACGCTGCGTGGGGCGGGGCCGCAGGAGGTGGTGCGCGCGGCGGCGGAGATGAGCGGCCGGACGGTCGTGCTGGAGAACCTGGTGCACCAGGCACTGATCTGCGAGCCGTCGGGGAGCACGGTGGAGGAGGCGCTCGGGGACTGGGAGCGGCGCTCCCGGGCGGCCGAGCCCGGCGACCGCACGGAGGTGGGCGGCCCGGAGGGGTGGCTCACCGCGCCCGTCTCCTACCAGGGGGAACGCTGGGGGCGTCTGGCGATGCTGCCCGCCGCCGGGGCGCCCTTCGGTCCGGAGCACGTCACCGTCCTGGAGCGGACGGCGATGGCCCTGACCGTGGCCCGGCTCATCCACTCCACGCCGTGGGAGCACACGGCCCACCGCACCGTCCTGCGGGAGCTGGCGGAGCAGCGCCACCACTCCGCCGAGGACGTCCGCGCCCGCTGCGCCGCGCTGGGGCTGCCCACGGAGGCCGTCTTCGTGGCGGTCCTCGTGGATCCGGGTCCCGGCGGGGAGGACGCGGAGCCGGAAGCCCGGCTGCACCGGGAGCTGAGGTCGACCGGGGTCCCGGCCCTGGTCGGCGAGCTCTCCCCCGGCCGTCTCGGCGTCCTGCTGGCCCTGCGCCCCGACCGGCCCTGGCGGCCCGTGGCCGAACGGCTGAGCCGCACCGCGCTGGCGCTGGCCCCGGAGGCGATCATCGGCGCCGGCTCGGAGGTGGCGGACCTCGCCGACACCGCACGTTCCTTCCGGGAGGCGGCCCGGGTCATAGAGGCCACCCCGCCCGGCCAGGCCCTGCCCGCGGACCGCTCCTTCCACGAGCTGCCGGACATCGACCTGCGCCGGCTGCTGTACGCGCTGCGCGAGGACACCCGGATCCAGGACTACACGGAGCGGCGGCTGAGCCGGCTCGTCGACCACGACACCCGGCACGGCACCGATCTGCTGGCGACCCTGGGCCACTACCTCGACGCCGCCGGCAACAAGACCACGGCGGCCCGTCGCGGCGGCCTGTCCAGGGAGACCATGTACCAGCGCCTGCGCACCATCGAGCGTCTCCTCGACACCGACCTCGAATCCGGTGACCGCCGCACGGAACTCCACGTGGCGCTCACGGCGTTGCGGGTGCTGCGCGCCGGCCGGGGAGCCCGCCCCCTGTAACGCTTTTCGCGTTCCGTTCCAAGAACAAGTGACAGGCACCTGTCGACGAGAAGGGGAGACACGTGTGGACGACGCGGAACGGTTACGGAGTGGGCCCGCTGCGACGGTCGGTGACCCGCGGCTCTTCGAGGAGTTCTACCGGCGCCATGTCGACGCGGTGCTGCGTTTCGTGGCCCGCCGGGTGGACGACCCGCACACGGCGGCCGACCTGACGGCCGAGATATTCCTCGCCGTCCTCGACTCGGCCGGCACGTACCGGCCGCGCCTCGGCAGCGAGACCGCATGGCTGTACGGCATCGCCCGCAACGTGGTGTCGTCGGAGCGTCGCCGGGTCGCCCGGGAGACCGCACGCGATCTGCGCATCTCGGGGCGGCGGTTGCTGGAGCCCGACGACATCGCCCGCATCGAGGACAAGCTCGACGCGGAGAGCCCCGGGCGGCGCGTCCTGGACGCGCTGTCGAGGTTGCCCGAGGGCGAGCGGGCCGTCATGGAACTGATCGCGGTCGACCAGCTCACGGTCACCGAGGCCGCGGCCGCGCTGGGCATCCGCCAGGTCACGGCCCGGGTCCGGCTGCACCGGGCGCGCAAGGCGCTGCGCGAGGAGACGGACCGCCGGACCGCTCGGTCGGCGGAGGGATCGCTGGTGTACGTGGCGAGGGGGGAAGCATGACGACGAGGTTCGAGGACCGGCTGCTCGGTGAGCTGAAGAGGGAGATCGAGCTGCGCGGGGCCGGGGCCGGGGCCGGGGCGGACCCGGGCAGGGTGACGGATGCGGTGCGTCGCTGGTTCGCCCCGCGCCGGATCGCCGTGGTGGTGGCGGCCTGTGCCGCGGCGTGGGCCGCCGCGGTGGTGGTGCCCGGCTCGCCCGCCGAGTCCAGCGCGTTCGCGGTGGAGCGCCACGACAACGGCAGTATCGAACTCACCGTCAAGCAGGGCTTCGGCATCGACGACCAACTGGAACTCGCGGAACGCGTGCGCCCGTGGGGCATCCACGTGGACGTGGTCGCTCCCCAGGACGCGTGCAGCTCGTGGGACATCCCCCGGGTCATGGTTCTCACCGCCGAGGGCGACCCCATCCGCGCCTGGCCCGTCACCCTGCGCCGGGGCAGCACGCTGGTGATCGAGAACTCCTGGGGCGAGCCGGTGCCCAGGGACGAGATCGAGTACTACGAGGTGCGGCCCTGCACACGGTGAGCGCGCGGCTGGGCTGGCTCGACGCGTTGCGTGGACTGGCCGCGCTCGTCGTGGTGTTCGACCACTCGTCGCACACCTTCATGCCGGATTTCCGGGCGGAGCTGATGCCGCAGTTCAACACCAGCCGCTACGGCATCATGGTGTTCTTCCTGGTCAGCGGATACATCATCCCGGCATCGCTGGAACGCCGGGGCTGTGTACGGACGTTCTGGATCGGCCGCGTCTTCCGGGTGTACCCGCTGTGGGCGGCCGTCGTCACGGTCCTGGTTGCCGTCGACCTCCTGGGGCTCTCCACGGTGCGGGACTTCGGTTCGCAGAGTCCGGTCGCCGTGGCCGTCGCGCACGTCACCATGCTCCAGGAGCTCCTGGGGACGCCCAATGCCCTGCTCGTCCTCTGGACGCTCTCGTACGAGATGTGCTTCTACCTGCTGGTCGTCGCGCTCTTCACGGTGCGGCTGCACCAGCGGTCGTCGGCGGTCGCGATCGCCTTGGCGGTCCTCGCGGGAGTGAGCGCGACGGCGGGTGCCGTACTGCCGGTTTCCGCGCTGTCCGGCCTGGTCGGCACCGGCCCGCTGATCGCCTTCGCGGCGGCCGCCATGGGGGCGGCCCTGTGCTGTGCGAGCTCGGGCTCACCCGGGCCGCGGGTGTTCGGGGGTGTGCTGGGCGGGGCGCTGGGGCTCGTGCTCGTCGCGTTCAACGGCACGGTCCCGTTGTGGGAGGGCCTGGTGATCCTCGCCGTCATGTTCCTCGGCACCGCGGTCCATCGTGCCGAGCGAGGGCTTGGCACCTGGCGCCGCGCGGGAGGCACCGCCGTAGTGGTGGTCGCCTGTGCCGTGGGAAGTGCCTACCGGTACGGCGACGGCCACCACTTCACACGGCGCGGCTGGATCACGGCGTTCCTGCTGGCCGTGCTCACCTTCGCGGCGGGATGGGCGTGGCGCGACCGGCGCGTACCGCGACCGCTGACCGGCCTGGGAGCGGTCAGCTACTCGGTCTACCTGGTGCATCCGGTGCTGCTCGCGGTGATCGACGGCACCGCCGGACGCAGGCACGACGACCACGCCGGGCTCGAAGTGGCCTTCTTCGCCCTCCTGTTGCCCTTGTGCGTACTGACCCACCGGTATGTCGAGATGCCTGGTCAGGCCTGTGGCCGCCGGCTTGCCCGCCGTCCGCGGGCTCAGGTGTCGAAGTCCACCGTCAGCTCCTCGGACACCGGGAACGACTGGCAGGTGAGGACGTAGCCGGCGTCGACCTCGGACGGTTCGAGGGCGAAGTTGCGGCGCATGTCGGCCTTGCCGTCGGTGACCAGGGCGCGGCAGGTGCCGCAGACGCCGCCCTTGCAGGCGAAGGGCAGGTCGGGGCGGGTCTGCTGGGCGCCTTCGAGGATGGTCCGTTCGCGGGGCAGGGCCGAGGTGGTGGAGCGGCCGTCGAGGGTGACGGTGACCTGGCTGACGGGGCCGGTGGGGCCGGTCTCGGCGTGATGGACCTCGCGGACGGGCTCGTCGTCGGCGTAGAAGAGCTCCTGGTGGACGCGGTCGGCGGGCACGTCGAGGCCGGCGAGGACCTCCTGGGCGGCGCGGACCATGCCGTGCGGGCCGCACAGCCACCAGTGGTCGGCGGACTCCACGTCGACCAGGGCGTCGACGAGGGCGGAGAGCCGCTGGGCGTCGAGGCGGCCGGAGAGCACCTCGGCCTCGCGGGGCTCGCGGGACAGGACGTGGGCGAGCTGGAACCGCGTCGGGTAGAGGTCCTTCAGGTCGGCGAGGTCGTCGGCGAACATCACCGTGCCGGTACGGCGGTTGCCGTAGAGGAGGGTGACGCGCGAGCGGGAGTCGGAGGCCAGGACGGACTCGGCGATGGAGACCATGGGTGTGATGCCGGAGCCTGCGGCGATCAGGACGTGGTGGCCGTGGGTGGTGAGGTCGGGGGTGAAGGCGCCGGTGGGTGCCATCACCTCGACGGTGTCACCGGGGCGTACGTCCCGCACGAGCCAGGAGGAGAACAGGCCGCCCGGCACCACGCGGACGCCGATGCGCGGGGTGGTGCCGGCGGGGGCGCAGATCGAGTAGGAGCGGCGCTCGTCCCGGCCGTCGATGTCGCGGCGCAGGGTGAGGGACTGGCCGGGCATGAAGGCGAACTCCTCGGCCAGGTCGGCCGGGATGTCGAAGCTGACGGCTGCCGCGTCCTCGCACAGCGGGTCCACGGCGGCGACCCGCAGGGAGTGGAAGACCGGACGTCGGCGGGCACGCGCGCGTGCCGCCGGGGCGGGGGCCGGCTCCATCAGGTCCTCCATCAGATCTCCTTGACGTACTCGAACGGCTCGCGGCAGGCGAGGCAGCGCCACAGGGACTTGCAGGACGTGGCGCCGAAGCGGGAGGTCTCCTCGGTGTCGGGGTGACCGCAGCGGGGGCAGGGCACGGAGCGGCGGGTCGGCGACAGCACGAGCGGGACGGGGCCGGCGGCACGCGCGGGCGCGGCGCCGGGCGGGGCGATGCCGTGCTCGGCGAGCTTGCGCCGGCCGTCCGCCGTGATCCAGTCGCTGCTCCACGGCGGGTCGAGGACCGTGCGGATCTCCACGCGCTCGTACCCGGCCTCGCGCAGCCGGGCGGCCACGCCGGCGCGCATCTCCGCCATCGCCGGGCAGCCCGAGTAGGTCGGGGTGAGGCTCGCGACCACCGTGCCGTCCGGAGCCAGGCTCACCTCGCGCAGCACCCCGAGGTCGGCCAGGGTGAGCATGGGCAGTTCGGGGTCCGGCACCTGCTCGGCGATACGCCGGGCCCTTCGCTCGTCCAGGAGTGCCGTCACCATGTCGCCTCCGGGTGGGCGCGGGCGATGCCCTGCAACTCTGCGAGCAGCGGGGCGAGATGCCCGGTGTGCTCCCCGGTGCGGCCCGAGCCGGGCAGCGGGCGGTAGACGGGCATGGGCAGCCCTGCCGCCTCGGTGACCTGGCGCAGCACGGCGACGACCTCGTCCCGGACGTCGTACGCCGTGAACAGCTCGCCCAGGTAGGGCGCGACCTGCTCCTGTGCCCTGCGCATCCGGCGGTGCGACTCATCGGTGCCGTCGCCCAGGCGCACGGCCCACTCGGCCGCGTACTGGCGGTGGTAGGCCAGCTCCTTCACGCCCTTGGCGGCGATGGCCGCGAGTACCGGGTCGCGGTGTGCGGTGAGCCGCTCGAAGTGCGCGAGGCGCCAGCTGGCGAACACCAGCAGCCGCACGATCGAGAACGCGAAGTCGCCGCACGGCAGTTCGGCCAGGCGTACGTTGCGGAAGTCGCCGGCGTCGCGGAAGTAGGCGAAGGCGTCCTCGTCGCGGCCGGTGCCGTCGGCCTGGCCCGCGCGGGAGTAGAGCAGCCGGGCCTGGCCGAGCAGGTCGAGCCCGATGTTGGCCAGCGCGACCTCCTCCTCCAGCTCGGGGGCGCGGGTGGTCCACTCGGCGAGCCGCTGGGCCGAGACCAGGGCGTCGTCGGCCAGGGTGACGCACAGGGCCGCCAGTTCACCGGCGTCCACGTCGTCGGGCACGGCGGTGTCGACGCCGTGCAGGGGGTCCTCGAAGCCGGTGCCGTAGGCCCAGCGGGTGTCGTCGTCGTGTCCCTCGGCGAGGGTCATGTAGACGTGGTCGTCGCTCATGCCCTCTCCTTCAGATGTGCGGGACGTCTTCGGGGATGTCGTAGAAGGTCGGGTGCCGGTAGACCTTGTCGGCGCTGGGCTCGAAGAAGGGGTCCTTCTCGTCGCGGGTGGAGGCGGCGATGTGCTCCGAGCGCACGACCCAGATCGAGACGCCCTCGTTGCGCCGGGTGTACAGGTCGCGGGCGTGGGTGAGGGCCATGCGGTCGTCGGCGGCGTGCAGCGATCCCACGTGGACGTGGTTCAGGCCGCGCTTGCCGCGTACGAACACCTCGTACAGCGGCCAGTCCTGCTTGTCGGCGGTCATGCCACCGCTCCCTTCCGCTCGCGGGCCGCCTGCTTGGCGGCGTGGGCGGTGGCCGCCTCGCGCACCCAGGTGCCCTCCTCGTGGGCCGTGCGGCGTCGTTCCATCCGCTGGTCGTTGCACGGGCCGTCGCCCTTGATGACCCGCATCAGCTCGTCCCAGTCGGGCGTGCCGAAGTCGTGGTGGCCCCGGTCCTCGTTCCAGCGCAGCTCCGGGTCCGGGAGCGTCACGCCGAGCTTGCCGGCCTGGGGCACGGTCATGTCGACGAAGCGCTGGCGCAGTTCGTCGTTGCTGTGCCGCTTGATCTTCCAGGCCATGGACTGCGCGGAGTTGGGCGAGGCGTCGTCGGGCGGGCCGAACATCATCAGCGACGGCCACCACCAGCGGTTCACGGCGTCCTGCACCATCTCGCGCTGCTCCGGGGTGCCGCGCATCATCGTCATCAGCAGCTCGTAGCCCTGCCGCTGGTGGAACGACTCCTCCTTGCAGATCCGCACCATGGCGCGCGCGTACGGCCCGTAGGAGGAGCGGCACAGCGGCACCTGGTTGCAGATCGCGGCGCCGTCCACGAACCAGCCGATCACGCCGACGTCCGCGAAGCTCAGCGTCGGGTAGTTGAAGATCGACGAGTACTTCTGGCGGCCCTCGATCAGCCGCTCGGTGAGGTCCGCGCGGTCGGCGCCCAGCGTCTCCGCCGCCGAGTACAGGTACAGCCCGTGCCCAGCCTCGTCCTGGACCTTGGCGAACAGAATGGCCTTGCGGCGCAGCGACGGCGCGCGGGTGATCCACTCGCCCTCCGGCTGCATGCCGATGATCTCCGAGTGCGCGTGCTGCGCGATCTGGCGGATCAGTGTCTTCCGGTAGCCCTCCGGCATCCAGTCGCGCGGCTCGATTCGCTGGTCCCGCGCGATCGTCGCGTCGAAGTGCTGCTGGAGATCCGGCTCGGGGCCGTCCGTCCCCCCGGGGCTGGAGCGTGTCGTATCCATCCGTCCCACTTCCCAACCGACCATTCGTTCGGTCCATCGTAGGACACGTCGGCGCGCCTTGGTAAGACCCCTCGGGGAAGTCCTGGACCCTTGACAGGCACCGACGGGGCTGGATTACATGACAGCGCCAGCTAACCGAATGTTCGGTCGGTATATGAGGTGGTGCGAGAAGTGACCCATACCGCTGACGCGACGCCGCCCGCGGAGGCGATGTTCGCCGCGGACGAGGCCTCCCGCGGGCTCGGGATCGAGCTGTGGGAGCAGGGCGAGGGGACCGCCACGCTGCGGATGACCGTGACGGCGGCGATGGTGAACGGCCATGGGATCGTCCACGGCGGCTATGTCTTCCTGCTCGCCGACAGCGCCTTCGCCTGCGCCTGTAACAGCCACGGCCCGGTGACCGTCGCGGCGGGCGCCGACATCACCTTCGTGGCCCCCGCCCACGAGGGCGACGAACTGGTCGCCCGGGCCGAGGAGCGCACCCGCTACGGGCGCAGCGGCCTCTACGACGTGACGGTCCGGCGGGGCGACGAGGTGATCGCGGAGTTCCGGGGCCGCAGCCGGAGCATCAGGAGCACGAGGCCGGAGGAGTCCTAGATGACCAGCGAGACGACGGCCTCCGGGGCCACGGCACCCGTGCCACAGCGGCGCGGTGAGCCCCTCCCCCACGATCTGCTCGACGACACGGAGCGCCTGACGCGCGAGCAGCTGCGGGAGCTCCAGCTCGACCGCCTGCGCCGGACCCTGCGGCATGCCTACGAGAACGTGGAGACGTACCGGAAGAAGTTCGACGCGGCCGGGGTCTCCCCCGACGACTGCCGCTCGCTGGAGGACCTCGCCCGGTTCCCCTTCACCACGAAGGCCGACCTCCGGGACACCTACCCCTTCGGGATGTTCGCCGTCCCCATGGACCGGGTGCGGCGCGTGCACGCCTCCAGCGGCACCACCGGCCGCCCCACGGTGGTCGGCTACACGGAGAACGACCTGTCGATGTGGGCCGACCTCGTCGCCCGCTCGATCCGCGCCGCCGGCGGGCGCCCGGGCCACAAGGTGCACATCTCCTACGGGTACGGCCTGTTCACCGGCGGCCTCGGCGCGCACTACGGCGCGGAGCGCGCCGGCTGTCTGGTGATCCCGGCCTCCGGAGGCATGACCGCGCGCCAGGTGCAGATCATCCAGGACTTCCGGCCCGAGATCATCATGGTCACCCCGTCCTACATGCTCACCCTGCTCGACGAGTTCGAGCGCCAGGGCCTCGACCCGCGCGCGAGCAGTCTGCGGGTCGGCATCTTCGGTGCCGAGCCGTGGACGGAGGAGATGCGCCGCGAGATCGAGGAGCGGATGGACATCCACGCCGTCGACATATACGGCCTGTCCGAGGTGATCGGGCCGGGTGTCGCCCAGGAGTGCGTGGAGACCAAGGACGGACTGCACGTGTGGGAGGACCACTTCTATCCGGAGGTCGTCGACCCGATCACGGGTGAGGTGCTGCCCGAGGGCGAGGAGGGCGAGCTGGTCTTCACGTCGCTGACCAAGGAGGCCCTGCCGGTCGTCCGCTACCGCACCCGCGATCTGACCCGGCTGCTGCCCGGCACGGCCCGGCCCGCGTTCCGCCGCATCGAGAAGATCACCGGCCGCTGCGACGACATGATCATCTTGCGTGGGGTGAACGTCTTCCCCAGCCAGATCGAGGAGATCGTGCTGCGCACGCCCGGCGTCGCCCCGCACTTCCAGATCCAGCTGACCCGGCGCGGCCGCATGGACCACATGACCGTCCGCGTCGAGACCCGGCCCGGCACCGGCCCCGAGCAGCGCGACGCCGCGGCCGGGACGATCGCGCAGGCCGTCAAGGACGGCATCGGCGTCACCGCCGAGGTGACGATCGTCGAACCGGAGACCCTGGAGCGCTCCCTCGGCAAGCTCCGCCGGGTCAAGGACCTGCGCGAGGCGTGAACCGGAGCGGCTGCGGCTGCCCACACGGGCAGCGCTCCCGCCCGGCGGCACCGCCGCAGCTGTCAAGAGCAGCACTCCCGACGGGCACGCGAGCAGGAGCGAGTCCGACCCGCGCGACACCGAAGCTGCCAGAAGCAGCACTTCGCTCCGGACACCGCGGCGCGAGCGTCCCGGCCGGCGGCACCGCCGCGACGGTCAGAAGCAGCAGCCCCGCCCGGCCCGAGCAGGAGCGAGCCAGACCCGCGCGGACCGGGAGAATGTCAGAAGCACACTTCGCCCCGGACACCGCGGCGGGAGCTTCCCTGCCGGCGGCACTGCCGCAGCTGTCAAGAGCAGCACCCCCGCCCGGCCCGAGCAGGAGCGAGCCGGACCCGCGCGGACCCCGAGACTGTCAGAAGCAGCACTTCGCCCCGGACACCGGGGCGGGAGTGGCCGGGCCGGTATCGGTCACCGCGGGAGCCTCCGCCGCCGATCCGTGTGCGGCCGGCTTGCGGATGAGGAGCAGGGCCGCGTCGTCGTGCAGCCTGCCGCCCACGTGGGTCAGCAGTTCGTCGTGCAGCGCGCCGAGGGTGTGGGCCGGCTCCTGGGAGACATGCCGCTCCAGGCCCTCGGCCAGGGGGTAGAAGGCGCGCTCTGCGTCGCGGGCCTCGGTGACCCCGTCGGTGTAGAGCAGCAGCTGGTCGCCGTCGGCGAAGGCGAGCGTGTGGAGTCCCGGGGCGTGTCCGGCGAGGTCGCGCAGCCCGAGGGGCGGCGCCGGGTACACGGGGTCCACCGGGGTGACGGCCCCGGAGGCGCTCACCAGGAGCGGCGGCGCGTGTCCGCAGTTCACCACTTCCAGTTGCCCTTCCCGCGGGTAGCCGGCGACCACCGCGGTCACGAAGTCGTCCCGGCCGAGGTTGCGCGCGAGGCTCCGCTCGATGCGGTCGACCACGGCCAGGAGGTCGGGCTCGTCGTGGGCGGCCTCGCGGAAGACACCGAGCACCAGCGCGGCGGTCCCGACGGCGGGCAGCCCCTTGCCGCGCACGTCACCGACGATCAGCCGCACCCCGTGCGGGGTGGGTATCAGGGCGTAGAGGTCACCGCCGATACGGGCCTCGGCCGCCGCGGCGCTGTAGCGGACGGCCACCTGGAACGGACCCACGGTCGAGGGCACCGGCCTGAGCAGCGCGTGCTGGGCCGTCTCCGCGACCGAGCGGACAGCGGCGAGCACCCGTTCCCGGCGTCCGCGCAGGGCGCTGGCCAGGCCGCTCGCGAGCGTGACGGCGACCAGGGCCGACAGCATGGCGGCCAGTTCCCGGCCCGGCACTCCGTCCCGGATGCCGAGGGTCGCACCGACCGCGACGGTGAGGACGCCGACACAGAGGACCCCGCGCGGTCCGTTGGTCGTGGCCGCCAGGGCCGGCCCGGCCGCGAGCAGGGGCAGCCAGATCATCCCCGCCCCGCCCACGAGGTCGGCCGACACGACGGCGGCGACGACCACGACCGGCAGCACGGGTGCGCCGGCGCCCAGCCGCGCGACGACGCGCCTGCGGGCCGAAGCCCCGGCAGCGGCCGCTCGGTCGCCGAACGACCGTACCGGCCGGTGGTGGACGCCATGATTGCGGGCTTGGCTCATGTCGGTGTCCGCAGTCCTCACCTGTGCGCGGGGCACGTTCCGGAAATGTCTGACTTATCCAGAAAACGGGGTACGGATGTCTCCGGCAAGAAGTGCTTTTTCAGATAGTGAGCGAGAGGCTCCTGGTCACGCGGCTCGCCGTCGGGAGCAGCCGCTCGCGGATCTCCGGCAGCCGGGAGAGCCGGTTCGACGGCAGCGAGACACCGAGGGAACCGAGCGTGTCCCCGCTGTAGACCGGGACGGCGACGCAGACCGTGCCGAGGGAGTACTCCTCCAGGTCCGTGATGGCCGGGGCCAGGGGCGAGGTCTCCAGTCGCTGGAGGAGCACCGGGAGGCTGGTGATCGTCCGCGGGGTGAGGTCGGCGAGGTGGTGACGGGAGAGGTAGTCCTGGCGGGCCTCTTCGTCCAGCTCCCGCAGGACGGACTTGCCCAGGGCGGTGGCGTGCCCCGCGTCCTCGAAGCCGACCCAGAGATCGACGCGGGGGGTTCCGGGGCCGTCGACGATCTCGGCGACCCGGATCTCCCCGTCCTCGTAGAAGGTGAGGTAGGCGGCCGTCGCCAGCTCGTCGCGCAGCGCGGCGAGGGTGGGCCGCACCCGGCTGAGCAGCGCCTGCGCACGCCCCGTGGTCTGCAGCGTCTGGAGCTTGTCGCCGAGGACGAAGCCGCCGTCGTCCAGCTTCCGCAGGTACCCGTCGTGCACCAGGGTCCGCAGCAGGTGGTAGGTGGTGGCCAGGGGCAGACTCGTCTCGCGCGCCAGCTGCTTGGCCGGCGCGCCGTTCACGTGCGCGCTCACCGCCTCCAGCAGTCGCATGGCCCGCTGGACGGAGTTGATGAGCGTAGGGCCGTCTTCCGCACCCATACGAACAGCGTGCGCCAGGCCCCGTGCGCCAGGCAAGGGGCAGGCCGGTGGATCAGCGTGGACCGGACCGCGTGTTCTGCCTCGGCCGGGGGCGGGCGTGCCTGCGCCCCGGGGCGGCGGTGCCGTGGACGCGCGCACGACGGGCATGCCGCCGGTCCTCGGCCGCGTGCTGGATCACCGGCCTCCTGCCGGCGGCGGCCGGACACCCCGGGCCCCAAGGAGGGCCCGGTCGAGGCAGCCGTGCGGGCCGCTCAGGCGCCTCCCGCTCCCGGCCGACGTACGCATGGACGCGCCCCCGGCGAGCCCGGCACTCCGGTGAAACCGGCGCGTACCCGTTCGGCCGGACGCGGTTTAGCACCGCGAAACGCCGCCGTGGTCCTTCACGGCCCTCCCCCTACGGGCGACCATGCGATGTCATGGACATCTTGCTCGTCGCCAGCGCGTTCAACAGCCTGTCCCAGCGTGTGTTCGCCGAACTGTCGGACGAGGGGCACCACGTGGAGGTCGTGCTCGCCTCGCACGGCCCCGATGCCGTCCGGGCCGCCGTGCGCGAGGTGGGCCCGGAGCTGATCGTCGCCCCGATGCTCAAGTCGGCCCTGCCGGAAGAGGTGTGGCGCGAGCACACCTGCCTGATCGTGCATCCGGGGCCACCCGGGGACCGGGGCCCGTCGTCGCTGGACTGGGCGATCGCCGAGGAGGCGTCCGAGTGGGGCGTGACGGTGCTCCAGGCCGAGGCGGCCATGGACGCGGGCGACGTGTGGGCCGACGGCACCTTCACCGTGCCGCCGGCGGGCAAGAGCGACATGTACCGCAACGAGGTGGCGGACGCCGCCACGGCCGCCGTGCTGCTGGCCGTGCGGCGCTACGCCGAGGGGTCGTACAAACCCCGCCCGCAGAGCGAACCCGGGACCCACGTGATGTGGCGGGACTACTTCCGCCAGGAACAGCGGCGGATCGACTGGGAGAACGACAGCACGGCCACGGTGCTGCGCAAGCTGCGCGGGGCCGACTCGCAGCCCGGCGTCCGGGACGAGATCTGCGGCCAGGAGGTGTTCCTGCACGGCGGTCACCCCGAGGACCGGCTGCGCGGGGAGCCCGGGGAACTGCTCGCGACGCGGGCCGGCGCGCTCTGCCGGGCCACCCGGGACGGCGCGGTGTGGATCCCGGAACTGCGTCCCCGCAAGAGCTCCGGCGACCCCGCGCCGTTCCGTCGCCCGGCGGCCTCGGTGCTCGCGGGCTTCCCGGCCCCGCCCGGCAGCGGTCCGGGCATGCCGGGTGCGTACGACCGCCCGTACTGGCTGCCCGAGATCGCCGCCCCGCTCGAACTGCCGCCGGACCGCACCACCTGGACGGACATCCGCTACCGGCAGAGCGGTCCCGTCGGGTTCCTGACGTTCTCGTTCCCCGGCGGGGCCATGAGCACCACCCACTGCCGCCGGCTGCTCGCCGCCTGGCGGTACGCCCTGACCCGCCCCACCTCGGTGCTGGTGCTCGGTGGCGCCCGCGACTTCTTCTCCAACGGCATCCACCTCAACGTCATCGAGGCGGCGGGCGACCCGGCGGGCGAGTCCTGGTCCAATCTGAACGCCATGGACGACCTGGTCGAGGCGGTGCTGCGCACCACCGACCGGCTGGTGGTGTCGGCCCTCGGCGGCAACGCGGCGGCGGGCGGCGTCATGCTCGCCCTGGCCGCCGACGAAGTCTGGTGCCGCAGGGGCAGCGTCCTCAACCCGCACTACCGGAACATGGGCCTGTACGGGTCGGAGTACTGGACGTACTCGCTGCCCCGCCGGGTGGGCGCCGAAACGGCCGAGCGGCTCACGGAAGAGGCGTTGCCGGTGAGCTCCGCGACAGCCGAGCGCATCGGGCTGGTGGACCGTCTGGTGCCCGTCGCGGCCCAGGAGTTCGCCCCCGAGATCGAGCGTCTGGCCGCCGAGCTGGCCGCCGACCCGGATCTGCCGCGCCGGATCACCGCCAAGGCCACGGCCCGCCACGCGGATGAGCTCGCACGGCCCCTCGCCGAATACCGGCGGGCCGAACTCGCCCGTATGCGCGCCGTCTTCTTCGACCCGGAGGCTCCCTACCACGCGCTGCGCTCCGCCTTCGTCCGCAAGCTCCCGAACGGCTCCGCCCGGCCGCTGACCACCGGGGGCGCCCGATGAGCGCGCGGCTCCTCGTGGCGGGCGTCGGCAACATCTTCCTCGCCGACGACGCCTTCGGGCCCGAGGTGATCCGCGCCCTGGACCGGGACCCGCTGCCCCCGGAGGTACGGGTGCGGGACTTCGGCATCCGCGGCATGGACCTCGCCTACGAGCTGCTCGACGGCTACGACACGGCCGTCCTGGTCGACGCCGCCGTGCGAGGGCACGAGCCGGGCACACTGTCGCTGATCGAGCCGGAACTGCCCGGCGGCTCCGCGGCGGGCGCCCCGCCCGAGGCGCACGGCATGGACCCGGCGAAGGTGCTCGCCCTGGCCGCCCACCTGGGCGACGAGCCGCTCCCCCGCGTCCTGGTGCTGGCCTGCGAGCCCGAGCTGCGGGCACCGGCGGACGAGGACATCGCCCCGGGAATCAGCGCGACGGTGCGCGAGGCGGTCGGGCGGGCCGTCGCGGCGCTGCACACCCTGGTGCCGGTGCTGCTCGCCGACCCGGCGGCCACGCCCCCGTTGAGCCGCCCGGACGAATCCGCCCCCCTGTCCCCGGCCGGGCTGCCGGGCACGGTGGGCGATGGCGCGGAGGATCGGTAGCGGAACGATTTCCCTACCGACCCGCGAGGAGCGGCGCCCATGTGCGATTCCGTGGACGAGGTCACCCAGGCCGTCCTGGCGAAGAACGACGGTCTGGCCGCGGACCTGCGTGAGCAACTGACCCGGCGCGGGGTGTGCGTGGTCAACCTGCTGTCCAGCCCGGGCAGCGGCAAGACGGAACTGCTCGGGCGAGTGCTGGCCAGTGCGGTGGAGCGGAGCCTTCCGGTGGCCGCCCTCACCGCCGACCTGGCGACCGAGAACGACGCCGACCGGCTGGCCCGGTCGGGAGCCCCGGTGAAGCAGCTGCTGACGGACGGGTTGTGTCATCTGGAGGCGAGGCAGCTGCGCGGGCACGTGGAGAGCTGGCTCCCCGCGGGCACGTCACTGCTGTTCGTGGAGAACGTGGGCAATCTCGTCTGCCCCGCCTCCTACGACCTCGGCGAGAGTCTGCGGATCGTGCTCATGGCCGTGACCGAGGGCGAGGACAAGCCGCTGAAGTACCCCACGGCCTTCGGGTCGGCCCATCTGGTGGTGCTGACGAAGACCGATCTGGCCGGGCCGGCGGGGTTCGACGAGACGGCCTTCGAGACGAACGTCCAGCGGGTCAACCCGGGGGTGGAGGTGGTGCGGTCCTGTGCCCGCACCGGCGCCGGCGTCGACGTTCTCCTGGAGCGGGTGCTGGCCGTCCGGGACGGGGCCCCCGTCCACCGGCCGCCCCTGGCACCCCGCCCGCACACCCACAGCCACACCCACACTCACGTCCACACGGACACGCACACGCACACGCACGAGGGCGCCGAAGCCGGCCTCGTCCCGTGACCGCACCCGCCACCCGGGCGGTGCGCCGGCGCGTCACCGTGCGCGGCACCGTGCAGGGCGTGGGCTTCCGCCCGTTCGTGCACCGCCTCGCCACCGACCTGGCACTCGCGGGTTTCGTGAGCAACACGGCGAGCGGTGTGCTCATCGAGGTGGAGGGCCCGCTGGACGGCGTCGCCGACTTCTGCGACCGGCTCGCCCAGGAGCCGCCGCCGCTGGCCGCCGTCACCGGCGTCGGCTTCGAGGACCTGCCCGCCACCGGCGCCGAGAGCACCTTCGGCATCCGCTCCACCGACCGCTCCCCCGGCAGCACCCTCCTCCCGCCCGACACGGCGACCTGCCCGGACTGCCTGCGGGAGCTGCGCGATCCGGCCGACCGGCGGCACCGGCACCCGTTCGTCACCTGCACCCACTGCGGCCCCCGCTTCACCATCGCCACGGGGATGCCGTACGACCGGGCGGTCACGACCATGGCCGGCTTCCCGATGTGCGCCGCGTGCGCCCGGGAGTACGGCGATCCCCTCGACCGCCGCTTCCACGCCCAGCCCGTGGCCTGCCCCGACTGCGGCCCCCGGCTGCGTCTGGTGCCGGGGGCCGGGAGCGCGGTCCGCCCGGCCCGGGATGCCGAAGCCCTGGCGTCGGCCCGGGCGTTGCTGGCCGCCGGGCGGATCGTCGCCGTCAAGGGCCTCGGGGGCTATCACCTGGCCTGCGACGCCACCGACGCCCGGGCCGTCGACACCCTGCTCACCCGCAAGGCACGCGGCGGCAAGCCGTTCGCGGTGATGTGCGCGGACCTCGACGACGTACGGCGGATCGCGGAACTCTCCGCGCCCGAACGGGCCGCCCTCACCGGCTCCCGGCGCCCCATCGTGCTGCTGCGCCGACGCACGGAGACGGACGGACTCGCGCCGGGCGTCTGCCCCGGCAGCCCGCACCTCGGCGTGATGCTGCCCTACACGCCCGTGCACACCCTGCTGTTCGGACTGCCCGGTGACCCGCCCGGCCCGCGGGTGCTGGTCATGACGAGCGGCAACCGCTCCGGGGAGCCGATCGTCACGGACGACGACGAGGCGCTGACCCGGCTCGCCGGGCTGGCCGACGCCTGGCTCGCCCACGACCGGCCCATCTCCTCGCCCTGCGACGACTCCCTGCTGCGGGTGCGTCCCGACGGCACCGAGCAGGTGCTGCGCCGATCCCGGGGGTATGTGCCCCGGCCGCTGCGGCTGCCGGTCCGGGTGCGGCCCGCTCTCGCCGTGGGCGGCGACCTGAAGAACGCCCTGTGCCTCGGCGCGGGCGACCAGGCCTGGTTCGGCCCGCACATCGGCGACATGGGCGATCTGACGACGCTGGAGGCGGCCCGGCGGGCGGACGCGCACCTGCGGGGGCTGACCGGCGTGCGTCCCGAAGTGGTCGCCGCCGACCGGCACCCCGGGTACCACTCGACACGGTGGGCCGCCCGCCTGGCCGGGCACGCCCCGGTGACAGTCCAGCACCACCACGCGCACATCGCCTCCGCGATGGCCGAGCACGGCCTGGACGGCACCACGCCGGTGATCGGCGTCGCGTTCGACGGCACGGGCTACGGCGACGACGGCACCGTCTGGGGCGGCGAGATCCTCCTCGCCGACTACACCGGCTTCCGGCGCTACGCCCGCCTCTCCCCCGCCCCGCTGCCCGGAGGCGACGCGGGCGTCGCCAACCCGTGCCGCCTGGCCCTGGCCCGGCTGTGGGCGGCGGGACTGCCGTGGGACGCGGACCTGCCGTGCGTGACCGCCTGCGCGCCGCAGGAACGGGCGGTGCTCCAGCGGCAGTTGACCGGCGGCCTGGCCTGTGTGCCGACCTCCAGCATGGGCCGGCTCTTCGACGCCGTGTCGTCGCTCGTGGGCGTGTGCCATCGCGCGGGGTACGAGGCGCAGGCCGCGCTGGAGCTGGAGGCGGCGGCCGCGTCCGCGTGGGGCGCCGACAGGTCCGCGTACACCTTCGCCGACGGGTTCGACCCGGCGCCCGTGCTGAGCGCGCTGGTCGCCGATCTGCGGCGCGGCACCCCCGCCGCCGTGCTCGCGGCCCGTTTCCACCGTTCCGTGGCGCGGGCGGTGGCGGGGATCTGCCGGCGCGCGCGTCAGGACACCGGCCTGGCCACCGTCGCCCTCAGCGGCGGGGTGTTCGCCAACGCGCTGCTGGAGGAGCAGTGCGCGCGACTGCTGGCCGAGGACGGCTTCGCGGTGCTGCGGCACAGCGAAGTGCCGCCGAACGACGGCGGGCTGGCCCTCGGCCAGCTGGTGGTCGCGGCGCACCTACGACAGGAGGAGTGACCCATGTGTTTGGCAGTGCCCGGCAAGGTCGTCGCCATCGACGACAGTGCCGAACCGCTCACCGGGCTGATCGACTTCGGCGGTGTGCAGAAGAAGGCGTGCCTGGAGTACGTGTCCGACGTGAAGGTGGGTGAGTACGTCATCGTGCACGTCGGCTTCGCGCTCCAGCGTCTGGACGAGGAGTCGGCCCTGGCCTCCCTGAAGCTGTTCGAGGAACTGGGGCTGCTGGAGGAGGAGTTCGGGGACGCCTGGGAGCAGGCGGCCAGGGAGGCGGGCGGTACCGCGGCGGCGGAGCCCGAGAACAGCGGGAGTGAGGCCCGGTGAAGTACATCGACGAGTTCAACGACCCCCAGCTGGCGCGGCGGCTGCTGGACGAGATCCGCGCCACCGCCACCCGGCCCTGGGCCCTGATGGAGGTGTGCGGCGGGCAGACCCACTCGATCATCCGGCACGGCATCGACCAACTGCTCCCCGAGCAGGTCGAGTTGATCCACGGACCCGGCTGCCCGGTCTGTGTCACGCCGCTGGAGGTCATCGACAAGGCGCTGGAGATCGCCGCCCGGCCCGGGGTGATCTTCTGCTCCTTCGGCGACATGCTCCGGGTGCCGGGCACCGACCGCGACCTGTTCCGGGTCAAGGGCGAGGGCGGTGACGTACGGGTGGTGTACTCGCCGCTCGACGCCCTGGAGCTGGCCCGCCGCAACCCGGACCGGGAGGTGGTGTTCTTCGCGATCGGCTTCGAGACCACCGCCCCGGCCAACGCGATGGCCGTGCACCAGGCGCGCCGGCTGGGCCTGTCCAACTTCAGTCTGCTGGTGTCGCATGTGCGGGTCCCCCCGGCCGTCGAGGCGATCATGACGGCGCCCGAGTGCCGGGTGCAGGGCTTCCTGGCCGCCGGGCACGTGTGCAGCGTGATGGGGATGGCCGAGTATCCGGAGCTGGCCGAGCGGTTCCGCGTGCCGATGGTGGTGACGGGCTTCGAGCCGCTGGACATCCTGGAGGGCATCCGCCGGGCGGTCCGTCAGCTGGAGCGCGGTGAGCACCGGGTGGAGAACGCCTACCCGCGTGCCGTGCGGGAGGAGGGCAACCCGGCCGCGGTGCGCATGATCGAGGAGGTCTTCGAGGTCACCGACCGCTCCTGGCGCGGCATCGGGCGGATCCCGGCCAGCGGCTGGCGGCTCACCGACGCCTTCCGCGCCTACGACGCGGAGCACCGCTTCGACGTGAGCGGGATCCGTACCGAGGAGCCCGCCGAGTGCCGGGCCGGTGAGGTGCTCCAGGGCCTGATCAAGCCGACCGAGTGTGCCGCGTTCGGCACCACCTGCACACCGCGCACCCCGCTCGGCGCCACCATGGTCTCCAGCGAGGGCGCCTGCGCGGCCTACTACCTCTACCGCCGGATGAACGCCCTGGCGCCGCAGGCCGGCGGCACCGCGCCGCAGGAGGTGACCCCCGTTGCCTGAGCGAGTCGCCGACGTGGTCGACCCGGCCGACTGGACCTGCCCCGCCCCGCTGCGCGACCAGGGGGTGGTGGTCATGGGACACGGCGGCGGGGGTGCGCTGTCGGCGGAGCTGATGGAGCAGATCTTCACCCCTGCCTACGGCAACGCCACCCTGGCCGGCCTCGCCGACTCCGCCGTCCTCGAACTGGGCGGCGCGCGGCTGGCGTTCTCCACCGACTCCTACGTGGTCCGGCCGCTGTTCTTCCCCGGCGGCTGCCTGGGTGACCTCGCGGTCAACGGCACCGTCAACGATCTCGCGATGAGCGGCGCGCGCCCCGCCTACCTCTCCGCGGCGTTCGTCCTCGAAGAGGGCGTGGAGCTGACGGTCGTCGAACGGATCGCCCGCTCGATGGGGGCGGCCGCCGAGGCCGCCGGGGTCACGATCGCCACGGGTGACACCAAGGTGGTGGAGTCCGGGCACGGCGACGGGGTGTACGTCACCACCGCCGGGGTGGGACTCGTGCCCGGCGGGGTGGACATCCGGCCCCAGCGTGCCCGGCCCGGGGACGCGGTCATCGTCAGCGGCCCGATCGGACTGCACGGCGTGGCCATCATGAGCGTGCGGGAAGGGCTGGAGTTCGGGGTGGAGGTCGCCAGCGACACCGCGCCGCTGGCGAGCCTGGTGGCGGCGATGCTGGCCGTCACCGCGGACATCCATGTGCTGCGCGACCCCACCCGGGGCGGCCTGGGCGCGTCGCTCAACGAGATCGCCCGTGCCTCCGGGACCGGTGTCCGGCTTCAGGAGCGGGCGATCCCGGTGCCGGACGCGGTGGCGAACGCCTGCGGGTTCCTCGGACTCGATCCGCTGTACGTCGCCAACGAGGGGCGGCTGGTCGCCATCGTGCCGCCGTCGGAGGCGGAGGAGGTGCTGGCCGCCATGCGGGCCCATCCGCAGGGCACCGGGGCGACTCTGATCGGCGAGTGCGTCGCCGAGCACCCGGGAATGGTGGTGGTCGCCACCGGACTCGGCGGGACGCGGGTGGTGGACCTGCCCCTCGGGGAGCAGCTGCCGCGCATCTGCTGACCACCGGACAGGACGAAGGGCCCCGCCGACGGCTCGGCGGGGCCCTGCTCCTGCCCTAGGCCGGTACCGGCTCGATCCCGGCGATCTCCAGCTCACGGCCGCTGCGCAGGTCGCTGGAGGGCTGGTCGCAGCGCGGGCACCAGAAGAACGGGGGCATGCCCACCGGGAACTCCTCGGCGCACGGGCCGCACCAGGCCTGCGCGGGGATCTGCTCGACGACGAGGTGCGCCCCGGCGAGGGCGGTGCCGTCGCGGGCCACCTCGAAGGCGAAGCCGAGGGCGTCGGGGACGACACCCGCCAGCTCGCCGACCCGGACGGTCACCTTCGAGACGGCGTCCGTCCCGTCCGCCCGGGCCAGCTCGTCGGCCCGCTCGATGATCGCGGTCGCGATCGACAGTTCGTGCACGGCCGGCTCACGGGTAGCGGTGGCCGGCGCGGAATCCGCCGGCCATCCGCCAGATCCGCACCTCCCGCCTGAGGCTCGGCCACTCCCAGGCGAGCAGGGCCAGGACCACACCGCCCACCAGGGCGGCCTCGGCCTTCAGCACCCGCTCCCCGCTCATCCCGCCCCGCCTGCGCGCGACGGGTCTGCGACGTGTTCGTTTCATTGCGGCGACTCCCTGCTCGTCCTCATCACGGCGTTCATCCCGGCGGGATGTTCGGCATGGCCTCCGCGAGGAGGACGTCATGCCGCTTCCAGTGGATCCCGGTGGAGCGGCGCGCGTCGGCGGTGCCGTCCTCGTGGTGGCCCTTCTGCCGCTCGCGCGGTCCCTTGTTGCCCTCGTGCATGCCGGCGACGTGCCCGGGCGTGTCGGGCTTCGCCTGGGGCCGGCCCACTCTGATGGTGCCCATGGGGTGCTCTCCTTCCTCGCCTCCGACCAGCGGAGTGCGTGGCTATGACCGCTCGGTGAGGTCCTCGAAGAACTGCTCGACGGCCGGCCAGATCCGGCCGCCGCCGGACATGCCGCGCCACTCCCGGCGTACGACGGCGATCATCCGGTAGCAGTCGTCGATCGGCACGATCCAGTGCTCGTCGAGGCCGTGGACGGTGTTCACCAGCAGCGCCTCCACCTCGGGTTCCACGGTCGCGAGCTGCGGACACGTCCCGGCCAGCTCCTGCCAGGCCGCCGCGTCCACCTCCCACCGCATGGCCCCCGCGGGGCTCGGGCCCTCGGCGGTCACGGTGCCGTCCGTCCGGGGCACGAAGAAGACCAGGCCGACGGGGACGCCCAGCACGGCCGTGTCGAGCTTGGGCAGCCGGAGCCGGCGCCGGGGCACGAGCCGGTACTGGCCGTCCCGCGCCGCCGCGTCGGCGAACAGCACGGAGCAGGGGCCGCAGGCGCAGCGCACCTCCTGCTTGCCGGTGTCGTACAGGTGGGCGTGCTCGTCGGCGACCGGTGCGGCGCACAGGTCGCACACCTCCCGCTCGGCCGCCGCCGTGCGGTCGGCGGAGGAGCGGATGATGCGGGCCAGGGCCCCGTCGGTGGTCACGGGGCGCTCCGGTGCGTCAGCGTGGTCAGCGGGACGAAGGCGGGGGCCGTCTCGGTCAGGGGCTCCACCGCCGTCAGCTCCGGCGCCGCTGCGAGCACCGCGGCGCGGACCGCGTCGGTGACCTCGTCACCTCCGCCGCCGCACCCGGACCCGCATCCGCCGCCGCCCTTGGTCAGACGCACCCGGGCGACCTGGCCCTCCACCCCGGCCCACTCCACGTCGCCGCCGCGTTCCCGCACGGCGGGCCGCAGCCGTTCGACCGCGCGGGCCGCCCGGCGTTCGGCGGGCTCGGGGTGGATGTCGTGCAGCACCAGCAGGTGCCCCAGGAGCTCGTCCTCGGCCAGGCGTTCGGCGAGTTGGTCGTCCGCCCGGTCCAGGACACGGGCCAGGGCCTCGCCGTAGACCTCGGTCAGCAGGGCCACCGCCTCGGTCGCGGTGCGGGTCGTGGGGCCGGGCGAGGACTCCAGGCTGTCCAGCGCCCGGTCGAGCCGGACGAGCCGGGCCTCGACGTCCGGGTCCGCCAGCCGTGCCGTGGCGGTCTCAGCCATGGTTCGCCCCGTACGTCGGCGAGTGCAGGGTGGTCAGCGTCTTGCCCTTGCCGACGTACATGTGCACACCGCACGGCAGACACGGGTCGAAGCTGCGGACCGTGCGCATGATGTCGACGCCCTTGAAGTCGTCCGGCCCGTTCTCCTCGAAGATGGGCTGGCCCTGGACGGCGTCCTCGTACGGGCCCGGGGTGCCGTACATGTCGCGGGGGCTGGCGTTCCACGGGGTGGGCGGGTACGGGTGGTAGTTGGCGATCTTCTTGTCCTTGATCACCAGGTGGTGGGAGAGGACACCGCGCACGGCCTCGTGGAAGCCGCAGCCGATCGCCTCGTCGGGCACCTCGTAGTTCTCGAACACCTTGGTCTCGCCCGCGCGCACGAGCCCCATGGCCTCCTCCAGGAACTGGAGGGCCATCGCGGCCGCGTAGGCCACGAAGTACGGCCTCGCGCGGTCGCGTTCGATCGTGTTGCTCCACTTCGGGATGCGCCACTCCAGGGTCGTCTCCGGGAGCGACTCGCCCTTGGGCAGGGAGATGCGCACGCTGTGGCCGGTGGCCTTGACGTACGGGGTGTCGACGATGCCGCTCAGGGCGGTCGACCACAGCCGGGCGAGCGGGCCGCCGCCGGTGTCCAGGGCGAGGTGGTCCCCGGTGCGCGGGTCGAGCCAGCGGGGGCTCATCACCCAGCTGTACTTGTCGTCGAAGTCGCGCTTCTGCGGCACCGGGACGGTGGTCTGGTTCCACGGGTGCCGCATGTCGATGGGGTTGCCCAGCGGGTCGTGGGTGACGAACGGCTGCTCGTTGACCCAGTCCTCGTAGTAGGAGCTGCCCAGTAGGATGCGCAGGCCGAGGTTGATGTCGACGAGGTTGTTGGTGACGAGTTCGCCGTCGACGATGATGCCCGGGGTGACGTACATCTCCTTGCCCCAGGTGTTCATCGTCTCGTAGCGGTAGTCGACGGTCTTGGGGTCCTGGAAGGCGCCCCAGCAGCCCAGCAGGGTGCGACGGCGGCCGACCTCCTCGTAGCCGGGCAGCGCCTCGTAGAAGAAGTCGAAGACGTCGTCGTTCATGGCGACGGCCTTCTTCACGAAGTCGATGACCCGCATGAGCCGGCTGAGGTAGTCGGTGAAGGCGGTCGGCTGCGGCATCGTGCCGACACCGCCCGGGTACAGCGTCGACGGGTGGACGTGCCGCCCCTCCATCAGGCAGAACATCTCGCGGGTGATGCGGCTGACCTTCAGGGCCTCCTTGTAGACCTCGCCCTCGAAGGGGTTGAAGGCCTTCATGATCTCGGCGATGGTGCGGTAGCCGTGGGTCTCGCCGCGGGGTGCGTCGGTGCGCTCGGCGCGGGACAGGAGGCTGGGGTTGGTGGACTTGACCATCGCCTCGCAGAAGTCCACGAAGACCAGGTTGTCCTGGAAGATCGTGTGGTCGAAGATGTACTCCGCCGCTTCGCCGAGGTTGACGATGTAGTCGGCCAGCGGGGGCGGCTTGACGCCGTAGGCCATCTGCTGGGCGTAGTCGGAGCAGGTGGTGTGGTTGTCGCCGCAGATGCCGCAGATCCGGGACGTGATGAAGCCCGCGTCGCGCGGGTCCTTGCCCTTCATGAACACCGAGTAGCCGCGGAACAGCGACGAGGTGCTGTGGCATTCGACGACTTCCCGGTTGGCGAAGTCGATCTTCGTGTAGATGCCCAGGTTCCCGATGATCCGGGTGATCGGATCCCAGGACATGTCCACGAGCTGTGGCGGCTTGCGGTCCGTGGCACGGGCCTCGGTGGTCGTCATCTGCGGTACTGCCCCTCGTTGTCGGTGGTGTGGGGGTGGGGGGTGTGCCCGGTGGGCTTCATCAGGGGCGCCAGTGCGGGTCGTAACCGGTGGTCAGCTTGCGCTTGTTGTGGCGCCACTTGGGTTCGTGGTTGACCAGCTCGTTGGTCATGCCGCGCAGCCTGCGGATGACGGCGCCGTACGGCTTGATGGCCAGCGACGACAGGGTGCCGCCGGGGGGCTCGTCCATGAACGGCATGAAGGCGTCGGGGAAGCCGGGCATCGTGCAGCCGATGCAGATGCCGCCGACGTTGGGGCAGCCGCCGATGCCGGCCATCCAGCCGCGCTTGGGCACGTTGCAGTTGACGACCGGGCCCCAGCAGCCCGTCTTGACCAGGCACTTGGGCGAGTTGTAGTCCTTGGCGAAGTCGGCCTGCTCGTAGTACGAGCCGCGGTCGCAGCCTTCGTGGACCGTCTTCCCGAACAGCCACTGCGGGCGCAGCATGTGGTCCAGCGGCGGCGGGGGCGCGGAGCCGGCCGCGTGGTAGAGGACCCAGACGAGGGTCTCCATGAAGTTCTCGGGCTGGATCGGGCAGCCGGGCACGTTGACGATCGGCAGGCCGGCCTGGGAGGTGTAGTCCCAGCCCAGGTAGTCGGCGAGGCCCATGCAGCCCGTCGGGTTGCCGGACATGGCGTGGATGCCGCCGAAGGTGGCGCAGGTGCCGGCGGCGACCACCGCCCAGGCCTTGGGGGCCAGTTGGTCGATCCACCAGTTGAGGGTCTGCGGCTCGCCGGTCTCCGGGTCGTTGCCGAAGGACGTCCAGTAGCCGTCGCCCTCGATGACGTTCTGATTGGGGATCGAGCCCTCGATGACGAGGATGAACGGGCTGCCCAGTTCACCGCGTACGGCCGCCCGGTAGGGGGCGAGGAAGTCCTCGCCGCCCAGGCTGGGCGAGAGCACCTTGTTGACCAGGTTCACCTTGGGCAGGCCCGGGATCAGCCCGAGCACCAGGTCCTCGATGGAGGGCTGGTCGGCCGCGGTGAGCGAGACGGTGTCGCCGTCGCAGCTCATGCCCTCGGAGATCCAGAGGATGGTGATCTCGTCGATGCCCTTCCGGTCCTCGGCCCGATCGGGTTCCTTGCTGACTTCGGCTGTGCTGCTGTGGGTGGTCATGTCACTCGGCCTCCGCTGCGGGGGTCTCGGAGTCGGTCATGTGCCGCGCGGGAGCTGCGGCGGGAGCCGGTGCCGACGGCTCGTCCGGCGATCCGGCGGGCTCGAGGGGTTCGAGCTCGTCGGGCCGGAAGTAGTGGAAGCGGCCGTACCAGTTGTTCAGTTCGGCGGCGGGGTCGTCGTCGAGGGTGACCGCGAGGTGCACGCTGCCGTCCACGTCGTGGAAGACGGCGGCGACCTCGGCGGTCCGCCCGGTCAGGAACATGTCCTGTGCGTCGGCGCCGCGCCCCCGGGGTCGCAGCCGCACGCGGCTGCCACCGCCGAGCGCGACGCCGTCGACGAGCACGGTGTCGGTGGCCGGGGACAGACCGTCGTCGGCCCCCTCCTGCCACCAGGCGGGGCGGCCGGCGGACGCCACGGGGGTGGCCCAGGGCGGGGCGGGGTCGGGGGACGGCGCGGGGGTGGCCCATGTCGGGACGGGGCCGGCGGGGGCCGCGGGGGGCGCCGGTGGCCGGGCGGGGTCGGCGGACGGCGCCGGGGTGACCCACGTCGGGACGGGGCCGGCGGGTGCGGCGGCGGTCGCTGGAGGCCAGGCGGGGTCGGCGGACGGCGTCGGGGCGGCCCAGGGCGGGGCGGGGACGGCGGACGCCGCCGGGGTCGCCGTAGGCCGGGCGGGGTCGGCGGACGCCGTCGGGGTGACCCATGTCGGGACGGGGCCGGCGGGGGTCGCCGGTGGCCGGAGAGGGTCGGCGGACGCCGCCGGGGGGACCCGCGTCGGGGGCGCCGTCGGGGGTGCCGGTGTCAGGGAGCGGACGGCTCCGTGGAGTCGTTCGAAGATCTCCTGCGGCATGGTGTCGACCCGGTCGAGGATCGCCGCCGCCCGCGGGTCCGTGGCCCGCGCCTCGCGCTTCTCCTCGTCGGTCAGCAGCATCGTGCGCAGCGTGAGGATTTCGTCGATCTCCGCGGCGTCGTGCAGGTCGCCCGGGCTCTCGGGGGCGACCTGGGGGTGGTCGGGCAGGATGATCGGTGCGGACAGCAGCACGGGTGCGGTGTCACCGGCCTCGCCGCCGAGCACGGGGAAGGTGAACTCGTTGCGGCACGCGCGCACGAGAGCTTCCACGTCCGCCGGCGGATCGATCAGCGAGACGAACTCCACCCCGTCCCCGCCGATGAGGGTGTGGGTGGCGATGAGGGCCCGGCGCAGTGCCTCGTCCCGCGGAGTGCGCGGCGGCGGTGCGGGCGCGGTGTTCGTGGTCCGTACGCGGATCCGGCACAGGCCCTCGGAGAGCCGCTCGGCGGTGACGGTCGTCTCGGCCCGGATCTCCTCGCGGCTGCGCACCACCCGCCCGGCGTCGTCGGGCAGCGGCTCGACGTCCTCCCCCGCCGGGGCGCTCACCGCGACGGTGCGTGCGCCCCGGAGGAGTTCGTCGAGCGGGGCCTCGATCTCGCACTCGCGCGGCAGGGCCTCGTCGAAGGTCAGATGCACCGTGCCGTCGTCGCCGTGCAGCGACGCGACGGGCCGGCCCGCTTCTTCCACCTGCTTGCGCTGCATCTGGAGGTAGCGGACCCGCACGCGTACGCGGACGCTGTCCGGCTGCCAAACCCGCAGCAGGCACTCGGTCTGCTGGTACCAGGAGTCGGCGGAGCCGGAGACACCGGGGGTGACGGGGCCGTCCGCCTCCACCCAGTCCCGGGGGAACAGCACGCCGAACTGCCAGCGGACGCGGTTCTTGGCGGAGGAACGGCGGTAGGGGTAGAGGAGGTAGCCCTCGTAGAGGACGGCCTCGGCGACGGCGCCGAGGTGCTCGAAGACGCCCGGGGACGGGCCCGCGCCGCCGCTCGTGGCAGCGCCCTTCGTGCCGCCTTCGGCCAGTGCCTCCGCCATCGCGCCTCCTCGTCACCATGTGCACGCGCATTCCTTCCACCACGGTCACACCGGTCATCCACGGTCGCCTCCTCCGGCGCAGCGGGTTGGGCCGTTCGGGTCTGGCCTGAGTCCGTGGCCGGGCTGCCCCGACCGGACAGGCACAGCGACGGGCCCGTCGGCGCCGAAGCGCGACGGGCCCGTGTCGGTGGTGCGGAGGGTCGGATTCAGCGCGGCACGTGGGAGAGCCTGCGCGCCAGCAGCGGGACGACGACCGCGGCGGCCACCACATGGGACGCGGCGAGGACGATCTGGGTGGACGTGGCGGTGTGCGGGGCGACGGCCGGGCCGGCGAGGGACAGCGCGGTGAGCGCGACGGTGGTCACCGTGAAGGTGCGGGCGGGCCGCTTGGCCCAGCGGGCAAGGACGACCGCGAGGACGATTCCGGCGACCGACCAGAACACCACCCCGCCGAAGAAGCCGCCGACCGGGATCTCCGCGGCTTCCGTGGCCCCGGGACTCGCCGCTTCCATCGGGACACCGGCCGCCCGCGTGACGAGCGCGAACGCCTCCGTCACCACGGCTCCTGCGAGGGTGGCCAGAATGCCGACCAGCCACACGGGGCGTGTGGAGAGAAGGCCGGACTCGGTCCGCTGTGCCTGGGTCTGAGGCGTCGTCACACTCATGTCACTCTCTCCTGAAGGGCGTTGGGGCGCGGTGGGGTGTACGGAGAGGTAGACCGGACGACGGCACGGAACTCATCGGTGCCCGGGGGACGTTTCCGCGGAGCCGGTGGCATTGCGGATCGTTCACCGAGCCCGTGGTTCATCCGGATCGTTCACCGAGCCGGTGGTTCATCCGGATGGCACACGTCACCCGCACGAACCGGCGCGTCACGGGAAGGCGTTACCCCATGGACCAGCCGACGCATCACCCCCGCCCCACCACCAGCCCCGCCGTCACGACCCTGGCCGACCCGCTGGTCAACCGGGGCACCGCCTTCAGCCGGCGCGAACGCGAGGAGCTGGGGATCGACGGGTTGCTGCCGCCCGCCGTGGAGACCCTGGACGAGCAGGTCGCCCGTGCCTACGAGGCGTTCCACGGCTACGACAAGCCCCTCAACCGGCACATCTACCTGCGGCAGCTCCAGGACACCAACGAGGTCCTCTTCTACCGTCTGGTCACGGAGTACCTGGAGGAGCTGCTGCCCGTCGTCTACACGCCGACGGTGGGCGAGGCCTGCCAGAAGTTCAGCGAGATCTACCGGCGGCCGCGCGGTCTGTTCCTGACCTGGGAGGACCGGCACCGCTTCCGGGACATCCTGCGCAACCGCCCGCACCGGGACCACGACGTGGACGTCATCGTCGTCACCGACGGCCAGCGCATCCTCGGACTGGGCGACCAGGGCGTCGGCGGCATGGGCATCCCCATCGGCAAGCTGAGCCTCTACACGGCGATCGGCGGCATCCACCCCGCCCGCACGCTGCCGATCCTGCTGGACGTCGGCACCGACAACGAGACCCTGCTCGACAACCCCCGCTACCTGGGCCGGCGCGACCGGCGGCTGACCGGCGCCGAGTACGACGAGATGATCGAGGCGTTCGTCTCCGCGGTCGAGGCGGAACTGCCCGGGACGCTGTTGCAGTGGGAGGACTTCGCCACCGCGCACGCCCACCCGATCCTCGCCCGCTACCGCGACCGGCTGCTCACGTTCAACGACGACATCCAGGGCACCGCGGCCGTCACGCTCGGCGCCCTGTCCACCGCGGCGGACGTGGCCGGCACCCCGCTGCCCGAGCAGCGCGTGGTGGTCCTGGGCGCGGGGTCGGCCGCGATCGGCGTCGCCGACATGATCCGTACCGCCATGGTCGACGAGGGCCTGACGGAGGACGAGGCTACGGACCGGTTCTGGATCGTCGACATCGACGGGCTGCTGGTGTCCTCGCGTTCCGAACTCACGCCGCAGCAGCGGGCGTTCGCGCGGGACGACAGGGAAGTGGCCGACTGGGACGGCACCGGCCTGGCCGAAGTGGTACGCCGCGTCGAGCCGACGGCGCTCATCGGGCTGTCGACGGCGCACGGTGCGTTCACCGAGGAGATCGTCCGGCAGATGGCGTCGACCTGCGAACGGCCCGTCGTCTTCCCGCTCTCCAACCCCACCTCGCACTCCGAGGCCGAGCCCGCCGACCTCACCCGCTGGACCGAGGGGCGGGCGCTGATCGCCACCGGCTCGCCCTTCCCGCCGCTGACGGTCGACGGGCGCGAGGTGCCGGTGGCGCAGTCGAACAACGTGTACGTCTTCCCGGCCATGGGTCTCGCGGTGACCGCGAGCGGGGCCACGCGGGTCACGGACCGCATGCTGGTGGCCGCCGCCCGGGCCGTCGCCCGGTGCGCGGTCCGGGCGGCCGGCGGCGACGACGTGCCCGTGCCGCTGCTGCCGCCGCTGACCGGGATGCGGGAGTCCGCCCGCGAGATCGCCCTGGCCGCGGCCCTCGCCGCCGTCGAGGACGGGGTGGCCCCGCAGGCCACGGAGGAGGAGTTGCGCGAGGCCGTCGCCCGGGCGCAGTGGACGCCCCGCTACGAGAACGAGAACGAGGACGAGGGCTAGGAGCGGTGCCGGGCTCGGGCGACGTACTGTCGAACGACACGACCGTCCACCTCGGAGGCATCGGCTCATGGACCGGCAGCGGCCCCTCCCCGACGACGCGCTGAACGCCGCGGCGGACGCGTTCGAGCGGCTGCGCCCGCGGCTGTTCGGCATCGCCTACCGCGTCCTCGGCAGCGTGTCGGAGGCCGAGGACGTGGTGCAGGACGTGTGGGTGCGCTGGCAGGGGACCGACCGGAGCAGCGTGCTGGACGAGGGCGCGTTCCTGGCGAAGATCACCACCCGGCTGGCGATCAACGTGGCGCAGTCGGCGCGGGTGCGCCGCGAGGCCTATGTGGGGCCGTGGCTGCCGGAACCCGTGGACACCACCGTCGATCCGCAGGTCGGCGCCGAGCGGGGCGAAGCGCTGGAGCTGGCCGTGCTGCTGGTCCTGGAGCGGCTGAACCCGGTGGAGCGGGCGGCGTACGTGCTGCGCGAGGCGTTCGACTACGCGTACGACGAGATCGCGGGCATGCTGGAGCTGAGCCAGGCCAACACACGGCAGATCGTCAGCCGGGCGCGCAAGCGGCTGTCCGCCGAGCGCCGGGAACCGGTCGACACGACTCAGCACCGGCGGCTGCTCGACGCGTTCGTGGCCGCCGCGCGGGAAGGCGACGTCGCCGCGCTGGAGAGTGTCCTGTCGGCCGACGTCGTCGCCTACGCCGACGGCAACGGCATGCGCGGCGTGGCCCGGCTGGAGCTCGTCGGGCCCGGGCGCGTGGCCAGGGTCACCGCCTTCGCGCACAAGTTCTTCCCCGGCGCCGAGTACGGCGTGGTCGAGGCCAACGGGCAGCCGAGCCTGCTGCTCGTGCGGGACGGGGCGGCCGTCGCCCTGGTGAGCGCCACCGTGGGCCCCGACGGCATCGACGGGCTCTACTGGGTGCTGGCTCCGGAGAAGCTGAGGGCGTACGAGCGGTCGGCCCGCAGGGTGACCGGCCGCCCGTAGCCCGCCGGATCAGTTGCGCTTCAGCCACTCCTCGTACCGGGTGGTCGCGAGGTGGGTGCTCTCGTCGCCGGTGAGCACGTCGGGCATGCCCGCGAACAGCCCGGCGGTCTCGTCGGTGACGACGGTGCGGCCGTCCGGCTGCACCGCGAGGGTGATCTCGCCGAGCCGGTCGAGGCCGTACACCTCGGGGCCCGCGATGCCGCGGATCCCGTTCGAGGGCTCGCCCTGCGCGGCCTCGGCGACGGCCGCGGCGACGTCGGCGGAGGCGATCGGGCGCAGACGCGTGGACGGCAGCCGCACCTCGGTGCCCTCGGTGGACATGTTCAGCACGGGGGCGAGGAACTCGAAGAACTGGGCGGCGCGCACGATGCTGTAGGGCACACCGCTGCCGCGCACGGCGTTCTCCTGGGCGACCTTGGCCTCGTAGTACCCGTAGCCCGGGACCTCGTCTACGCCGACGATCGAGAGCGCCACGTGGTGGCGGACGCCTGCCTCCTTCTCGGCGGCGAACAGGTTCCGGGCCGAGCGGGTGAAGAAGTCCAGGGCCGGTTCGGTGTCGAAGGACGGCGAGTTCGACACGTCCACGACCACGTCCGCGCCCTTGAGGGCGGCTTCCAGTCCTTCGCCGGTGAGGGTGTCGACGCCCGTGGAGGGGGCGGCCTGCACCACCTCGTGTCCGCCCTCGCGCAGGAGGGCGGACACCTGGGAGCCGATGAGGCCCGTACCGCCGATGACCACGATCTTCATCACTGTCTCCATTCGCTGAGTTGCTGACTCACCAGAGAGACAGGGCGGGGCCGGGATCTGTGACAGCCGGGCCGGGGGCTCAGTCCTGCGGCACGGTCGCGGGCAGGCCGAGTGCAGTCGATGGTGTGAGCGTTCTCGACGCACTCGCCCTGCCGGAGACCGGCGCCCCCGGCTGGACCGCGGCGGACCGCGCTGCCATGACACCTCCATGACGGGCGGCTGAGCCGGCGGCGTCCCTCACCCGACCCGGATGCCCACGATGCACGTGTCGTCGTCCGTGTCCGACTTGCTGTAGGTCAGCAGGCGGTCCAGCTGCTGGTCGAGCGTGCTGGGTGCCGTACGGGCGGTGGTCAGGAGGTGGGTCAGGGACTCCTCCACGGGCCGGTCCCGGCGTTCGACCAGGCCGTCCGTGTACATCAACAAGGTGTCGCCGGCGGCCAGTTGCAGCTCGGTCTCCTCGTAGACGACCTCGGGGACGGCTCCCAGCAGCAGGCCCTTGACCAGGGGCAGGGGGTCGGCTTCGGTGTCCCGGACGAGGACGGGCGGGAGGTGCCCGGCCCGGGCCCAGCGCAACGTCCGCGTGGTCGGGTCGTACAGTCCGCACACCGCGGTCGCGGTGACGGCGCCGGTCAGATGGTGCGCCACGATGTTGAGCCAGGACAGCAGCTGGCCCGGCCCGGCGCCGGTCACGGCCAGGCCGCGCAGCGCGTTGCGCAGGACGACCATGCTGGTGGCGGCCTCGATGCCGTGCCCGGCCACGTCCCCGACGCACAGCAGCACCTTCCGGGACGGCAGGACGACGGCGTCGTACCAGTCGCCGCCCACCAGCTGCTCGGTCTCCGCGGGCCGGTAGCGGACGGCGACCTGGAGGCCGGACACCTGCAACGGTGCCTGAGTGGGAGGCATGATGGCGTGCTGCAACTGCAGGGTCAGCCGGTTGCGTTCGGTGGCCTGCTGCTCGGTGTGCGCCAGCTGGTCGCGGGTGGCCGCGAGCGCCACCTCGGTCCAGTGCTGGGCCGAGATGTCCTGGCAGGCGCCGCGGACCAGGAGCAGCCGGTCGTCGGTGTCCAGCACCGGTTCGGCGACGATACGGATGTGCCGGGTCACCCCGTCCGGCCGCTGGAGCCGGAAGGCGGCGGCAGCCGGCCGCTGGTGGTGCAGCAGCGTGCGCAGGAAGCGGCGGATGGAGACGCCGTCGTCCGGGTGGGCATGGGCCGGCAGCTCCTCCAGGGGCACTGGCGTACTCGTCTGCGGGCGCCCGTAGAGGTCGAAGAGCTGCCCGTTCCAGGTGATCTCGCCGGTGAGCACGTTCTCCTCGAACCCGCCGATGCGGCCGAGCCGCTGGGCGTGCTGGAGCAGGCTGGCCAGCCGCGCCGTCTCGTCCTCGATGCGCCAGATGAGGAGGACGGACATGCCGTGGCGGCTGATGCTGATGTCCGCGACCGCCGAGAGGGGTACCTGGTCGACGAGGGCGGTGAGGTTCATCCGGCGGGCCCGGAAAGGCTCGCCGGTGGCGTAGACCCGCTCGACGCGCTGGAACAGCTCGCTGTCCCCGGCGGCCATGGGGTAGGCCTCCAGGAGCAGGGCGCCGTTCACGACCGCCCGCGGCCGGCCCGCCGGGTCGAGGAAGCGGCTGTTGACGTGCTGGATGCGGAAGTCGGCCAGCTGCCCGTCGCCGTCGAGGTGCGGCACGAGGACGAGGGCGGGGTCGTGCAGTCCGTCGGCCAGGTCCATCAGCTCGGCGGCGTCCGGCAGGACGCGGGGGTCCTGGGCCGCTCCCTGGAGCGGGGTGTGCATCTCCAGTGTGTGGGCGCACAGTTCGGCCAGCGCCTCCACCTGGCGGACGATCTGCGGGGGCTGCGGGGCGAGGGGCTCCGGCCAGGCGATCTCCAGTACGCCGTGGATGCGGCCTCCGGTGCCGGCGGGCAGGGCGGCCCGGCCGCCGTCCGGATGGTGGTGCAGTCCGATGGTGGGCAGCCCGGTCGCGCCGAGGGTGCTGATCCAATGCCCCTCGCGCTCGATGAGGCCCCGCCGCGCCACGGTCACGACGTCCGGCGGGACGTAACGCCAGCGCGCGGCCTCGGCCGGTGAGAAACCGGCGCTGCCCGCGAGGGTGAGCGAACCGTCGGCGCCCGCCGCCCATATGGCCACGGCCACCGCGCCGAGAGGGCGCAGCGCCTGCTCCAGCAGGGCGTCGGCGACGGCCTGGGCGTCGTCCGCCGCCAGTACGCCGCTCTCCGCCGCGCGCAGGCGTACGGCGGCCGACTCGGTCTCCGCCTCGTCGGCGGCCCGGGTGGCGGCGAGGAAGGCCTCCGTGACCTCGGACATGCGGTCCCGGGCGGCCTGGTTGATGACGTCGACGGCGAACTCCAGGGGGGTGACCTGGGCCTGCTCGGCCAGCTGGGCGAGCTGCCGGGCGGCCTGGGCGGGTCCGCACTTCAGCCGCTCGACCAGGACACCCTTGGCGAGCTCGATCAGGGCCCGCCCCTCGGCCTCCGCCTGGGCGGCCCGCACCTCCCGGCTGAGCCGCTCCACGGTGGCGGCGAGCCGGCCCACCGGGGATGCGGTGGAGAGCTTCTCGAGGTCGGCGGGCGGGGCGTCCTCGGACTCCGACGGCTCCTCGGAAGCCGGCCCGTCCTCATCGGTGGTCTTCGGTTCCCCTTCGGCGCTCAGGGGCGGCGCGTCGGCGGTCACCGACGGCGGAGCGGACTGGGGACCGGCGGCCGAGTCGTGCTGCGGTTCACCGCCGCGGCCCGGTTCGCGCGGCTGCTCGGACATGCTCACGATGGGGAGGCTCCTCGGCTGGGGTGCCCTGGGGCGCGGGACGGCGGACGCTGCGGGGCGCCCGGCCCACTGGTGCGGGGGCGGGGCGCCGGTGTCCTCATGCGGGCAGCCAGCGGCGGACGCAGGCCATGAGGTCGCGTGTGTCGACGGGCTTGGTGACGTAGTCGCTGGCCCCTGAGGCGAGGCTCTTGTCCCGGTCGCCCGGCATCGCCTTGGCCGTGACGGCGATGATGGGCAGGTCGGCGTACTGCGGCATCCGGCGGATCTCGGCCGTCGCGGTGTAGCCGTCCATCTCGGGCATCATCACGTCCATCAGCACGATGGCGACGTCCGGGTTGTTCATCAGTGTCTCGATGCCTCTGCGCCCGTTCTCCGCGTGCAGGACACGGAAGCCGTGCATCTCCAGGATCCCGCTCAGCGCGAAGAGGTTGCGCGCGTCGTCGTCGACGACGAGGACCGTGCGGCCGGCCGTCGCGTCGTCGACGGAGGGCGGCGTCAGCTGCTGCGGCCCTTCGGTCCGCACGAGGGAGAGCACGTCCCCGGGTTCCTCGGCGGACAGGTGCAGGGCGATGCGCTCGCGCAGTTCGTCGAGGCTGGACAGCAACTCCAGTGCGCCTTCGGCGGATCGGGAGCGCAGCGTCTCGTCCAGGGACATGTCCCCGGGGTGGCTGCTGTGCACCAGCACCGGCACGCTCGTCAGCGCCGAGTCGCCTTCCAGGGCCCGCAGGAAGCGGGACGCCTCGTCGTCGCGCATGCCCAGTTCCAGGACGACGCAGTGGCACGGCTCGGAGGCCAGCGCGCCGGCCGCCTCCTGCGCGCCGACGGCGGTGATGATGTCGACCGCGGGCCGCTGAGCGCCGTCGGCGCGGCCGTGGGCCAGGTCGGCGACCACGCTTTCCGCGACGAGGGTGAGCAGACCGCGCGAGCGCTCCTCCACGACGAGCAGGCGCCGGGGCCGGGGGCCGGGTCCGATCTGGGGCACCGGCACCGAACCGGCCAGGCCCCGCGGCACGGGTTCGGCCGAGGCCCGCTCCAGGGGCCTGCCGTGGCTGAGCAGTTCCTCGAAGTCGGGGCGGGCCACGGGCAGGAAGAGCGTGAACGTGCTGCCCTGGCCCGGTGTGCTGTGCACCGACACGGCGCCGCCGAGGAGTTGGGCGATCTCACGGGTGATGGACAGGCCGAGGCCCGTTCCGCCGTACTTGCGGCTCGTCGTGCCGTCCGCCTGCTGGAACGCGCCGAAGATCGTCTCCAGGTGCTGCTCGGGGATGCCGATGCCGGTGTCCTTGACGCGGAAGGCCACCACGGCGGCGCCCCGGACCACGCCAGCGGGCACCTCGTCGTCCGCCGCGGGTTCGATGCTCAGCTCCACGCCGCCCTGCTCGGTGAACTTCACGGCGTTCGACAGGAGGTTGCGCAGCACCTGGCGCAGCCGGGACTCGTCGGTGAGCACGTCCGCGGGCGCGCCGGGGGCGGTCGTCACCGTGAACTCCAGGCTCTTCTGCGTCGTCATGGGACGGAAGGTGGCCTCGACGTATTCGATGAGCTGGCGCAGCGTCACCCGCTCGGGCGTGACGTCCATCTTTCCGGCCTCGACCTTGGACAGGTCGAGGATGTCGTTGATGAGCTGCAGCAGGTCCGAACCGGCGGAGTGGATGATCTGGGCGTACTCGACCTGCTTGGGCGTGAGGTTGCGGGACGGGTTCTGCGCGAGCAACTGGGCGAGGATGAGCAGGCTGTTGAGCGGGGTGCGCAGTTCGTGGCTCATGTTGGCCAGGAACTCCGACTTGTACTTCGAGGCCAGCGACAGCTGCTGGGCGCGGGTCTCCAGTTCCTGGCGGGCCTGCTCGATCTGCAGGTTCTTCGCCTCGATGTCCCGGTTCTGCGCCACCAGCAGCGAGGCCTTCTCCTCCAGTTCCGCGTTGGAGCGCTGCAGTTCCTCCTGCTGTACCTGCAACTCCGTGGAGCGGGCCTGGAGTTCGACCGTGAGGCGCTGGGACTCGACCAGCAGCTCGTCGGTGCGGGCATTGGCCACGATGGTGTTGACGTTGACGCCGATGGTCTCCATCAGCTGGGCGAGGAAGTCCCGGTGGGTCTGGGTGAAGGGGGTGACCGAGGCCAGCTCGATGACGCCGAGGACCTGGCCCTCGACGACGATGGGCAGCAGCACCAGCGCGGTCGGCACCACCTGGCCGAGGCCCGAGGAGATGGTGACGTAGCCGTCCGGAAGTTCTTCCACGACGATGGTGCGCCGGCTGCGCGCGGCCTGGCCGACCAGGGTGCGGCCGAAGGCGATACGGGAGGGACGGTTGCTCTCCTCGGGGTAGCCGTAGGAGCCGACGAGCCGCAGTTCGGGCCCGTCGTCGCCGTCCTCGGCGAGGTAGAAGGCCCCGTACTGGGCCGACACCAGCGGGACGAGTTCGTCCATGATCAGCTCGGCGACCACGGGCAGGTCGCGGTGGCCCTGCATCAGGCTCGAGATCCGGGCGAGGTTGGTCTTGAGCCAGTCCTGCTCCTGGTTGGCCCGGGTGGTCTCGCGCAGGGACTCCACCATCGAGTTGATGTTGTCCTTGAGCTCGGCGACCTCGCCGGACGCCTCCACGTTGATCGACCGGGTCAGGTCGCCCTCGGCGACGGCGCTGGTGACCTCGGCGATGGCCCTCACCTGACGGGTCAGGTTGCCCGCCAGTTCGTTGACGTTCTCCGTCAGGCGCTTCCAGGTGCCGGAGACGCCCTCGACCTCGGCCTGGCCGCCGAGGCGTCCCTCGGTGCCGACCTCGCGGGCGACCCGGGTGACCTCGTCGGCGAACGCGGACAGCTGGTCGACCATCGTGTTGATCGTCGTCTTGAGTTCGAGGATCTCGCCGCGGGCGTCCACGTCGATCTTCTTCGACAGGTCGCCCCTGGCCACCGCGGTCGTCACCAGCGCGATGTTGCGCACCTGGCCGGTGAGGTTGTTGGCCATGGAGTTGACGTTGTCGGTGAGGTCCTTCCAGGTGCCGGCGACGTTCGGCACGTGTGCCTGGCCGCCGAGGCGTCCCTCGGTGCCGACCTCGCGGGCGACACGGGTGACCTCGTCGGCGAAGGCCGACAGCGTGTCGACCATCGTGTTGATGACCTCGGCCAGCGCGGCGACCTCGCCGGCGGCCTCGACGGTGATCCGCTGCGACAGGTCGCCGCGCGCCACCGCGGTGGCGACCTGGGCGATGGAGCGGACCTGGCCGGTGAGGTTGGAGGCCATCACGTTGACGTTGTCGGTGAGGTCCTTCCAGGTGCCCGACACGCCGCGCACCTGGGCCTGGCCGCCGAGGCGCCCCTCGGTGCCGACCTCGCGGGCGACGCGGGTGACCTCGTCGGCGAACGCCGAGAGCTGGTCGACCATCGTGTTGATGGTGCTCTTCAGCTCCAGGATCTCGCCCCGCGCGTCCACGGTGATCTTCTGCGACAGGTCGCCCTTGGCAACCGCCGTGGCCACCAGCGCGATGTTGCGGACCTGGCCGGTGAGGTTGCCGGCCATGAAGTTCACGGAGTCGGTGAGGTCGCGCCAGGTGCCCTTGACGCCCTTGACGTCCGCCTGGCCGCCGAGGCGCCCTTCGGTGCCGACCTCGCGGGCGACGCGGGTGACCTCGTCGGCGAACGCCGAGAGCTGGTCGACCATCGTGTTGATGGTGCTCTTCAGCTCCAGGATCTCGCCCCGCGCGTCCACGGTGATCTTCTGCGAGAGATCGCCCTCCGCGACCGCCGTGGTCACCTGGGCGATGGAGCGGACCTGGCTGGTGAGGTTGCCCGCCATGTGGTTCACGGAGTCCGTCAGATCGCGCCAGACGCCGGCCACGCCCGGCACCTGTGCCTGGCCGCCGAGCCGTCCCTCACTGCCGACCTCGCGGGCGACCCGGGTGACCTCGTCGGCGAACGCGGACAGCTGGTCGACCATCGTGTTGACGGTCTCCTTCAGCTGGAGGATCTCGCCGCGGGCGGGCACGTCGATCTTCTGCGAGAGGTCGCCCTTGGCAACCGCCGTGGCCACCTGGGCGATGTCGCGGACCTGGGTGGTCAGGTTGCCGGCCATGGCGTTGACCGAGTCGGTCAGATCGGCCCAGGTGCCCGAGACGCCCGGCACCTCCGCCTGCCCGCCGAGCGTGCCCTCGGTACCGACCTCGCGGGCCACCCGGGTGACTTCGGAGGTGAACACGGACAGCTGGTCGACCATGCCGTTGAAGACCGTGGCGATGTCGCCCATGAGTCCGTCGGCGTCGTCCGGCAGCCGGGTACCGAAGTCCCCGTCGCGTACGGCGGTCAGGCCGGCCAGCAGCCGCCGCAATTCCTGGTCGCCCGGCACCGCATCGACGACCCCAGTGCTGTCGCTGGTCATGGCACCCTCGTTCCGCTCCCCAAGAGCCCTCGAAACCCGAGGACTCGGAACCCCCCGGGCCGAAGTGCGGCCCGGTTGTCGTGCACGCTTTTCCACGGTCACAGATGTGTATGCGATGTGGAAATACGCCGCAGGTTAACCCACGTTTCAAGCCCTGAACAAAGCAGGAGCCGTGATCCTCGGCCGAACAGCGGACGCCGCCTGACCGGCCGTTTCCGGCAGGCCGTGACACCACCCCGCTCGACGGTGAAGCCCCTGCTTCGGCCCTGCCCCGCGAAGGGCGGCTCAGGAGACGGCGGCGTCGTCCACCGAGGCCCGCGTCTCCAGGATGCCGTCGACTCCGGTGATCTCGCACAGCCGCCGGAGCTGAAGCGACGGCGCGACCACACGCAGGGTTCCCGCCTGGTGCGTGAGAATCAGCAGATTGAGCAGCGTCGAGTCCGCGAATTTGATGCCGGAGGCGTCCAGGATCACCTTCGGATACGTCCGGACCGCGGCCCCCAGGGCGTCCGACAATGGCGTGATCGAGTCCATGTCGTAGGAGCCTCGGGCGACGACGACCCAGGCCCCGAGCCATTCGTACTGCAGCACCGCGGCCCCTTCGGGGGCGTGCGCGGTGGCCTGCTCCGGCAGCGGCTTGGCGCCGGTGTCACGCGTCAGCGCCGGCACTCCGGCGTTGTCCCAGGGCACCTTCGGGCTCCTTCTCTGGCTCTCCCCGAGGGGAGCACGTCATCTGTTGCATGAAAAGTATGTCATGTATCTACGTTCCGGCAATGGCGCCCCCTAAAATGCTGGGCATGGTAGGAGTGCCCGAGTCCCACAGCGGATGGACGTTCATCACCAGCCACGCGCGTGTACTGGCGGCCATCGCCGACAATCCGAACGCCCGCATCCGCGACATCGCCGCGCGTTGCCGACTGACGGAACGTGCCGTCTCGCGGATCATCTCCGATCTGGAGCAGGCCGGTTACCTCTCCCACACCCGGGACGGGCGCACGAACACGTACCGCATCGAGCCGGACAAGGTGCTGCGCCACCCGGCCGAGGCCGGCCTCTCCGTGGCCTCCCTGCTCTCCCTGCTCGTCCAGGACGAGAGCGACCGCGCCAGGAAACCCGTCGCCCCGTAACGCAGGGGGTGGCGGGGCCCGCCCGCTGACGACCCGCTGCGAGGAAGCGAGGCGAGGCATGCGGTACCGCGCCCTCGGCAGTTCGGACGCTGCCGGCGGTGGTGGACCGGGCACTCGGCGACGTCCCCGTCACGGAACCGACCCTCGCCCCCGCCGCGCAGCCGGGCGTCAGGCACCGCTCAGCCTGCGCCGGTCGGTCCCGGACGAGCCGCGAAGCCCCTGCCGGCCGTGCGTCCGGCAGGGGCTTCGGGCGTACCGCGTGTCAGCAGCTCATGGCCCAGGTGTGGGAGTCGCCCCGGTCATGGGCCACGCCGTTGTAGCCGACCTCCTGGCCAGGGGTGAGGCAGATCGTCATCTGGCCGCCCTGCCCGGCACTGGAGTAGACCTTGACGTGGTCCTTGATTCCGGGCCCGGAGATCCCGTGGTTGGCCCAGGAGGAGTCCTTGTCCGCGATCCAGCCCTCCCACCAGCCGTCGTCCCCGGACCAGTTGGCGCGCTGACCGGAGAAGTCGGCGTTCTCCCAGACGCAGAACTCACCGCTCGGGCAGTCGGCGGCGCTTGCCGTGCCGGCCGTGGTGAGAGCGCCGGTGAAGAGGAGGAACACCGCTGCGACGGCGTGGAACAGCCTGCTGTTCGTCATGACGGGGCGGGACCTTTCGGAGAGGGGGTGGCCCGGCCGGCGAGCAGCCGGGCCGCGCGGTGCAGTGCGCGGTCGCGCAACTGGTCGTACGTGGCGATGTCCTCACGGTGCGCGGCGCGGACCTCGGCGAGCCGGGCGGGCTCCAGCCGGGCCCGCATGTCGTCCAGTCCGCTCTCCCGCGCACAGCAGGTGTCCTTGTCGGGACAGGCGGCCCGGCGCGCGAGCGCTGCCCGGTACCGCGGGTCGTCCCTGAGGCGGGCCCGCGCTTCAGGGCGCAGGTTGTTGACGGTGACCTCGGCACGGAACCAGCGGGCCTGGTCGCCGTAGAGGTGGCGGTGTGCCTGCGCCAGGCAACCGTCCGTGTGCGTACGGACGGTGTACCCGGTGGCGAGGGTGACCTCCAGTTCGGCCGGGTCCGTCCCGAAGAGCGCGTCCTCCTGCGAGACGGGTTGCCCCGCGGTGCCCCGGGCGGTCATGCACCGGTCCACCAGCACCTGTTGCGCGGCCTTGATCAGCTCGCTGCGCGCCGGCTCCGACGCCGGAAGCACCGGCCGCGGCGGCCCGGAACAGCCTCCGGCCGGCAGCACCGTGAATACGGCGGCCACCACCGTCCCGCCCGCGACGCGGGCCCAAGCAGCGCTCATCTCCACGCCCCTCCGAACGATCAAGAACCTGCGCAGGACACGGCGTTCGACCAGGAACGAAGACGGCACGGCGTGCGGATATCCGGTTGCCTGCCGGCGGGGGCATGGATGCAATGGCCTGCATGGTCGAACAGGCGGGTCCCCCACGGCGAGATGACATGACGGCGTACGCGGCGGAGCGGGCCGGAGGAGCATCCGTCCTGATCGGCGCTCTCGCTCCGCTGACCCGGCCCGGCTGGGCCCAGGCGGGCCAACACCTGCTCGCCGGGATGGAGTTGGCCGTCAGCGAGGTCAACGACGCCGGCGGGGTCGCCGGGAGGCCGGTGGAGCTGGTGGTCCGGGACACCGCCGCCGATCCGCGGCGGGCCGAGGCGGCCGTGGAGGAACTGGCCGGTCTGGGCGTGGCGGCGCTGGCGGGCGAGTATCACAGCGTGGTCGCTCGCGCGGCCGCCGCCAGGGCGCACGCGCTCGGTCTGCCCTACCTCTGCTCGTCAGCGGTCCTCGACGCGCTCACCGAGGAGCCGACGGACCGGGTCGCGCGTCTCTCGCCGCCGCAGACCCGCGGCTGGCAGGTCTACGCGGACTTCCTCCTCGGCGCGGGCCGGGGCCCGATCGCCGTGGCGGCCGAACCGAGTGTCTACTGGGCGGCCGGGGCGCGGATTCTGCGGGAGTACGTCGCTCCACGCGGCGGCGCCGTCGTCGAACTCGACGCGCGTGCTCTCGCCCCCGCGGCCCTGTGCGACGAACTCGCGGGCCATCGCGCGACGGCCCTCCTTCTCCTGGTCGGCCACCCGGACCCGGCGGTGCCGATCGTCCGGTCGGTCCGCCGCGACCGGCGCCTCGCCGAGGTCATGATCGGCGCTCCGGCCGGGCAGCCGGAGTTCGCCGAGTGGGCGACGCTGCTCGGCGACGAGGGCGCCGCGATCCCGTTCCTGCGCTACCTGCCCGAGCGGCTCAGCCCCCTCGGTGTGCGCGTCGGGGCGGCCCTGCGCGAGCGGTTGGCCGAAGAGCCCTCCTTCGTCGCCTTCGAGGGCTATGACACGGTCGCGGTCCTGGCCGAGGCGCTGCGGACCGGGGGTGCGGGCCGGGCGCGCCCGGCCGTGGACTGGTCACGCGTCACCGTCGACGGCACCCGAGGGCGCATTCGCTTCTCGCACACGCCGGACATCAGCGTGTGGCAGTGGGCCGGTGCGCCGATCCAGGTCGTGGACCGGGACCCGTCGGAGCCCGGGCGCTTCCGGGTCCTGCACACTGACTGACTCTCGCTGGGGTTGGCCCTCCCGGGCGTCCGGGCGGCTCGGGCGGGTCGCGGCCTCGGCGTGAGCTCCCCAGAAGGCTAGAGGACGCACTCAAGGACCTGTCACTAGCGCGCGTTTCTACGCCTTCTACGTCGGCGACTCCCAAAACCCCACGTCGGAGCGCCTCAGCGCGAGGGCCGCGATGTCGTCGTCGCGCATTCCGCCGCTGTGGAGCAGCAGATCCCGGTGCAGCCGGTCGAGCAGTACGCGGGGTTTCTGCAGGCCCTGCCGCTGCATCCAGTCCGGCAGCGGAAAGAACCGGCCGGCGTGGTCGCGGGCCTCCGATACGCCGTCCGTGTAGAGAAGCAACCGGTCGCCCGGGGCGAAGGCGACCGTGTCGACCCAGTAGCGGTCACCGATGAGCGCCGCGAGGTTGAGCGGCGGCGAGGGGACGGTGGGATCCAGCACGCGGACCTTCCCGCGGTGCGCGATCAGCGGCGGTGGATGTCCGCAGTTGAGAATGCGCAGGCGGTCGCCGTCGTGCGGGATCTCGGCGAGGAGGGCGGTGGCGAAGTGCTCGGGCTGGTCCTGGATGGGAAACACGGCGCTGTGGCGCGTCACGGTGGTCTCCAGGCGGTGGACGATGCCCTGCAGGTCGGGCTCGTCGTAGGCCGCCTCCCTGAAGCAGCTGATCACCGCCGAGGCCACCCCCACCGCGGACAGGCCCTTGCCCCGTACGTCGCCCATGAGCAGCCGGACCCCGTGCGGTGTGCCGATCGCTTCGTAGAAGTCGCCACCGATCCGGGCCTGTTCCTGGGCGGCCAGATACAGCGACTCGATCTCGAGATCGCCGATGCGGCGCGGCAGCGGGCGCAGCAGAACCTTCTGCGCCGCGTCGGCGACGAGCCGGAGCTGGAAGAGCGTTTCCTCTCGCTGAAGCCGGACATGACTCCCGTACGCGGCCGCCAGGGTGACGGCGACGATGGCGGCCGCCGTGTACTGCGTCCCCAGATCGGTGTAGAAGAGGCTGAGCACTGTCATCAGCAGCAGACAGAACGCCCCCAGCAGCATCGTGGGAACCACCGGCCACATCGCCGCCGCCAGCGCCGGCGCGGCGGGCAGCAGGCGGCTGAAGGCCATCTCCCGGGGCGTGGAGAACGCCAGCACGGCGATGAGGACGGTCAGGACCACGGGTGACAACCGGGCGGCATCCCATCGGCCGCTGTAGGCGGGACGACGGCGCCTCAGCCGTGCAGACATGATCACAAAACGCATGATATCGACCAAAACCGGCAACGGGCGCGGAGAGAATCGTGCACCGCACGCTCTACGGCGGACAGCCCGGCCCGGAGACGCCGGGGCTCGCGGCAGGCACGCCCGGCCCCCGCAGACTCCCGAGGCCGACCGGCGAGGATCAGGCCGAGCCTGGCCGCTCGGGATCACCAGTGTTAGAAAGGTCGCATGGCGAATCGCTTCGCCCGCCCTCGACATCTCTCGGTCAAGCGCGTGATCAGCAGGACCACGCGGAGCGTGGCCGGGCAGGTGTTGATCTTCCAGGTGGCTCTCGTGGTCCTGCTCGTGGCCTGCGGCGTTTTCGCTCTCATCCTGCAGTCGGAGCGCGACTCCGCCGCCGAGGCCCGGCGCCGCTCCACAGCCGTGGCGCAGACCTTCGCGCACTCACCGGGCGTTCTGGCGGCCCTGCGGACCCCGGACCCGAGCAGGATTCTCCAGCCGCTCACCGAGGAGGCCCGCCGGGCTGCCGGTGTCGACTTCATCGTGGTCATGAACACCAACGGCATCCGCTACACGCACCCTCTGCCGGACCGCATCGGAAAGCAGTTCGTGGGCGAGATCGGACCGTCGCTGGCGGGCAGGGTCTTCGTAGAGAGCGTCGACGGCCCGCTCGGGCGCGAAGTGCAGTCCACGGTCCCGATCGAGAACGCCCGCGACGAGGTGGTCGCCCTCGTCTCGGCGGGGATGAAGGTCAAGAACGTCGAAAGCCAGTTGAACCGGCAACTGCCGATCATCCTGGGCGCGGGAGCCGGAGCGCTCGCGCTGTCCACCGGTGTGACGGCGCTGGTGGGCAGGCGGCTGCGACGCCAGACGCACAGCCTGGCCCCGGAGGAGATGACCCTGATGTACGAGCACCACGACACGGTGCTCCACTCCGTCCGGGAAGGGGTCCTGATCGTGTCCGCCGACGGGCGGCTCATGCTGGCGAACGACGAGGCCAGACGGCTGCTGGAGCTGCCCCCGGACGCGGAGGGACGGCTCGTCTCGGGATTGCCGGGCCTCGATCCCGACACAAGGGCGCTGCTCGCCTCCGGCCGCGAGGCCAGCGACGAGGTGCACCTCGCGGGAGAGCGGCTGCTCGCGGTCAACCAGCGGCCCACGGAGCACCGGGGAGGCCCCAAGGGAACCGTGGTGACGCTGCGCGACTCCACCGAGCTGCAGACGGTGACCGGCAGGGCCGAGGTGGCACGGGAACGGCTCAGGCTGCTCTACGACGCCGGGCTCCACATCGGTACCACCCTGGACGTGCTGCGCACCGCCGACGAGCTGGCGCGGGTCCCCATCCCCCGCTTCGCGGACTTCGTGACCGTGGACCTGGCCGACACCGTCCTGCACGGCGATGAGCCGGCCCCCACGGCGACGGACATGCGGCGCGCGGCCGTGTGCGGCATCCGGGAGGACCACCCGCTGTCCGCGCAGGGCCGGCTCTTCGACTACGTTCCCTCCACTCCCCAGGCACGCGGCTACGGCAGCGGTCACTCGCAGCTGGTGAGCGATCTGCCGGCCGCCACGGGCTGGCGGCTGCAGGACCCCGAGCGTGCCCAGGCGATCATCGACTACGGCATCCATTCCCTGATCACGGCGCCGATCCAGGCCCGTGGTGTCGTGCTGGGCATGGCCAGCTTCTGGCGCGGGCGCGAGCACGAGCCGTTCAACGAGGAGGACCTGTCACTGGCGGAGGAGCTGGTGGCCCGGGCCGCGATCAGCATCGACAACGCCCGCCGCTACACCCGCGAGCACGCCCTGGCCGTCACCCTCCAGCAGAGCCTGCTGCCGCAGGCGATGCCCGAGCAGAACGCCCTCGACCTCGCCTACCGCTACCTCCCCGCCCAGGCGGGCGTGGGCGGGGACTGGTTCGACGTGATTCCCATGCCGGGGAGCCGCGTGGCTCTGGCCGTCGGCGACGTGGTGGGCCACGGTCTGCACGCCGCCGCCACGATGGGTCGGCTGCGCACCGCGGTCCACAACTTCTCCGCGCTGGATCTGCCACCCGACGAGCTGCTGAGCCATCTGGACGACCTGGTCGGGAAGATCGACCAGAACGAGACGGCGGAGACCGCGGCGGGTGTCGTGGGCGCCACCTGCCTGTACGGGATCTACGACCCCGTGACGCGCCGCTACGTCGTGGCCCGCGCGGGGCATCTGGTGCCCGCGCTGGTCCACCCCGACGGGTCCGTCACCTTCCCGGACGTGCCGGCCGGTCCGCCTCTGGGGCTCGGCGGCATGCCGTTCCAGACCGCGGAGCTGTGCCTCCCGGAGGGGACCCAGCTCGTCCTGTACACCGACGGCCTCATCGAGGACCGCCGGCGCGACCTGGACGTGGGGATGGAGCTGCTGCGCGATGCGCTGACGGGCCACCCCGGCCGGCCGCCCGAGGAGACCTGCCAGGACGTGCTGGACACCCTGCTCCCGGGGCGCCCCAAGGACGACGTCGCCCTGCTCGTCGCCCGCACGCGGCAACTGCCCCCCGACCGGGTCGCCGACTGGGACGTACCCCCGGACCCGGCCGCCGTCTCCGGCATGCGGGACGCCGTGTCGCGACGGCTCGAGGAGTGGGGCCTGTCGGAGTTCGGCTTCGCCATGGAACTCATCCTCAGTGAGCTCATCACCAACGCCATCCGCTACGGCGCCGGGCCGATCCATGTGCGGCTCATCCGCGACCGCACCCTGATCTGCGAGGTGGCCGACGGCAGCAGCACCTCACCGCATCTGCGCTACGCCGCGACCACCGACGAGGGAGGCCGGGGTCTGTTCCTGGTGTCGCAGATGGCGGAGCGCTGGGGCACCCGGTACACCCCGCAGGGCAAGGTGATCTGGGCCGAACAGGCCCTGCCCGAGGTCATGCAGCAGCCCGCCCCGGGTGCGGACGACGCGGACGCGCTCCTGGACCGCTGGGCAGCCGACCTGTGAGGCGAGTCGTTGCGGGGTCCGGCACGCCCGCGGCGCGTGTCAGCGCCACGCTCCCGACAGGCACCGGGTGACCACGGCACTGAGCGTGCGCACGCCCCGTGTCGATCCGGGGTCGATGCCCGTGAGCTCACGGACCCGGCGCAGGCGGTAGTCCAAGGTGCGGATGTGGACGTTGAGCGCGGTCGCCGTGGCACCGCGGTGCATGTCGTGGCGGTAGTACGCGTCGAGGGTGGTGAGGAGGTCGGGGCCGCCCTCCAGCCGGCCGGCCAGCGTGCGGAGCCAGTCGTCGACGAGTGGCACGTCCGCGACGGCGAGTTCGACGAAGACGTCTGCCAGCGTGTGCGGCCGCAGCCGGGCGGACGCCCGGCGCGACGGTGCCGCCCGGCTGATCCGCCGGGCGCGGTCCAGAGCACGGGCCAGCTCCGGCAGCGGTGCGATGGACGTGCCGACGGCGCAGGTGCGGCCGAGGGCCTGTCCGAAGTCCTGTACGAGGTCCGGCAGGTGATCGGGGATGAGGTCGCGCACAAGGTCGGGAACGGCGTGCGGCGGTGCGCCCTCCGGTGCCGCGGGGCCGGCGAACAGCGGAAGCAGGGTGATCAGCTCGCCGCTCCCGTCGCCGCCCTCCGGTCCCCACATGACCGGCGCACGGTGGCCCTTCACCAGCGCCCCGATCTCGTCATCCAGAAAACGATCGAGGGCGGGCCGGTCCGGAATACGAAAAACCGTCACCGCGTAGCGATCCGGGAGTTCCATGCCGACGGCCGTGGCGAGTTCCGCCGAAATCGGATCTCCGTTCAGCAATGACCGGGCCAGCAGGGCCGCCTGCTCGGTGTACGGCATTCGGCGGCGCAGTACGCGCACGAATCCCTGGCGGTAGGAAGCGATGCCGCGTTCACCCTGCGGGGCGAACCAGGTCATCATGCGCATGAGTTCGTCGACACCGCCGCCGCGCTGGGCGTCGGTCGCCTCGTTGATCTCGCGCAGCATGAGGGCGGTGTGCACGCGCAGCACCCGCTGCCGTGCGTCGAGCGACATCCCGGCACCTGCCCGCAGCTCCCCCATCGACGCGATGCAGTCGAGATCGTCTGCGCTCAACTCGCTGTTGTGAGGCGATAGTTCGACGGTACGACGCCGGAACCACATCGAGTGTTCCAGCGTCTTCGCCCGCGCCCGGGCGTCCTTGTCCAGGAACCCGAACTCCGGGATCTCACGCGTGTACGTCTCGACCTCACGACGGGCGTTGGTCGACGCCCGCCGGGCCAGCTCGGCGAAGAGACTCCCCATGAACGCGAGCATGCCCTTCACGACAAGCGGGCCGACAGGGGAGATCCGGACGGCGTTCATCACTCCGCACAAACCGGTGGCAGATATATCGTCAGGGCCTTTATCACCGTGCGCAAAATTCCCGGATCGGGGTGTTTCCGTCAACCCTTCTGCTTGTGGGGGAACTGTGAAGCGGCCTTAATGAGAACCGCCTTCGGCATGACCACGGTGATCAATACCGGCAGGAGCAGAGGCAATTCACAGCGAGGCGCCGCGAACGGCGCTCGCCCCCACGGGAGGGAAACTCCGATGACGACGGACACGAGAAAGAGAATCATGGCGGCGGTCGCGGTCATGGTGACATCGACGGCGCTCATGCTCGGCACACCAGGCACCGGCTCGGCCGCCCCCGCCGCCACGCCCAGTCTGCGCGCCTTCGGGATCAGCGGCGACGGCACCCTGATGGCCACGTTCACGACCGACCGGCCGCAGGTCCTCGACTGGGTCAGGGTCGTCACCGGCCTCAGCGGCGACACAGGCCTGATCGGGATCGACTTCCGCGTGCAGGACGGCCTCATGTACGGCGTCGGCAACAAGGGCGGCATCTACACGATCAAGACCCCGCCGGCCACCACGGACGTCGTGGTCACCAAGGTGTCCCAGCTCCAGTACGCCCTGCACGGCGCCAACTTCGGCGTCGACTTCAACCCGGCGGCCGACCGCCTGCGCGTGATCAGCGACAACGGCCAGAATCTGCGGCACAACCTCAACGACCACAGCACCGTCCAGGACCAGAACCTCACCACCCCGCCGACCGAGGGCACGACCAAGGGTGTCTCGGCCGCCGCCTACACGAACAACGACCTCAACGCGGCCACCGCGACGACGCTCGTCGACATCAACACGACCACCGACCAGGTCGTCCTCCAGTCCCCGGCGAACAACGGCACGCTCGCCCCGACCGGCAGCCTAGGAATCGACGCCGGAATCAACGCCGGCATGGACATCTACAGCACCCTCTCGGGCGGGAAGACGGTCGACAACGCCGCCTTCGCCTCCCTCACCCCGAACGGCGCCGGCACCCCCTCGCTGTACAGCGTCAACGTCTTCACCGGCCAGGCCACCTCCATCGGCCAGTTCCCGCTGAACATCACGGACCTCGCCATCTCCCTCACCGGATCCTGATCCCCGTCTCTCACCGGATCCTGATCCCCGTCCCTCGCCGCGGCCCGGTCACCGCCGGCCCGCGGCGAGGCTCCGGCACCGGGGCAGGGAGGGCGTGCGGGCGTGAGCCGCGTCGCATCGCCAGGGATGAGACTTGCTATGCAACGAGTTGCATAGCACGATCGCCGTCATGGCGCTCGAGCACGCGATCCTGGTGTCGCTCCTGGAGAAGCCGGGCTCCGGCTATGAGCTGGCCCGGCGTTTCGAACGGTCCATCGGCTACTTCTGGACCGCGACCCACCAGCAGATCTATCGCGTACTGAAGCGCATGGAGAACGACGGCTGGGTCGAAGCCCGGGACATCCCCCAGCAAGGACGGCCGGACAAGAAGGAGTACTCCGTCGCCGACCTCGGCCGGGCCGCGCTGTCCTCGTGGCTGCACGACCCGATCGAGCCGGAGAGCGTCCGCCACGACCTGGCGGTGAAGATCCGGGGCGCGGCCTTCGACGCCCCTGCCGCCCTGATCCGCGAGGTGGAGCGACACCGGCAGGCGCACCGGGACCGGCTGGCGCACTATCTGGCAGGCGAGGAGCGGGACTTCACGGGGCCCGGAGCGGGCACGGCCACTCCAGAAGCGCCGCCGGACGCGGAGCGGGAGCTCCAGCACGCCGTACTGCGCGGCGGCATCGCGTACGAGCGGATGATGATCGGCTGGCTGGACGACGTGCTCGCCACGCTGGCCCGCTTCGACCCGGGCCACTGACCGCACTCCACCCCACCGGCCCCGCCGCTCCGGCCGCCCACCTCTCGATTCCCATCCGCCCACCAGCCGAAAGAGGTCCTCCATGGCCGACCACCTGCTCTTCAACCCGCGCACGTACGACCCCGCGCACTTCGACCCCGAGACACGCCGCTTGCTGCGTGCCACCGTCGACTGGTTCGAGCAGCGCGGAAAGCGGCAGCTGATCGAGGACTACCGGACGCGGGCGTGGCTCGGCGACTTCCTCTCCTTCGCCGCGAAGGAGGGCCTGTTCGCCACCTTCCTGACGCCGTCGTCCAGTGCGGGTGAAGAGGAGCCGGACAAGCGGTGGGACACCGCCCGTATCGCCGCGCTCAACGAGATACTCGGCTTCTACGGCCTGGACTACTGGTACGCCTGGCAGGTCACCATCCTCGGCCTCGGCCCGGTCTGGCAGAGCGACAACGCCGCCGCCCGCGTCCGCGCCGCGGAACTCCTCGCGCAGGGCGAGGTGTTCGCGTTCGGCCTGTCCGAGAAGGCCCACGGCGCCGACATCTACTCCACCGACATGCTGCTCGAACCCGACGGGGACGGCGGCTTCCGCGCCACCGGCTCCAAGTACTACATCGGCAACGGCAACGCCGCCGGACTCGTCTCCGTCTTCGGCCGCCGTACCGACGTCGAGGGCCCCGACGGCTATGTGTTCTTCGCCGCCGACAGCCGTCATCCGGCCTACCACCTGGTCAAGAACGTCGTCGACTCCTCCAAGTTCGTCAGCGAGTTCCGCCTGGAGGACTACCCCGTCACGTCCGGCGACGTCCTGCACACCGGCCGCGCCGCCTTCGACGCCGCCCTCAACACGGTCAACGTCGGCAAGTTCAATCTGTGCACCGCCTCGATCGGCATCTGTGAACACGCCATGTACGAGGCCGTCACCCACGCCCACAACCGCGTCCTCTACGGCCGCCCCGTCACCGCCTTCCCGCACGTGCGGCGCGAGCTGACCGACGCATACGTCAGGCTCGTCGGCATGAAGCTGTTCAGCGACCGGGCCGTCGACTATTTCCGCTCCGCCGGCCCGGACGACCGCCGCTACCTGCTCTTCAACCCGATGACGAAGATGAAGGTGACCACGGAGGGCGAGAAGGTCATCGACCTGATGTGGGACGTCATTGCCGCGAAGGGCTTCGAGAAGGACAACTACTTCAGCCAGGCGGCCGTGGAGATCCGTGGCCTGCCGAAGCTGGAGGGCACGGTCCACGTCAACCTCGCGCTCATCCTGAAGTTCCTGCGCAACCACCTCCTCGACCCGGCCGAGTACCCGGCTGTGCCGACCCGTCTCGACGCGGCCGACGACGACTTCCTGTTCCGGCAGGGACCGGCCCGGGGCCTGGGCTCGGTGCGCTTCCACGACTGGCGCCCGGCCTTCGAGGCGTACGCGCATCTGCCCAACGTCGCTCGCCTGCGTGAACAGGCCGATGCGCTCTGCGAGTTCGTCGCCACGGCCGCCCCCGACACGGAGCAGAGCCGCGACCTCGACCTGGTCCTCTCGATCGGCCAGCTCTTCGCGCTCGTCGTGCACGGGCAGCTCGTCCTGGAGCAGGCCGGCCTGACAGGACTGGACGAGCACGTACTCGACGAACTCTTCGCCGTCCTCGTACGGGACTTCTCCGGCCACGCCGTCGAACTGCACGGCAAGGACTCGGCGACCGAGCAGCAGCAGGAGTGGGCGCTGGCAGCGGTGCGCCGGCCGGTCGTCGACGAGGCGCGTACGGGGCGCGTCTGGCAGCGGGTCGAGGCGTTGTCCGGCACGTACGAGATGGCGCAGTAGCCGCGCCGGAACGATCCCGGTGGCCGGGCCGCGGCCCGGCCACCGGCCCGCCACGGCACTGCTGGTTGGCTGCGCGCTGTGTACCGAGACGCGGTGCGGCCTCGGCCTGGCGTTGCCGCGTACCGCCGGGAGCCGCAGGGCCCCGGCCAGCATGGTGGCCCGCCGCATAGCCACGCCCCGAACTATGTAGTCCCACCACATGTGCCGCTGACCTGCACGTTCCTACCGTGTGCGAACACCCACCCGTCCCCACCGCACACGAGGAAGTGGCGCCCCATGGCCTCCGCAGCAACCGTTCCCCCACCCCAGGGCAACCTCAAGCGCATCGTCGCCGCGTCCCTCATCGGCACCACCATCGAGTGGTACGACTTCTTCCTCTACGGCTCCGCCGCCGCGCTCGTGTTCAACAAGCTGTTCTTCCCGGACTCCGACCCGCTCGTCGGCACCCTGCTGTCGTTCCTGACGTACGCGGTCGGATTCGCCGCCCGGCCGCTGGGCGCGCTGGTGTTCGGGCACTACGGTGACCGGCTCGGACGCAAGAAGCTGCTGGTGCTGAGCCTGCTGCTGATGGGCGGGGCCACCTTCGCCATCGGGCTGCTGCCCACGTACGCCTCCATCGGGACGGCCGCGCCGGTGCTCCTCACCATGCTCCGGCTCGTCCAGGGGTTCGCGCTCGGCGGCGAGTGGGGCGGTGCCGTGCTGCTGGTGTCGGAGCACGGGGACGCCCGGCGGCGCGGGTTCTGGGCGTCGTGGCCGCAGACCGGCGCGCCGGCGGGGCAGCTCCTCGCCACCGGTGTGCTGTCGCTGCTCACGGCCCTGCTGTCGGACGCCGCGTTCGGCAGCTGGGGCTGGCGGATCCCGTTCCTGCTGTCCGGCGTACTGGTGATCGTCGGTTTGTGGATTCGTCTGTCTGTCGATGAATCGCCGGTCTTCAAGGAGGCGTTGGCGCAGGCCGAGGCCCGCAAGGCGGACGGCGCGGCGAAGGCCGAGAAGCTGCCGCTCGTCTCCGTGCTGCGGCACCACTGGCGTGATGTGCTGGTCGCCATGGGCGCGCGCATGGCGGAGAACATCAGCTACTACGTCATCACCGCGTTCATCCTCGTCTACGCCACCACCTCGGCCGGCGTCTCCAAGCAGACCGCGCTCAACTCGGTACTGATCGCCTCGGCCGTGCACTTCGCGGTGATCCCCGCCTGGGGCGCGCTGTCCGACCGGATCGGCCGCCGGCCCGTCTACCTGATCGGTGCGGTCGGAGTGGGGCTGTGGATGTTCCCGTTCTTCTCGCTCATCGACACCGGCGGCTTCGGCAACCTGATCCTCGCCGTGACGATCGGGCTGGTTCTGCACGGGGCGATGTACGCACCCCAGGCCGCCTTCTTCTCCGAGATGTTCGCGACGCGCATGCGCTACTCCGGTGCGTCGATCGGCGCGCAGTTCGCCTCGGTCGCGGCGGGCGCGCCCGCACCGCTGATCGCCACCGCGCTGCTGTCCGGCTACGGCAGCTCCACCCCGATCGCCCTGTACGTCATCGCCGCCGCCGTGCTCACGGTCATCGCGGTGGCGGCGGCCAAGGAGACGCGCAACCGGGACCTGGCCGACGTCGCGGTTCCCACTGGCCCGGGCGCGGACCGGACAGCTGCCGCCCCGGAGGACGCCCGCACCGTCTGACCCTCCGGGAGCACCGGTCTACGGCCCCCGTACGCGGACTGCGTACGGGGGTCAGTGCTGTGCCGGGGCCGACAACCGGTGCAGGCGCAGGGCGAGCTGGATCTCCAGGGCCCGGGCCGGGCTCTGCCAGTCGTCGCCGAGGAGACGGCCGACGCGCTCCAGACGCTGGGCGACCGTGTTCACATGGACGTGCAGTTCGTCCTTGGTGCGGGCCGGACTCATGCCGCAGGCGAAGTACGCGTCGAGGGTGCGCAGCAGCTCCGTGCCACGCCGCCGGTCGTAGGCGACGACCTGGCCGATGGTGCGGTCGACGAAGCCGGGGATGTCGCGGTCGCCGGCCAGGAGCAGTCCCAAGAAGCCGAAGTCCTCGGCGGCGGCACCGTCCCCGGCGCGGCCGAGGACCCGCAGGGCTTCGAGACAGCGGCGGGCCTCCCCGTAGGCCGTGGCCACGGTCTCGGGGCGGGTGGCGAGGTCCTCGGCGGGTGCGGAAGCGCCGACGGTGACCGGTGCGTGGACCGCCGTGCCCAGATGCCGGGCGGCGCGCCGGGCCAGGTCGGTCGCCGTGTCGCCGGCGCCGAGCGGCAGCAGCAGGACGGTGCCCCCGTCGCGCGCGGCGGCCAGACCGTGCCTGGTCGCGGCCAGATGGGACGCCGCCGCTGCCAGGCGTCTGCGGGCGTCCGCCTCCTGGTCGGCGTCGGCCGCGGTGCCCTCCAGTCGCGCGGCCAGCACCACGTGGAGCGCGTCCAGGTCGGCGTGCAGCCGGACGGCGCGCTCCCGCAGCAGGCGTGGATCGCGGTCGCGGGCGTCCAGCAGGTCGTCCAGGAGCTCACCGCGCACACGCTGTTCGGCCTCGGCGGCGGATCTGCGGGCCAGGAGCAGCAGGGAGGTGACCATCGCGGCGCGCTCCAGAGTGCGCTGGTCGACGGGGTCGAGCCCCGGGTGCCCGTGCAGGACCAGCGCGCCGAGCAGTTCGCCGCCGGCGGCCACGGCGGCGATCCAGTCGTCCTCGTGCAGCACCGCGTGCCCTTCCGCGCCGGACTTCTCCAGGGCGCCGGCGGGTGCGGCGGCGGCCTCGGCGAACTCCACCGTGCCGTCGAGGATCTCGGAGACCGCGGCGGCCACGTCGTGCACCCCGCCGCCGCGCAGGACGAGTTCGGCGAGCCGGTCGTGCACGTCGGAGGCGCGCTCGATGACGCCGCTGCGGTCGCGGATGATCTCGTTCGCCCGCTCCAGGCCGGCGAGGGCCGACCGGGTCTCGGCGAGCAGGTTGGCGGTGTCGATGGCCGCCGCGGCGAGCGCGGCGAAGGACCCGAGCAGGGCGATCTGCTCCCGCTCGAAAACCCGGGCGCGGCGGTCCGCGGCGAACAGCACGCCGATGACGTGGTGCCCGAGCGTCAGCGGCACACCGAGGATGGCCACCAGCCCCTCGTCCCGCACACCGGCGTCGATGCTGAGCGTGTGCTGGAAGCGGTCGTCCTTGAAGTAGTCGTCGGTGACATAGGGGCGGGCGGTCTGGGCGACCAGGCCGCCGAGCCCCTCCCCCATGCCGAGCCGCAGCTGCTGGAAGCGGGCCGCGACCGAGCCCTCCGTGACGCGCATGTAGGTGTCGCCGCGCGCGGTGTCGTTCAGGCTGAGGTAGGCGACGTCGGTGCCCAGCAGCGAGCGGGCGCGCTGCACGATCGCCTGGAGCACGGCGTCGAGGTCGCGCAGCCCGGCGAGGTCGTGGGCGGTCTCGAACAGCGCGGACAGCTCGGCCTCACGCCGGCGTCGCCCCTCCAGCTCGGCGCGCACGCGCAGGGCGAGCGGCTTGGCCTGTCGGAGCGCGGCGATCCACTCCGCCGGGCGCCCTTCGGCACGCGCGAGCAGCTCCGGCTGCTCATAGGCGTCGGCCGAGGCGCCCCGGGCGAGGAGCTCGAGGAACGGCATTTCGGCGGACTGCACGTGATCGCTGGACATGCTCACAGGATTCACCATGACCGGCCGGTCCCGTCAGCCCTGTGGACAACTCCCCGGGGCGGACGGAAAGCGGCTGCTCAGTGGGCGGTCCAGCCACCGTCGAGCACCAGCGAGGTGCCGGTCACGAAGGAGGCCTGGGGACTGCACAGGTACGCCACCGCCTCGGCGACCTCATCCGGTTCGATCAGCCGTTTGACGGCGCTGTCCTGCAGCAGCACCTCGGACAGCACCCGCTCCTCGGGGATGCCGTGCGCCTGGGCCTGGTCGGTGAGCTGCTTCTCGACCAGGGGTGTGCGCACATAGGCGGGGTTCACACAATTCGAGGTGACACCGTGGGGCGCGCCTTCGAGGGCGGTGGTCTTGGACAGTCCCTCCAGACCGTGTTTGGCGGCCACATAGGCGGACTTGTAGGCCGAGGCGCGCAGGCCGTGGACGGACGACACGTTCACGATGCGGCCCCACCCCTGCCCGTACATGTGGGGCAGGGCGCCGCGGATGAGCCGGAACGGTGCCTCCAGCATCACGGTGAGCACCGTGTGGAACACCTCGGGCGGGAAGTCCTCGATGGGGCGGACCAGTTGGAGTCCGGCGTTGTTGACGAGGACGTCGGTGCCCGCGGCAGCGAGTTCGGCGGCGTCCAGGTCGGTGAGGTCGAGGACGTGCGGCTCCACCGTGCCGGCGAGGCCGCGCCCCTGGCCGGCCAGGGCCTCAAGGCCCGCGGTGTCCCGGTCGACGGCTCTCACCTTGGCCCCGGCGGCAGCGAGCCGCAGCGCACAGGCTCGGCCGATGCCACCGGCGGCGCCGGTGACGAGCGCGGTGCGGCCGCCCAGGTCGAGCGGGGAGGCGTGGGGGGCCGGGAGGGCACGGGGCGCGGTCATGGCTCGACCCTAGGCAGCGCCCCTCCCCCGCCCCATGTGGTCAAGCCCCATAGTTCACAGGGAAGCAGTGGGTTCGAACCATGTGGGGGCGTCCGACAGGGCCTGCTTGATCCGGAGCAGGTCGAACTCGTCGAGTCCGGAGGGCAGCGCGTCGACGTCGAACCAGGCCACGTCCAGCGACTCGTCGTCGTTGACCTTCGCCTCACCGCCGACGGCACGGCAGCGGAAGGTGATGTCCATGTACTGGCAGGTGTCGCCGTTCTCGTAGGTGACGGGCTGCAGGGCCTGGACGAGGACGACCCGTTCGGCGACGCACCGTACGGCCGTCTCCTCGTAGACCTCCCGTACCGCGCAGGCCGCGGGCTGCTCCCCCGGGTCGGGGATGCCGCCGAGGACGGACCACGCGCGGGTGTCGGCGCGGCGGTTGAGCAGCACTCTGCCCTCGTCGTCGAAGACGAGGGCGGTGACCCCGGGAAGCCAGAGCAGCTGATGACCGGCCGAGGCACGGAGCGTGCGGATGAAGTCGGGAGTAGCCATGCCGTCGACCCTAATGGGCCGCTTCCGGCGCCCTGGCGCGATTGAGGCGGCGTGCGAACGGCGTACGGCTACACGTCACCGGCGCGTCGCCCGCGCAGCCCGGCGCCGACGGCCCAGCCGAGTCCGCCGGCCGCGACCAGCACGAGGGCGATCTCCGGCAGGATGCCGAGCCGGGTGGCGGGGGTCTGCGAGGACCGCAGCGGAACCTTCTGCACCAGGGAGTCGGCCACGAACATTCCGGTCTTCTGGGTGATCCGGCCGTCCGGCATGATGATCGCGCTGACTCCGCTGGTCACCGGCACCGTCACGGTCCGGCTGTGCTCGACCGCCCGCACGCGGGACATGGCGAGCTGCTGGTAGGTCATCTCGCTGCGGTCGAAGGTGGCGTTGTTGCTGGGCACGGAGATCAGCTGGGCGCCGTCGGTGACCTCGGAGCGCACGGTCCAGTCGAAGGCGGCCTCGTAGCAGGTGACGAGGCCGACCTTGGCGCCGTCCATGGTGAACACGCCCGGCTTGGTGCCCCGGCTGAAGTCCTGGCGGACCATCGCCGTCCAGTTCTCGTTGATCGCGCCGATGAGCGAGCGCAGCGGCAGGTACTCGCCGAAGGGCTGGATCTGGCGCTTGTCGTAGGTGTCGACGGGGCCCTTCGCCGGGTCCCACAGGATCTGCTCGTTGTACAGCTTGCCGTCCCGTTCGACGACGCCGCCGACCGAGATGGGCGCGCCGATGGACCGGGCCGCCGTGTCGATGACGGCACGGGCGTCGGGGTTGGCGAAGGGGTCGATGTCGGAGGAGTTCTCCGGCCACAGCACGAAGTCGGGTCGCGCGACCTTGCCGGCCCTGACCTCGGCGGCCAGACGTTCGGTCTCGCGCGCGTGGTAGTCGAGCACGGCCCGCCGCTGGGAGTTGAAGTCGAGGCCGGCGCGGGGCACGTTGCCCTGGATCACCGCGACGGTGGCCCGGCCGTCCTCGGCGGTGTCGCTGACCAGCGGCCGGGCCGCGACGGCGGCCACGACCGGGACGGCCAGGCTGATGAGGCCCATGGCCGCCGCGGCCCGGCGGACCTCACCGGTGCGCCGCCACCGCACGGTGAGCCGGACGACCTCGTACAGCCCGAAGCCGCACAGGACGACGGCGAAGCCGAGCACGGGAGTGCCCCCCACCGCGGCGAGCGGCAGGAACACTCCGTCCGCCTGGCCGAACGCGATCTTCCCCCAGGGGAAGCCGTTGAACGGCGCACGCGCGCGTGCCGCCTCGCCGGCGATCCACACGGCTGCCGCCCACAGCGGCCAGCCGGGCAGTTTCGACACGGCCGCGACCCCGGCGCCGACCGCGGCGACGAAGAGAGCCTCGATCGCCACCAGGGCGAGCCAGGGCCCCGGCCCCACCTCCACTCCGGTCCACACCAGCAGCGGCAGCAGGAAGCCGAGGCCGAAGAGGTAGCCGAGCCCGAGTGCCGCCTTCCAGCCGCGGCCGTGCAGCACCCAGCCGAAGACGGCGAAGGCCGGAAGGGCCAGCCACCACAGCGTGCGGGGCGGGAAGGAGACGTAGAGGAGCAGGCCGGAGAGGGCGGCTGCGGCGGCCGGGACGAGACGTGCCAGCCGCTGGGCCCACGTCCGCGCCCGGGGCGCGATCCGCGGCTTCAGCTGGTCCGATTCGCCGACGGAGGTTGCGGTGACGGTCACTCCCGGAGTCTAAGGCGCGTGACCTTGGGGCCGACAGCGCCGGTGGGCGTGACGGGCGTCCTGTTCATTTCGTCATGACACATCCTCAAACCGTCCACAAGCGGCTACGGTGTGCCAAGCCTCAGTCGTACGGCCCGTGGCGGCCGGTGCGGCCGGGGTCGTCACAGGTCGGGGGCTTTGGTTGCGCCGGGGGGCGGGCGGGGTGGGTTCCAGTGGGGTGACGTCCGCGTCCGGGCCGGACGCGGACGGCGAGAGACGAATCGTTTCTGACGCGGCGGGGGTCGCGGTGCTGGGCGCCTGCGCCGCCTGGTCCCTGATCACGGCGGCCGTGCACGACGGCAGGCCGGAGGGGGTTCTCCTGGCGGTGCTCGCGGTGGCCGCCGGGTACGCCGCCGGGCGGATCGGCGGGGCGCTGCTGCCGGTCGGGGCGCCCTTCGCCGGGGCGCTGGCCGGCATCGCGCTGACGGTGGCCGTTCCGCACCTTGCTCCGGGCCCGCAGATCGCCGCGCCTCTCGGGCATGCCGGGGCCACCGCCGCCGTACTGACCTTGTCGGCCGGGGCCGCGTGCTGTGCGGCCTGGGCCGCGCAGGTTCCGGCCGTTCGCCTCGCCCTGCGCCTGCTGGCCGCGGGGACGGCGGTGCTGGCGGCCCTGCTCGGCTCGGCCAGCGGCCTCGTGACCTGTCTCGCGGTGCTGGTGTGCTCGCTGGCCGCCGGCCACACCCGTCACCGCGGCGCCGCCATGGCCCTACTGGGCGTGGTCGCCGCCCTGGTGACCGGTCTGATCTGGGCGGTCGCCGCGCGGGCCGTCCCGGGCGGGTTCGTGGCGGCTCTGGAGGGGCGGCTCACGCCGCACCGCGTGCGGTTGTGGCATGACGCCTGGCGTCTGCTCGGCGACGACGCCGCGCTGGGGGCGGGCCCGGGCCGCTTCGGGGAGCTGAGCGCGACGTCCGCCCAGTCGCTGCTGTCCGACGGCAAGCCGCACTCGGCTCCCCTGCAACAGGCGGCGGAACAGGGGATCGTCGGGGTGGCCCTGCTGGCGGCGGCGTTCGGCTGGGTCCTGTACGCGCTGTGGCGCGGCCCGCGCCCGACCCCGGTGGCGCTCACCGCGGGCGCGGCCCTGACCGCGCTCGCCGCCATCGCCGCCATCGGCAACGCGCTGAGCTTCACGGCGGTGTCGGTGGGGGCGGGCCTGCTGGCGGGCATGGCCACGGCACGCCCCCTGGCCGACGAACCGGCGGGCCGCTCCCCTGACACGCGGGCACGCGGCGCGGGACGCACTGCGGCGCGGTGACCGGCCCGATGCCCGGTCCGTGGTCCCCGGCCACCGGGACGGCCGGCGATCACAGTCAGTGATCACTGCCGTCGATCACCGCGGGTGACGAACGTCCGGTGGGTCAGTGCGCGGGAGCGCCCGGCTTGGTGGGACGCAGCCGCGCCTCGATCACCCGTACGGCCGCCTCCGCGTCGTCCACGGTGATCGTGAAGGTGTGCCCGTCCCACAGCTCCAGCTCGACACCCTCACCTCGTCGCACCACCACCGCGGTGCCCTTCTCGGGCCGCCAGCGGTAGCCCCAGCCACCCCAGTGGCGCGGGGTGACATGGGAGATGTACGTGGCGCCGACCACGCTGGAGAGCGGGATACGGCGGCGGGGAACGCCGATGTGGCCGCAGCGCACCTCGAGGTGGTCCTCGTCGACCCGCAGGGCGACGTGCACGAACGCGAGCGTTCCGAAGAGGACCAGCAGTCCGGCGGCGATGCACCCGACGACGGCCATGACCAGCGGGGCGACGCCGGACGTCCACGCGGAGTCGACGGCCAGCTCGATGCCGAGCGCCATGCAGGCGGCGCCCACGAGCGCCAGCAGCCACTGCACCCGGTTGGTGGCACGGCCGGTCCACACGACCGTGTGCGGCTGGGGGGCGTTCTCCCCGTGGCGGTGGTCCCTCATGCCTTGAGGGTACTCAGGATTCGCTCCGCTGGTACCCCGTGGCGGAGCGTGACTGCGCCGGGTGGGCGTCAGGCCGATCCGGCCCGGCGGGTGACCGTCGGTGACGGGTGGCGGTCAGCGGGCGGGGGTGACCGCCTGCAGCAGACGCCCTTCGGCGTACGCCAGGGCGGGGGCGGGCAGCGTGCCCTCGCGTCCGCTGAGCAGCACGGTGAGCGTGCCGTGCGGGGCGGCTCCCGGCGCGGGCTGCTCGCCGAGCCGGCGCAGGGCCTGGGCGGCCACGGCTCCCGCGGAGCCGTGCAGCACGAGGGGCACGCGGCCGGGGCGCTGGACGGCGGTGCGGATGCGCTCGGCGACCAGTTCGTAGTGGGTGCAGCCGAGGACGACGGTGGTCACGTCGTCCGGGGTGAGGGCGGCGGCCGCGGACACCGCCGCGTCGATCGCCGCCTCGTCCGCGTGCTCCACGGCCTCGGCGAGACCCCAGCACGGCACCTCGGTGACGGGGACACCGCCGGCGAAGTCCCGGATCAGACCCTGCTGATAGGGGCTGCCCGTGGTGGCCGGGGTGGCCCAGATGGCGAGGTGCCCGCCGCCGGCCGCGGCCGGCTTGATCGCGGGGACTGTACCGATGACCGGGATGTCCGGTTCGAGGCGGGCGCGCAGGGCGGTGAGGGCGTGCACGGTGGCGGTGTTGCAGCCGACGATCAGGGCCTCGGGGCGGCGCGCGGCGGCGGCCTCGGCGACGGCCAGGGCGCGCTCGGTGAGGTCCTGCGGGGTGCGCGGGCCCCAGGGCATGCCGTCGGGGTCCAGGGAGAGCACGAGATCGGCGTCGGGGCGCAGCCGCCGAACCGCGGCGGTGGCCGCCAGCAGACCGATTCCGGAGTCCATGAGCGCGATCTTCACCCGATCACGATAGACGATGAGCCGTCCAGGGCAGCCCGGGTGGTGCAGACTGCGCGCGTGAGCGCCGTTGTGTGGACTGCCGCTGGATCACTGCTCGCCTGGCTGTGGCTGCTGCTCTGTCAGGGCTTCTTCTGGCGCACCGATGTGCGGCTGCCGTCACGCGCGGAGCCTGAGGCGTGGCCGTCCGTGTGCGTCGTCGTCCCCGCCCGTGACGAGGCGGCCGTACTGCCCGCCGCGCTGCCGTCGCTGCTCGCGCAGGACTATCCGGGGCGGGCGGAGGTCTTCCTCGTCGACGACGGCAGTTCGGACGGCACCGGTGAGCTGGCGCAGGAGCTGGCGCGCCGGCACGGCGGGCTGCCGCTGACCGTGGATGCGCCGGGCGAGCCCCCGGCCGGCTGGACCGGCAAGCTGTGGGCGGTGCGGCACGGCATCGGGCTGGCACGCGCGCGTGAGCCCGAGTACCTCCTCCTCACGGACGCCGACATCGCGCACGCGCCGGACAGTCTGCGCGAGCTCGTGGCGGCGGCCCGCTCCGGTGGGTTCGACGTCGTCTCCCAGATGGCCCGGCTGCGGGTGGAGAGCGTCTGGGAACGGCTCGTCGTGCCGGCGTTCGTCTACTTCTTCGCGCAGCTCTACCCCTTCCGCCGGATCGCCGGGGCGGGGCGGACGGCGGCCGCGGCCGGGGGCTGTGTCCTGCTGCGGGCGGAGGCCGCCGAGCGGGCGCGGATCCCGGAGTCGATCCGGCACGCCGTGATCGACGACGTCGCGCTCGCCCGGGCCGTCAAGCAGGGCGGCGGCCGGGTCTGGCTGGGGCTCGCCGAGCGGGTGGACAGCGTGCGGCCGTATCCGCGGCTGCACGACCTGTGGCGCATGGTGTCGCGCAGTGCGTACGCCCAGCTGCGGCACCACCCGCTGCTGCTGGCCGGCACGGTCGCCGGGCTGGCGCTGGTGTATCTGGTTCCGCCGGTGGCGGTCCTGGCGGGCCTCGCGACCGGCCGCGTGCCCGCGGCGGTGTTCGGGGGTCTCGCGTGGCTGATCATGGCGGGGACGTACGTCCCGATGCTCCGCCACTACCGGCAGCCGCTGTGGCTCGCCCCGCTGTTGCCGTTCACCGCGTTCCTCTATCTCCTCATGACGGTGGATTCCGCGGTGCAGCACTACCGGGGGCGGGGTGCGGCCTGGAAGGGCCGCACCTACGCGCGCCCGGACGCCGTGCCCGACGAGGGCTGACGGCCGGCGTGGGGAGTCACTTCCGGCCGGGTGTCCAGTTCATGCCCCACCCGTAGGCGTGGTCGACGGTCCGCTGCGGGCTCACCCCGCGGTCGGGCACCAGATAGCGGGCCTCCCGCTGGACGATCAGATCGCCGCCGGTGTTGGTGATCAGGGCGAGTGCACACACGAGAGAAGGGACCGTGCACTCGTCGAGGGAGAATTCGATCGGCGCGCCGTGCTGCGGTTGGAGCGTGACCGAGGCGTGCAGGTCGGCGAACGAGCGGGCGCCCTCGTAGATGGTGACGAAGACGAGGATGCGCCGGAAGGCGTTCTTGTGGTCGAGGTTGACGGTGAGGTTCTCACCCGTCGACACGGCTCCGGTGCGGTCGTCGCCGTCGAGGTGGATGTACGGAGGCTGGTGCAGGGCCCCGAAGCTGTTGCCGAGGGCCTGGACGACGCCCTTGCTGCCGTCGTTGAGTTCGTACAGCGCGCACAGGTCGAGGTCGAGGTCGGAGTGCATCGCCGTCGGGCGCCCGAACTTGCTGCTCCATCCCGAGAACTGCTTGCGCACCTCCCAGTTGAGGTTCACGTGCAGGGCACCGGAGGTGCCGCCCTGCTTGGTGAGGGAGACGGAGGGGGACGCCTTGGTGAGCGTCACCTTGGTGAGGCGGACGGGCGCGGGCGGCGCGGCGGGCGGGGGCGGAGGTGCTGACTGAGGCATCGGCGGGGGTGTGTACGCGGCGGCCGGTGGGGCGGCGGGCGGCGCCGGGGCCGTGACCGGTGCCGGTGCGGGTGCCGGTGCCGGTGCCGTCTGCTGGGGCTCGTCCACCGTGATGCCGTAGTCCGTGGCCAGCCCTTCGAGTCCGCTGCTGTAGCCCTGGCCGACGGCGCGGAACTTCCAGGCGCCCTGGCGGCGGTAGAACTCGCCCAGCACGAAAGCGGTTTCAGTGGTGGCGCCCGGGTTGTCGAAGCGGGCCACCGGTGCGCCCTGCGCCGCGTCCCGCACCTCGATGTAGAGGTCGGGGACCTGTCCGAACGCGCCGCCGTCGGAGGAGGCGGCGAGCACCAGTGTCTCGATCCCGGGCTCCACGCGCGCGAGGTCGACGAGGAGTGTGTCGGTCACCCGGCCGCCGGCGTCGCGCTTGCCCTCGTGCCGGACGGCACCGGAGGAGTGCGCGGGCTGGTTGTAGAAGACGAAGTCCGCGTCGGAGCGGACCTTGCCGCTCACCAGGAGCAGGGCGGAGGCGTCGGCGTCGGGCACTCCGGGTCCGGTTCGCCATCCCAGTTCCACCCGCAGCGCCGCGGTGGGCACCGGAGTGTTCGACCCCTTCAGCATGTGCATGTCCGCCCCCATTGCGTGTCACCGCGCCAGGCCCGTCCCGGCGGTTCATCGGGTTCCGTGCGGACAACCTATTCGTTACGGCGACGAAGTCCCATGCGCGACCGCGCGGAAGACCGCGGCCAACCGCCGGTAACCCGCCCGGAACTCGGCCTTTACACGATCAGAGCCCCGTTCGGTGCCCCTTTTTGCCGAGTTCGCTCGCATTGGGGATCCCGGGTCACTGCGGACACGGAAAACAACCCTCTTATCGGTCTCCCCAACCAGCACATCGTGGGCTTAACTTATGTGCCATGACCTCCCCCCGCTCCACCTATGGCGGCGGCTACTACTCCGCCTCCTTCCCGGACACCCCGATCTACGACAGGCTCGTCGCCGAGCGGGGCACCCCGCAGATCGCCCCGATCCGGGTCCCCGCTCAGTACGACATGCCGGGCAGCCACCTGCCCGCGCTCCCCTCGGCGCTGCCCGCCCTCCCGGCAGCGCCCTCCCAGTCCGCCTACGGCTATCCGCAGCAGCAGCCCGCGCCGCTGCAACAGGCACCCGCGGCGTACATCCCGCAGCAGGCCACCGCTCCGCGCGGTTACCCCGGCCCGCAGCAGCCGCGTCCGGCGGCCCCCGCGGGCTACGAGGCGATGCGCCCCGCCGCTCCCCGGCCGGCCCCGGCTCCCTATCAGGACCCGTACAACAACCAGCAGTACCGCGGGTACTGAGCCGGCCTCCGGGGGCTGTCGGTGCCGACTGGCACCATGGCCCCATGGGGAACGCTCATCTGCACTCGATCCATGTTCATCCGGTCAAGGCGGTACGGGGCATCGCGCCCCGGGAGGCCGCCGTGGAGCCCTGGGGGCTGGCCGGAGACCGGCGCTGGGTGCTGATCGACGACAGGGGAAAGGTCCTCACACAACGCCTGCTGCCGCGCCTCGCCCTCGTCGCCGCCGAGCCTCGGCCCGGGGGCGCCGTCGGTCTGTCGGCGCCGGGCATGCCGCCGCTGACGGTGCCCGTCCCCCGGCCGTCCGTCACCGTGCCGGTGGAGATCTTCCGCGACAAGGTCGAGGCGGTCGAGGCCGAGGACGAGGCCGCGCACGCCTGGTTCAGCTCCTGCCTCGGCACCGCCGTGCGACTGGCGTACATGGACGACCCGGCCACGCGCCGGCCCGTCGCCCCGGAATACGGGCGACCCGGTGAGACCGTCTCCTTCGCCGACGGTTTTCCGCTGCTGCTCACCACGACTGCCTCCCTCGACGCCCTCAACTCCCTGATCGCGCAGGGCGAGTACGCCGGCGAGGGCCCGCTGCCCATGAACCGCTTCCGGCCGAACGTGGTCGTCGCGGACACCCCCGCCTGGGCCGAGGACCACTGGTCGCGGCTCACCATCGGCGACGTGCCCTTCCGCGTGGCCAAGACCTGCGGCCGTTGCGTGGTGACCACCACCGACCAGGACACCGGCGAGCGCGGCCGCGAGCCCTTGCACAGCCTCGGACGGCATCGCCGCCTCGGCGGCAAGCTGGTCTTCGGGCAGAACCTGGTGCCGCTGTCCCGCGGCACGATCCGGGTCGGGGACCCGGTCAGGATCGTCGAATAGCTCTGCGAGCGGTGCGGGAACCGTGCCGCGGGCCCGGGCGTTGGGCTTGTGTGAGAAATTCGTGAGAGGCCCCGGGGAGAGGTGATGTGGCTCTCTCTTCGACGGGTCCGCGGGTGGACGGCTCCGCCGGGGAGTATCACGGAGCGGGAAGGGGGTGCAGGCGGTGCGAGCGATCAGGGGACTCTGGCGCTGGCGGCGCAATCCGCTGTGCCGCCCGACCGACCTGGCCGAGGCCTGGGTGGCACTGGCCGCCCTGCTGCTGATCCTGCTGGCCGCCCCGTTGGTCGGCTCGCTCGTCGGGGACACGGCTCAGGACGCGCTGCAGCGCTCCGTCCGGTCACAGCACGAGGCGCGGCATCTGGTGACGGCCACGGTGATCCGCAAGCTGGACCGCTCCGCGCTGGACTCCGACCCCGAGACCTCGTCGGGCAGGGATCTGCGCACCCGCGTCCTCGCCGACTGGACCGCGCCGGACGGCACCCCGCACCAGGGCCCGGTGCTGGCGAGCCTCAAGGACCCGCGGCAGGGCGACACGTTCCGGATATGGACCGACCGGCACGGCCGGATGGTCGCCCGCCCGCTCGACTCCGCGACGGCCTCGACGCACGCGGTCCTCGCCGGCTTCGGCGCCGCCCTCGCGGCGGGCGGTCTCATAGAGGGCGGCAGACGGCTGATCGTCTGGCGCATGGTCCGCCGCCGGTACGCCCGTTGGGACCAGGCATGGGACAAGGCGGGCCCGGACTGGGGCAGGACGGGCACCGGCAGCTGACCGCCTTCCGGCTCTGGTCAACCCACCACGCGCGCGCACGCTACGGTGGTCCGGCCGAACCGTTCGGCACAACCCGCGCGCGAGCGAGCCTCAGGGACGCGCCGGTGTCGATGCCGCGTGCGCGCCCAGGCCCGGAAGGGCGGGCTCGGCCGCGGTCGCGACCCCGGGGTGGAGCGCCCCGACGGCGGACGAGCCATCAGTACGACCGAGGTGGGGGCACAGCTACACCATGGCACAGGGCACGGTCCAGGTGACGCACACCGGCACGTCGCGGTGGCGGCGCCGCACGGGTGAGTACGCATCGCTCGCCGCCGCCCTGGAGGCCGCGGCCGACGGGGACGTCCTCACCGTCGCGCCCGGCACCTACCGGGAGAACCTCGTCCTGCAGCGCGCGGTGACCCTGCGCGGTCCCGAGGGCTCCCCCGGCTCGGTGCGCATCGCGCCCGTGGACGGTGTGCCGCTGACCGTGCGCGCCTCGGCGGTGGTGCAGGACCTCCACGTGGAGGGCCAGGACGCGGCCGCCCCCGCCGTGCTGGTGGAGGAGGGCACCCCGGAGCTGCGGGACGTGCGGGTGGTGACGCGGTCGGCGGCCGGCATCGAGGTGCGCGGCAGCGCCCGGCCCACGGTGCGGCGCTGCGCGGTCGACAACCCGGCGGGCATCGGCATCGCCGTACTCGACGGCGCGGGCGGGGTGTTCGAGGAGTGCGAGGTCGTCGCGGCCGGCCAGGCGGGCGTCGCGGTGCGCGGCGGGGCCCATCCCCGCCTGGAGCGCTGCCGGGTGCACCACACCTCCGGCTCGGGCCTGTCGGCGACCGGGGAGAACTCCGCGCTGGAAGCGGTGGGCTGCGAGATCTACGAAGTCCGGGGCAGCGGTGTGCAGATCACCGGGCGCGCCACCGCGCACCTCACCGACTGCGACGTGCACCGCACGACGGCCGACGGGGTCACGCTCGACACGGACGCCGTGCTGACCCTCGCCGACTGCCGCATCCACGACATCCCGGAGAACGCGGTCGACCTGCGTTCCCGTTCCGTACTCACCCTGACACGCACCACGGTGCGGCAGTTCGGGCGCAACGGCCTGTCGGTGTGGGACCCGGGCACCCGCGTGGACGCCAACCAGTGCGAGATCTTCGACAGCACGGGCGACTACCCGGCGGTGTGGGTCAGCGACGGCGCCACCGCCGTCCTGGACTCCTGCCGGGTGCACGACGTGCCGGACGCGCTGTTCGTGCTCGACCGCGGCTCGCGCGCCGACGTCGTCGACACCGACCTGTCGCAGGTGCGCAACACGGCCGTGTCGGTGAGCGACGGCGCGACCGCGCAGCTCGACGACTGCCGGATCCGGGACGCGGCGACGGGCGCCTGGTTCCGCGACCACGGCAGCGGTGGCACGCTGAGCAACTGCACGGTGGACGGCACCCAGACCGGCGTGATCGTCACCAAGGGCGCCGACCCCACCGTGGAGCGCTGCACCATCGACTCCCCAGCGGAGGCCGGTGTCTACGTCTCGGCGGGCGGCCGGGGCAGCTTCCTGAACTGCCGGGTCACGGGCAGCGGAGGCTACGGCTTCCATGTGATCGACGGCAGTCGTACGACGCTGCGGAAGTGCCGCACGGAGCGGTGCGCGCGCGGGGGCTACGAGTTCGCGGACAGCGGCGCGGACGCGGCATCCGGAGCGAGCCCGCTCGTGGAGGACTGCACGAGCGACGAGAGCGCGGGACTGCGCGCGCCCGCCGCGCCGGAGACGGCCGTGCAGACGGTGAGCCACTCCGCCGGTCTGCTGGGCGGGGTCCCCGGTCCCCGCGCCGAGCCCGAGCCCCCGGCTCCGGCCGCCGAGCCCGAGCAGCCGGCCCGCTCCTCCAAGGACGTCCTCGGTGAACTCGACGCGCTGGTGGGCCTGGAGAGCGTCAAGCGCGAGGTGCGCGCCCTCACCGACATGATCGAGGTCGGCCGGCGCAGGCAGCAGGCCGGCCTGAAGGCGGCCTCGGTCAAGCGGCACCTGGTCTTCACCGGCTCCCCCGGCACCGGCAAGACCACGGTCGCGCGGCTCTACGGCGAGATCCTCGCCTCCCTCGGTGTGCTGGAGAAGGGCCACCTGGTGGAGGTGTCCCGGGTCGACCTGGTCGGCGAGCACATCGGCTCGACGGCGATCCGCACCCAGGAGGCCTTCGAGAAGGCGCGCGGCGGTGTGCTGTTCATCGACGAGGCGTACGCGCTGTCCCCGGAGGACGCGGGCCGCGACTTCGGCAAGGAGGCCATCGACACGCTGGTGAAGCTGATGGAGGACCACCGGGACGCGGTCGTGGTGATCGTCGCGGGCTACACGGCCGAGATGGAGCGCTTCCTGTCCGTCAACCCGGGTGTGGCGTCCCGCTTCTCGCGGACCATCACCTTCAGCGACTACGGCCCCGACGACCTGCTGCGGATCGTGGAGCAGCAGGCCGAGGAGCACGAGTACCGGCTGGCGCAGGGTGCGGCGGAGGGCCTGCGGAAGTACTTCACGGTGCTCCCCAAGGGCCCGGCGTTCGGCAACGGCCGTACCGCGCGGCAGACCTTCGAGGCAATGGTCGAGCGGCACGCGAGCCGGGTCGCCCAGCTGCCGGAGCCGAGCACGGACGACCTGACGCTGCTCTACGCCGAGGACCTCCCCGAGGTGCTCTGAGGAGGCGTACCCCTACGCATCGCCCGCCTACGCGGCGCTACGCGGCGCCCGCCTATGCGGCGGGCGGCTCGGGCTCGTGCCGTGGCGACGGCACGTCCGGCGCCTCCGCTCCCTCCGAGGCCTCTCCTTCGGGGGCATCCGGAGCCGTCGGCCGGAGCCGGGCCAGCAGCTTGCGGCGTTCCTCGGCGAAGGCCGGGTCGGCCTGGTAGTCGGAGTGTCCGAGGATCGGGGCGGGCAGCGGCAGCAGCGCGGTGCGGCCGTAGGCGAGGGGGTCCATCAGGGGGGCGTGGTCGACCTGCGCGCCGGGCAGGCGCATCGGGCCGCCGATGGGGTCGGTGAGCCGGTAGAGGTTGCGCCAGCAGTCGACGTCCCGGTGCAGGGAACCGAGCGCGGCCGGCCCGAAGTGCGCCGGGAACCAGCGGCCGTAGAGGCGCTCCAGTGGGGAACCGTAGGTCAACAGCGCGACCCGTTTGCGGGCGGACGGGGCGAGTTGCCAGGCCGCGGCGGCGGCGAGCACGCTGCCCTGCGAGTGCCCGGAGATGACCAGTCGTCCGCCGGTGGCGCGGGTCCAGGTCGCCATCCGCCAGGTCAGGTCGGGCACCGCGCGCTCGGCGTAGCAGGGCGGGGCGAAGGGGTGGGAGGCGCGTGGCCAGAAGGTGCCGACGTCCCACAGGATGCCGATGGTGCGGCGGGCGGCGGGGTCCTTGTAGGCGCGCCGGCCCCAGGTGACGAAGAGTATGAAGCCGAGGCCGATCAGCCAGGAGCCGAGGGCCTGTGCGGTCTCGGCGGCGCCGTGGACGACGGGGTAGGTGCCCTGCGCGGCCTCGCCCGGGGTCTCGTCGGTGGCGAGGGCGCCCACGAGGGCTCCGGCGCCGAGCAGCAGGGTGACGCCGGAGGTGACGGCGACGATGCGGGGTCCCCGGTCGGTGAGGGAGGCCATCGCGCGGGTGTAGGCGATACGCCGGGTGCGGGCGCGGTCCTGGGCCTCGTCCGGGTAGTCGAGTGCCACCGCGGCGCGCTCGGCGCGGGCGAGCTGCCAGGCGCGGTGGGCCAGCCAGCCGAACAGCCCCAGCAGCACGACGAGCAGCGGCGGTATCACGGACGCCTGCCAGGTCAGCAGCACCGGCGGGCCGTCGATCGACGCCCCGGTGCCGTCGAGCCAGTCGGACACACGCTGGGACACACCACCGGACATCACGCCGCCCAGGGCGCAGGCCAGCATCGCCACGGCGGGCCCGCCCAGGCCCCGCAGCACCGCCCGCCGGTCGGGGTCGGTGCGGTGCAGGACGTATGCCACGACGCCGAGGACGATCACCAGCAGGCCCTGCACCAGGGCGATCCCACCGAAGGTCGTGTCACCCGGCAGCCGGCCCCGCGACGTCCACCCCGGGCGCTCCCACCCGGCGTACAGCACGGCGAGGAGGAGCAGGGCGAGTGCGGCGAGCGGCAGGCGCCGTACGAAGCGTTCGTCGAGCGTGCGGTCCAGGCGCTTCTCGCTGCGGCCGCGGCGGCACACCACCCACACCACGGCTACGGCGCAGACGGCGAGGGCCGTTTCGAGCATCAGTCCCAGAGCGTCGAGTACGGCCGGGCCGCCGGGGCGTCGGTCGTAGCGGGCGGCGGCGCTGCCGACCGCGGCGGCGACCGTGATCAGGCCGGCGGCGGTGTGCGCGGCACGCAGCCGGGCCACCAGCCGGCGCCCGTACCAGAAGCCGGGCCGGCCGAGCGCGGTCGGGCCGCCCTCCCCCTCGGGCTCGGGGACACGCTCGATGGGCTGCTGGGACTCGTAGTCGCTCCAGGTGCGCCGGGACAGGTACCAGAGCAGGACGGTCAGGGCGGTGGGCACGACGGCGGCGAGGGCGAGTCTGCGGCCGGGGGCGCTCCACCAGCCGCCGTCCGAGACGGTGGGTGAGAGGAAGCCCAGCCAGGAGTGGCGGTCCGCGCACGCCGCGGTGCCCGCGCACTGCCAGGCCGCCAGGTCGAGCGCGACCTCGCAGGCCGCGGCGACGAGCAGCACCGTCAGCGTGAGCCCGGCGAGCCGTACCAGGAGCCCGTACAGGCGCACGGTGCGGCGGCGGCCGTGGGCGGTGGGGCGCATCCAGTGGGCGAGGTTGACGACCATGAACGGCAGGAGCAGCAGCCACAGGGCGCGGGTGCCGTTGCCGGAGGTGAGGTTGCACCAGACGTAGGCCTCGGGCACCGGTCCGTCGCGGCGGCGGTCGTCCGGGCTGTGCTCGGCGTCGACGTCGTCGGCGCGCCGGAAGACGGCCGCGGTGTGGTCGCCGGTGATCCGCACCGTCCGCGGGTCGTTCAGCATCTCCTGCGGCGTGGTGCCGCCCACGCCGTGGACCAGGAGTTCCAGGGCGGTCCCGGGCTCGCCGGGCCGGGCCGCGGGACCGTCCGGTCCGCTGGTCGAGGCCTGTTCCTGCGCACGTTCCACTGATTCGCACTTCCCCCGTGACACGTCGTCTGCTCCGTCCGTGCGGGCACAAGGATCTCCACTTCGGCGGCGCCCCACACCTCCTGTCACGGAATCTCCCCGATCCGTGATGAAGCGGGAGCGGAAAAGGGCCGGCGGTGGCATGTGCGCGACGAGTGAGCGCGGTGACGCTCTCCGGTCCGCGCCATGCGAGGATGGGACGTCCTCGCACCGGAGCCAGTAAGAATGTCCTAGTCGGAGCCGGTGCGGGGGGTGTCGGACGGCATTGAGGCGAAAGGACCGGAGCGTACGTGAGCGAGAATCAGAACCTCCTCGCGGAGCAGCGGCGATCCCTGATCCTCGACGAGGTCCGGCGCCGGGGCGGTGTCCGGGTCAACGAACTGACCCGCAAGCTCGGCGTGTCGGACATGACCGTCCGCCGCGACCTCGACGCGCTCGCCCGCCAGGGCGTGCTGGAGAAGGTGCACGGCGGCGCGGTCCCGGTGGTCGAGGCGAGTACGCACGAACCCGGCTTCGAGGCCAAGTCCGGCCTGGAGCTGACCGCCAAGGAGGACATCGCACGCGCTGCGGCCAAGCTGGTCGCGCCCGGTGCGGCGATCGCCCTGTCGGGCGGTACGACGACCTTCGCGCTGGCGCACCAGCTGCTGGACGTCCCGGACCTCACGGTGGTCACCAACTCGGTGCGGGTCGCCGACGTGTTCCACGCGGCGCAGCGCACCTCGGGCCCGCGGCAGGGCGCGGCCACGGTCGTGCTGACGGGCGGGGTGCGCACGCCCTCCGACTCGCTCGTGGGGCCGGTGGCCGACCAGGCGATCGCGGCGCTCCACTTCGACCTGCTGTTCCTCGGGGTGCACGGCATATCGGTCGAGGCCGGCCTGTCGACGCCGAACCTCGCGGAGGCCGAGACGAACCGGCGGCTCGTGCAGTCGGCCCGTCGCGTGGTCGTGGTAGCCGACCACACCAAGTGGGGCAAGGTGGGCCTGAGTTCGTTCGCCTCGCTGGAGCGGATCGACACGCTCGTGACGGACGCCGGCCTGCCGGACGAGGCGCGCGGGGTGGTCACGGAGCATCTGCGGCGGCTGGTGGTCGCCGGCGAGCCCGAGGACGACACGGACATCTGACGGGGCGCCGGCCAGGATGACGCTCCCGGCATCACCCGCGCCCGTCCAGGAGAGCTGCGCCCATGGCTCGTCGACTGCGGCCGCTGGAACGCCGGTTGGCGGCCTGAGGATGCGGCTTCGGCCGGCCCGGTTCCGGCAAGGCCGGTGCCTCAGTCCGGCCAGACGCCCGTCTCCAGAAGCG